>JAGQTQ010000022.1:43688-70646 GCA_020438905.1 Mycobacterium sp.
ACGCCCTTCAAGCTGGTCTGGTTCTGCGGTGGGCACGGCACCTGTGACATCGCCAACCCGCCGGTCGAGCAGGACGCCCGCGGGCTCATCGACAACCTCAAGTGGCTCGACCAGTACGTCGCCGGAACCGGTACCCCGGCCGATGACATCCCGACATTCCAGTGGTACGACCAGGACGGCCTGTACTGGACTGCCGACAAACTCCCCTGGGAGGCCGGTTTCAACGCCGAGCAGCCCTACAGCACGCAGGGCGGCGGCGGAGTTCTGGGCCTCGGCCCGATCATCGGCGGCTCCGGGCCGGCGCCGATCGGTGATCTGCCGTTCTCCATCACCAACGCCGGAAAGGCGTGGAATGCGTTGAACCTCAGCGCAACTCCACCGGAGGGCAGCCAGATCGTGGGTTCGCCCACGCTCAGCTTCAGCTATCGGGGGCTGGGCACCAGCCGGACCGTCTATGCCCAGTTGGTGGACGACGCCACCGGGCTGGTGCCGGGTAACAACGTCACCCCGGTCCCGGTGATCCTGGACGGACGCGAGCGCACGGTGACCATCTCGCTGGAGGACATCGCCTACACGGTGGCGACCGGGGATTCGCTGACCTTGCAGATCACCAGTTCGGCTGTCAACTACGAGAACTTCACCACCCTGGGCCTGATCGACATCTCCGACATCGCACTGGACCTGCCGCTGCGCGCGATCTGATCGGGCGAGCGGGCTCTCCGGGGAGTGTTGCAGACGTGAGGATGGCAGCGGGCGAACCACGGCCGTCCCGGTGGCGGCGGCGAGTTCTGGCCGCCATCCTGTCGTTGTTGGTCATCGGCGGCGTGGCCGGGGTGCTGTTGTGGCAGCACGGCCCCGCCCAGCAACCGTTGGCGGGGCCGTCTCCGACCTGGCGCGCCGAACCGCCCACCACGCCGGCCGCCCCGGTATCGGCGCCGCCGCCTCAGCCCGGCAGCGCGCCATCGCGTTTCGACACCGCCCGATTCCAGCTCGCCGAGCTGGAGGTCCGGGGGTGGGACCGCATCTCGGACTTCCGGCGCGATCAGTTCGGACCGGCTTGGAGCGACGATGTCGAGGTGGAGTTCGGCCACAACGGCTGCAACACCCGCGATGACATCCTGCGCCGGGACCTGACGAACCTCGTGGTCCGGCCGTTCACGTGTTTCGCCCAGAGCGGGACGCTGGTCGATCCCTACACCGGAACCGTCATCGACTTCATCCGCGGCCCGCAGAGCTCCAACAGCGTGCAGATCGACCATGTCGTCGCGCTGGCCGATGCCTGGTACAAGGGCGCCCGCGCCTGGGACGCCCAGCGCCGGCTGGACTTCGCCAACGACCCCCGCAATCTTCTCGCGGTGAGTCCGAAAGCCAACTTCGACAAGGCGTTTCGCGACGCCGCCGGCTGGCTTCCGCCGAACGAGGCGTTCCGGTGTGAGTTCGCGGCCCGCCAGATCGAGGTCAAGACCGCATATGGATTGTGGTTGTCGGCCACGGAGAAGAGCGCGCTCGAGCAGGCCCTGGCACGCTGCTAGCCATGGGCTCACGTGAATGCGGACAGGGCGGGCGCCGCCGGATACCCGACCCGTCCTGGGCCACCTACCGGACGACGATCGGAGACAGATCGGAGATGTTCGGGGCCCTGGCCGTCGCCTGGGCGCCGGCAAGTGCGCTCTATCCCGGCTGCTATCTCGACCTATCGCCCTCGACGGCGATTCCCGCAGTCACCTACGTAGACACCGACCGGCGCGCCGCCCGCTACTTCAGCTCTCCCGACCGGGTTACCGCCGAGCTGCGAGGTCGTACCCGACCCGGCATCGACCCGCACATCGAGTTTTTCCACAGCGACTACACAACTGCCTTCGGCCTTGCCGAGGCGGCGTTCGACTTACTGATCTCGCTCTACACCGGCCCGCTCTGGGACCACTGCCGCAAGTATCTCAAGCCGGGAGGGCTGTTCCTGGCCAATGCCAGCCACGGCGATGCCAGCATCGCGGCACTCGACGCACGCCTCACATTGGTCGCGGTCGTGCATGAGCGCGCCGCCGACCGCTACCACGTCGACACCGAGGGACTCGACAGTTACTTGCAGCCGAAGACTCCGGCTGCTGCAGATCCGGATGCAATCAGGCGCAACGGGCGTGGAGTCACTTACACCCGGTCCGCATTCGCATACCTGTTCCAGCTGGCGTGATCACGTCCCGACGATCCGTGGAGGCGGCTGCCCGGGCTCAGTCCTGCTTGCGGATCAGCTTCTGCAGCGCTACCCGGTCGGGATCCAACAGCTCGGCGATGCGGGCCGCGTTGACGTCGGCCACGATGATCTCTCCGACGTCCTTGTTGACGCCGCTGAAGATGCCGTGGGCCTTCATCTTCTCGGTCTGGTACTTGTTGTCCTCGGTGGGCGTGACGTAGTAGACGGCGTCGGCCTTGAACCGGTGCACCAGCCAGAGGTGAATGAGCGTCATGAGGCGTTTCTGCCGCAGCTTGGCCGAGTAGGTGTTCTGGTCCCGGACGGTGAGGATGCTGCGGCCGTGCCGGTCGGTGATCGGATCGAAGACCACGTCGGCCAGCTTCTCCCCGGCGGCGTCCCCGAAGATGGCCAACTCCAGCAGATCCGAGCCGGCCCGGTGCGGACGAAGCTGCACCCGCAGCCGATCCCCGAGCTGGTAATACTCGCTCCACAGCGCCAGCCAGTCCTCCAGCAGCTTCTTGGGGACCTCGGTCTGCACCAGGTGCTGAACCTGGGTCGAGCCCTTGCCCATCGCCTTGGTGGTCGCCGTGCGCCCCGACGAGGCGGCCAGCGCGGCGTCGCTGCGAGGGCCGCCCACCAGCGTTTGCGGTGTGCGGTACGGGGATTCGATCAGTCGCATCTTGCGCTGCAGACGTGCCAGCGCCAGCATGCCGTCCTGGCGCAGGGCGGTGGCGAACTCCTCGGCGGCCACGCCGTCGATTTGGTGGCCGCCGTAGGTCATGAAGTTGAAGACGAACCCCATCTTCCCGAGTTCGACGGGAAAGGCGCGCATCTCGTCATCACTCATGCCGGTGGTGTCCCAGTTGAACGAGGGGGACAGGTTGTAGGCCAGCATCTTCTCCGGGTAGACCGCGTGGATCGCCTCGGCGAACTCGCGCGCGTCGGCGAGGTCGGCGGTCTTGGTCTCCATCCAGAGCAGGTCGGCGAACGGCGCCGCGGCCAGGGACTTGGCGATCGCGTAGGGGATTCCGCCGCGCACCTGGTAGTACCCCTCGGGGGTCTTGGACCGCTCGCAGTCCCAGGGCGCCTCGACGCCGAGTTCGCGGGCCTTCTCCATCGCCGCGTACAGCGAGGCGGTCGCGGCGAACTCCACCCACTCCGCGGGCTTCATCGACAGCGCCTCGCCCTCGGCCTCCTTGAACCGCAGAATCTCGGCCACGGCGTTGCCGTAGGTGTCCAGGCCGGCGTCGGATTGCCAGGCGTCGACGAACCGCGACTCGACGCGGTCGAAAAGGTAGTCGAGTGACTGAGCGGGATCGGTAGCCCAGCTTTCGGCGGCCTGGTCGATCAGCGCCGTGATTCCGCGGCTTTGCAGCCAACCGTCGGCGGCCGCGTATTCGCCTGCGGGCAGCGCATAGAGCAGGTGGCCGTTGAGTCCGGTCACTCCGCGCTCGTAGAACCGGCGCACTACGGCCAGGAAGCAGGCCTTGTAGGGCGGGACCTCGAGGTTGGTGGCCCCGAGTAGGAACGGCTGGTCGCGCTCGTCGGAACGGCCGTCGATGAGGTTGGCCGCTTCGGCATCGGTGCGCGCGACGATGATGCCGGGCACGCCCATGACGTCGAGCTGGAACCGGGCCGCGTTGAGTCTCTTGATCTGCTCATCGGAGGGCACCAGCACCTTGCCGCCCTGGTGGCCGCACTTCTTGGTACCCGGCCGCTGGTCCTCGATGTGGTAGCCGGACACGCCCGCTTCGACGAATCGCCGAATCAGGTTGCGCACGTGCGGATCCCCGCCGTGGCCGGTGTCGGCGTCGGCGATGATGAACGGCCGGTAGTCGATGGCGGGCGTTGCGCTCCGCTGTTCGGGGGTCATCTGCAGCCGAAGGAACTGCTGATTGCGGTCGGCGGTCAGCAGAGCCCGCACCAGCCCCGCCGCCTCGTCGGGAACCTGGCTGAGCGGATAGCTGGCCAGGTCCGGTCCGGGATCCTCGGTGGTCGAACCCTTCGCCGAGGTCGCCCATCCGCCCAGGTAGATGCCTTCGATACCGCACCGCTTCATGGTCACCGCCTGGCCCGGCGAGTAGGGGCCGAAGGTGGTGATCGACGCACGCTGACCGAACAGTTCACGCAATCGCGCGTAGAAGGCGGTGGAGGCCTCGCGCGCCACGGTGTGGTCGACCGGAATCGTGCCGCGCTGCTCGACCACCTGTCGGGCGGTGTAGAGCCGGGTGATGCCCTCGAACCGGGCGCTGTCGACATACCGCTGGGTCTCGGCGACCTGCCGGTCGAAGTCTGCGAGTGCCCCTGATTCGGAGATGGACATGAGTGCTCCTTGTCGACCCTGACCGAGCTTCCGATGCCTTTTCATCTAACCCTGCACGCCTCCGGTCGCCCGGGCCGGGGTCGGGCACCCGGCGGGCGACGTCACCGGCCGGCGGCGCCCGGGAGGGTGCCCCGAATCAGGCGGGCAATGTCACGACCGCGTCCGCAACCGGACCGGCCCCGGGAGCCTGCTCGGCCGAGGGCGCGCCGGAGGGAGCCTCGGCTTCGGCGGGTGCCGCGTCGGAGAGCCCGGGCTCGGCGGGCGCCGGCTCGGCGGGCGCCGGCTCTGCGGGCACAGGCGCTGCGGGCGCCGGCTCGGCCGACGGGGGCGTACCGTCCGCAGGCTCCAGCGGAGTCCCCGGTGCTGCGGCGGGGTCCGCTGCCGGCGGCAGGTCTGCGACGGCCGCGGGGTCGGTCCCCGCGGGCTCGGCGTCGGTGTTCATCTCCTGGGCCTCGACCGGCAGGTACATGTGACGGGTGAACTGCGGCTGGTAGGCGCCCTCGCCGCCGACCCGCACACCTGATCCACTCTCGCCACTGGACACCGGCGTGCCGTCGGGCAGCGTCACGGCGGCGTGGGCGCTGTTCCACCCGATGACCACCGAGTTCGGCGCACTGCCGTAGTGGAAGCCGCGGTCCAGCAGGGCCGACTCCATGTTGCCGGTGTTGAACCGGCTGCCGAATGCCGGCCGCCCGGAAGCCACATTGGCCACCCAGGACGCCAGCCCGGAGCAGTCCGTACCCGCCGGTGTATCGCCACCGAGAACGTAGGGCGTGCCCGATACTTGCGAAATAAGCGACATCAGCGCTGCAAGAGCAAACATGAAAAAAACGCTAACAGCGAATACTGAATTAATTGAAAACCTGTGTCTGGGCTCACTTTTCATTATGTTTGCGCATCTAGAAAACGATAATGGGCTTTGTTTCCAAAGGAATACGAGGCGTGATACTTCTCCGAAACAGCAAATCACCGATTTAGCAGTGAATTCGGTGCCGACGTTGCCCGGCCGTTACCTTGGGCCGCCGTGTCGGGCGGCGGCCACTGCACCGGCCCGGGTTTTGCCGGGGTGTCCTCCCTCACACCGACGATCTTGGCGCAGGTATCGGGCGGCGTCCCCGCAAGACGGCGCTTTCGGGCAGGATGGCCCCATGCGGGAGTACCTGAAGTTCTACATCGACGGCCGTTGGGTCGAGCCCCTCGACATGCGCGTTCTCGACGTCGAGAACCCGGCCACCGAGCAGGTGTGCGGCAGGATCGCCATCGGCGCCTCAGCCGATGTGGACCGCGCCGTCGGGGCGGCCAGGGCGGCATTCCTCAGTTGGTCGCAGAGCAGCCGCGAGGAGCGCCTGGATCTGTTGCAGGCCCTGCTGGGCGAGTATCAGCGTCGCGCCGGTGAACTGGCCGAAGCGGTGACCGAGGAGATGGGGGCGCCGCCGGCCCTTGCTGCGGGGCCGCAGGTGCAGATGGGAATAGGGCATCTGCGCACTACCATCGACGTGCTCAAGAAGTTCAACTTCTCCGAGTCCCGCGGCGCCACGCTGCTTGTGCGCGAACCCATCGGGGTGTGCGCACTGATCACCCCGTGGAACTGGCCGCTCAATCAGATCGCCTGCAAGGTCTACCCGGCCCTGGCGGCCGGCTGCACCATGGTCCTCAAGCCCTCCGAGGTCGCCCCCTTCTCGGGGCAGATCTTCACCGAGATCATCGAAGCCGCCGGGGTGCCCGCCGGCGTCTACAACATGGTGCACGGGGACGGCCCCGGAGTGGGGGCGGCGCTGTCGAGCCATCCCGGCATCGACATGGTCTCCTTCACCGGATCGACCCGGGCCGGCATCGATGTGGCCCGCAACGCCGCCGCGACGGTCAAGCGGGTGACCCAGGAACTCGGCGGGAAAAGCCCCAACATCGTCCTCGACGACGACTCCCTGGCCGGCAGCGTGGCGGCCGGTGTGGCGGCGATGATGCTCAACACCGGGCAGAGCTGCAACGCCCCGTCCCGGATGCTGGTGCCGGCGAGCCGGATGGCCGAGGCGGTCGAGGTCGCCAGGGCGGCCGCGGAACGGGTGCGGGTCGGCGACACCGCCGATGCCACCGCGCTGGGGCCGGTCGCCTCGCGGGCGCAGTTCGACAAGGTCCAGCGGCTCATTCAGGCCGGGATCGACGAGGGTGCCGAACTGGTTGCCGGGGGCACCGGGCGGCCCGACGGGCTGGACACGGGTTACTACGTCCGGCCCACCGTGTTCGCCAACGTCGACAACCACATGACGATCGCCCGGGAGGAGATCTTCGGTCCGGTGCTTTGCATCCTGGGCTACGAGGATCTCGACGAGGCGGTGGCGACCGGCAACGACACCGACTACGGGTTGTACGGATACGTTTCCGGCGCCGACCTCGAACAGGCCCGGGCCGTGGCGCGCCGGATCCGAGCCGGGACCGTCGCGATCAACCACGCGTTGGACATCAACGCCCCGTTCGGGGGCTACAAGCAGAGCGGAAACGGCCGGGAATGGGGCGAGTTCGGCCTCGAGGAGTATCTGGAGACCAAGGGCATCGCGGGCTACGGGACGCCCAGCCCAGGCGACTGAGCGATGCGGGTGCTGGTTCAGCGCGTCACCTCGGCCGCGGTCCGGGTTGACGGCCGCGTCGTCGGCGTCATCCGGCCCGATACCCAGGGGCTGGTCGCATTGGTGGGCGTGACCCACGGCGATGACGCTGGACGGGCCCGCCGGATGGCCGAAAAACTGTGGCAGCTAAGGATTTTGGACGACGAGAAATCCGCCGCCGACATCGCCGCTCCGATCCTGGTGGTCAGCCAGTTCACGCTCTATGCCAATACGGTCAAGGGCCGGCGTCCGTCCTGGAACGCCGCCGCGCCGGCCTCGGTGGCCGAGCCGCTGGTCGACAGCTTCGCCGAGGCGCTGCGCGAATTGGGGGCCGTGGTCGAGACCGGGGTGTTCGGCGCGTGCATGCAGGTGGAACTCGTCAACGACGGCCCGGTCACCGTGCTGCTGGAGCTGTGAGAGCCCGCCGAACTTGTTACCGTTCCGCGTCCCGGCGGGTGCGCCCGACATGAGAAAGTGAACGCTTATGCACACGCACAATTACGTCACCTATGAGGAATTCGGTCGTCGGTTCTTCGAGGAGGCGGTGACCGAGGAGCGTGTGGCCGCGGCGTTCGCCGAGATCGCCGGGGGAGACGTGCAGATGGGCCCGATGGCCCAGGGCCCGGCCGGGCTGGCGAAGGTGACCGCCAAGGTCAACATCCAACAGCCGCACGTCCGGCGCAGCCTCGGGGACACCATCACCTTCGCCGTGCGCATCCCACTGCTCATCGAACTGACCGTTGACCTGCGGCTGGACAAACAGCGCTTCGTCGTCGACGGCGATATCGCGTTGCGGGCCACCGCGCGGGCCGCCGAACCGCTGCTGATCGTCATCGACGTGGCCAAACCCCGGCCGTCGGACATCGCGGTGCACGTGACCTCCAAGTCGCTGCGGGGGGAGATCGTGCGGTTGATCGGCGGCATCGACACCGAGATCCGGCGGTTCGTCGCCGCCTACGTCGCCGAGGAGATCGACAGCCCGGCCTCTCAGCAGGCCAAGATCATCGACGTCGCCAACCAGGTGGAAAGCTCCTGGGACGCCTGAGGTCGAGGTTTTGCGGTCTCAGGTGAGTTCCAGCCGCAGATGCCCGCCCGCCGGCGCCCGCGACACGCAGACCAGCATCATTCCGGCGTCCCGTTCGGTGTCGGTGAGCAACGTATCCCGGTGCTGCACAACGCCGTCGAGAACGCGGGTTCGGCAGGTGCCACAGAACCCCTGCTGGCATGAGTAGGGCACCGCTATTCCTTCGCGTTGCAGCGCACCCAGCAGAGTCTCGTCGGCGGCCACGCTCACCTCGACCGAGCCGGCGCCGACGGTGAACGGCTCGCCGTCGATCACCGGCGCGGCGGCGAACCGCTCGAAGTGCAGTTCGACATCGTCTCGGCCGATCAGCCGCAGCCTTATCGCGCTGAGCATGTCGGCCGGACCGCAGGTGTAAACGGTTGTCCCATCTGGGCATTCGCCCAAGAGATCGTCAGCGGTGGGGATACCGCCGACGTCGTCGGTGCGGATCTCGATGCGATCACCGAATCGGCGGACCTCGTCGAGAAACGGAATGGACTCCTCGCTGCGGCCGACGTAGATCATCGACCAGTCCACACCGAGGCGCTGTGCAAGGGCCAGCATCGGCAGGATCGGGGTGATACCGATACCCCCGGCGACGAACCGGACCCGACGGGTGGGCGAGCCGTAGCCGGGGACGCTGAACGGGAAGGCGTTTCGGGGACCGCTGGTCGTCACGATCGACCCCACCGGCAGCGCGTCGTGGACTTCGACCGAGCCCCCGCCGCCGTCGGGAATGCGGCGAACCGCGATCCGGTAGCGGTCGGTATGTCCGGGGTCGCCGCACAGCGAATACTGGCGCACCCGTCCGCTAGGAAGATGAACGTCCAAATGGGAGCCTGGATGCCAGCCGGGCAGCGGGGACCCGTCGGGTGCGACCAGCGTCAGTGCCACCACGTTCTCGTCACGGGCGACCACCTCCCGTTGTGCCACGGCCAGCGTCAGAGTGTGGTGATGCTCGGCGGGTGGGGCCGGGCGCCGCAGTCCGGTCAGCGCCCACAGGCCGGTGACCGTCGCGTCGGCCAGGGCGAGAAGTGGGGTCGGTGCGGACCGCAGGCGTCGCAGGCGGTCAAGGGGACCGTTCAGGCTGGGCGCCATCCTAGGACTGGGTGCCATTCAGTTTCAGATGTGCGCGGCGCGGGCGGCCGGGGAACTGGCAAGGTAGGCCACCGCCTGCGCTGTGGAGCCGACGTCCAGCGGTGAGTAGTCGCGGCGGAAATAGGCCAGTGTCGTTCTGCCGAACACCTTGCGGAACTCCGGGAGCAACCCCAGCTTCGCATCGCGCATCCGCGACCGCTCCATCCGCCACCAGTTCATCCGGACGTCGGGGTCGGTCTGGCACAGGTAGTAGGTCGCGCGCTCGAAGAACGAGTACATCAGCGTTGCGGCCATCGCCATCGCCCGGATGCGGGCCGGGTAGCTGTCGTTGAAGTAGGTGGCCACGTCGTGGGCGACGCAACGGTGCTCGACCTCCTCGGCGCCGTGCCAGCGGAACAGGTCGACCAGTGTCGGGTCCGCGCCGAAGTCGTCCCAGGCGGAGTTCAAAGCGAAATCTCCGAGGACGGCGGTGTAGTGCTCGATCGCCGCGATCACCCACAGTCGTTCACACAATTGGTTGTAGCGGCGCCGGGGGTCCGCCGACGTGCTGGGTGCCAGAATCTTGGCGACGACGTAGTCGACCTGTTTGAGGATCGGCTTCGGGTCGACACCTTGCCGCTCCATGAACTCGTGCAACGCCCGTTCGTGGGTGTCGGCGTGTACCGCCTCCTGCCCGATGAAGCCGCGCATGTCCTCGGCCAGTCGCTCATCCTTGACCAGGGGCAGCGCCTCGTTGTAGGTGGCGACGAACCACCGTTCGGCCGCTGGCAGCACGACGTTGAGCAGGCTGACCATGTGGGAGGCGACCGGGTGGCCGGGAATCCAGTGCAAAGGGGACTGTGAGACGTCGAAACCGACCTTGCGGGCCTGGATCTGTACCGGGCCGGGATCGATCTCCTGGGCGAAACGACGTGGTCGCAACATTCGGACACCTCCCGTTCGGGCCTGACCCGAAGTCTAGCGGCCGGGCAGCCGGAATTGGGTCGTCAGCCGACGGGGGTTGGGACGACGGTGACCACGCCGGGAGCCCCGGCGGTGGGCCGGCCGCCGCCGTCGCCGCTCGGGGCGCCGGGAGTCCGGGCCGCCGATGTGGGCGCAGGAGCTTCGGGTTGAGCCTCCGCGGTGCAGTCCAGCATCAGCAGCATCTTGCCGGTGCCGAGCACCTTCTGGCTGCTCACGATGCACCGCGACTGGGGAACATCGCTGCCCACCGAGCCGCCGAAGGAGGTCGGGATGCCCTGGGCGCGCAGGATCGCGACGGCCTTGGCGTAGGGCTCGCCGACGACGTTGTAGATGCTGTTGGAGGCCGGATCGGCGGTGCTGACGGCCATTCCGAGCCCCGCAGCCGCCGAGACGGCCGCAGTCGCGCCGCTGAGCGCCATCATGAGCTTCTTCACCTCTACGAACCTTTCCGTACCGGTTCGAACCTAGCGCAGCGCGAGGCCACGGGCCCGTCGCAGGTGTATCGCCGGGGGAGTAGCGGACGTTTCAGAAGCGCTGCCGATGCTGTTCCTGTTCGAGGACGGCATCGAGATCGGACAGGCGTCGCATCGAGGAGACCGCGCGGGCGGTGCGCATGTTGGCGCCCAGCAGTTCCTGGTGTCGATCGACGAAGGCCCAGTAGCCGGCGGTGAACGGGCAGGCGTCCTGGCCGAGCCGCTTGCGGGGGTCGAACGGGCAGTGCCGGCAGTGGTCGCTCATCCGGTTGATGTAGGCGCCTCCCGACGCGTACGGCTTGGTGGCGACCCGACCGCCGTCGGCGTGCTGGCTCATCCCGATCACGTTGGCGGGCATCACCCAGGCGAAACCGTCGACGAAGGCGCTGGCGAACCAGTCCGATAGGGCACGGGGGTGGTAGCCGCGCTGCAGGGCATGGTTACCCAGCACCATGAGCCGCTGGATGTGGTGGACCCAGCCGCGGTCGCGGACCCCGGCCAGTGCCTGGCGCAGGCATTCGGCCTGGACGGCGTCGGGGTCCGGCTCGGCCCACCAGTCCGGGAGTTCGGTGTGCGCGCCCAGTTGGTTGCTGTCCAGATACTCCGGGCCGAAGTGCCAGTAGAGCTGCCACATGTATTCGCGCCAGCCCAGGATCTGGCGGATGAAACCTTCCACCGCCGACAGCGGGGCCGCGCCGTCCCGGTAGGCGCGCTCGGCGGCGTGCACGGCCTCCAGGGGATGCAGCACGCCGAGGTTCAGCGGCACCGACAGCAGCGAGTGCGTCATGGCCCAGTCGGCGCTGAGCATGGCGTCCTCGAATCGGCCGAACAGCGGCAGCCGGTGCGCTATGAAGTGGTGCAGGGCCGCCCGGGCCTCGACCGGCGTCACCGGGAACAGCCGGGGGCCGTCGACCCCGACCGTGTCC
This sequence comes from Mycobacterium sp., assembly GCA_020438905.1. Taxonomy (GTDB): domain Bacteria; phylum Actinomycetota; class Actinomycetes; order Mycobacteriales; family Mycobacteriaceae; genus Mycobacterium. The sequence goes on from JAGQTQ010000022.1 coordinate 55,329, forward strand.
AGGGCCATCTCGTCGAGGTCGCGGCGGACCTCGGCGTCGATATCGTCCTCGACCGGGATGTACGGCGGCGGGGCGGCTAGGGTCGGCCGGCCCTTCGGGGGCGGCTCGCGGTTGTCGGTGTCGAAGTTCCACCGGCCCCCCGCGGGCTCGGAGTCGCCCTCCATCAGAACCCCGAATCGCCGGCGTTGCTCGCGGTAGAAATCCTCCATCCGGAACCGCGAGCGCCCCCGGGCCCATCGGGTGAACTCGGATCGGGGCAGGGCGAAGGTGGGGGTGGGCAGGACGTCGGCCACCAGGCCCGTCCGCTGCAGCCGGTGAACGAATCGCTCGGCCGCGTGCGAGGTGGGCTGGTGAACCAGAACCGGACGGCCGTAGGCGCGTAGCGCCTCGGTGTAGGTGTCGGCCTGGATCAGGGTGGCGCGCTCGCCGAGATCGGCTTGGGCGTGGCGCAGCGCGGAGAGCACCAGGTGCAGCTTCTGGCGGTGGAAACGGCGGCGCCGCAACGCCGACGTGGCCTCGATGAGCAGCACCGGGCGGTGGGCGTGCTCGCCGCCGTGGACGTGCGGGCCGAGCTGGTCGGCGAAGAGCCACAGCGGGGTGTCCGGCTCTGGCATGGTTCGGAATTCTAGCCTGGGCCGCCGGTTTCGGTTTAGTTGCCAAATCCGCGCTTCGGTGCAATACGATCCGTCTGTCAGATCGGTTCCACCGGTTCCGCACGGGCCGGATTCAGGAGAGCTCGCGCGTGACCGTTCCTAAGGCCCGATCGCTGGTAGAGCGGCTTCGCTCGCTGGGGTTCCAGTCCAAGTTGCTGATCATGTTGTTAGTGGTCAGCGTGCTGTCGGTGCTGGTCGCGGGCGTGCTGGGTTACGTCTCGGGCACGGATTCGCTACGCGAAGCGGAGTACCAGCGGCTGACTCAACTACGGGAGTCCCGCCACCGCGAGATCAGCAACTACTACGAGGGCATCAGCGACGCGGCCACCGTGCTAACCCATTCCAGTGCCACCATCAACGCGGTTCAGGACTTCGCTGGCGCGTTCGCCGAACTTCAGAAGACGCCGCTGCCGCCCGGAGCGGCGGAAGCCGTGTCGAAGTACTACGAGACCGTTTTCGGCCCGGAGTTGGAGAAGGGCCTCGGCACCAAGGCAGACCCGGAACTCTACAAGCCCGCCTCCAACGCCGAGACCTATCTGCAAAACCTCTATACCGTGCCGGCCCAGGGCGATTTCAACCGGGCGATCGCGATGGCAAAGACCGGCGATCCCAGCGAGTGGGCCAAACTCAACGAGCAGTACCAGCCATTTTTCGCCGACTTCGTGGAGCGTTTCGATTTCGACGACGTCCTGCTGTTGGACACCGCCGGCAACATCGTCTACACCGCCTACAAAGGCGTCGAACTCGGCGCCAACGTCCTCGAGGCGCCGTACACGACGACGGATCTTGCCGACGCGTACCGCAAGGTCATGCGGGCGACATCGGTCGACGAGGTGATCTTCACCGATTACGAGAACTACGCGCCGTCCTACGGTGCGCCGACGCCGTGGGTGGTCACCCCGATCGGCGATGCCGGCGGGATTCATGGCGCGCTGGCGTTGCAGTTGTCGTCGGAGGGCATCAACAAGGTGATGACCGGGGACCGCAACTGGGAGAAGGAAGGTCTGGGCAAGACCGGGGAGACCTACCTGGCGGGCCGGGACCACCTGATGCGCTCAATCTCGCGGGAACTCATCGAGAACCCGGAACGCTTCGTGAAAGACGTGGTGGCCAACGGGACCCCCGACAGTGTCGCCAAGCGCGAGGTCGAGGTCGGCGACAGCGTGCTGTTGCAACCGGTGCGGACCACCGCGGTCGATATGGCGCTGGCGGGTCAAAGCGGAGTGTCCACCAACGAGAGCTACATGGGCCAGACGTCGCTGGTGGCCTACGCCCCGCTGAACGTGCCTGGCCTGGAGTGGGCCGTCATCGCCCGGATCGACCGGGCCGAGGCGCTGGCGCCGGTGTCGGCGTTCGCCCGCAACATCGCGCTGTCGACCGCGGCGATCGTGCTGGTGGTGTGCTTGCTGGCATTGATGTTCGCCCGGATCCTCACCCGGCCGGTGAAAAGCCTTGCCGAGGCGGTGCGCCGGGTCAGCGGCGGGGAGCTGGACGTCAGCGTGCCGGTCACATCCAAGGATGAGTTCGGTGAGCTGGCCGCGGCCTTCAACGAAATGAGTGCCAGCCTGCAGACCAAGCAGGAGCTCATCGTTTCCCAGCGCAAGGAGAACGACGACCTGCTGGCCAGCCTGATGCCCGAGACGGTGGCCCGGCGCTACCGCGAGGGCGAGTCGAACATCAGCACCCAGCACCGGGACGTCTCAGTCGTGTACGCCCAGCTACTCGGGTTCGACGAGTTCTCCCGATCGATGCAGACCGAGCAGTCGGTGTCCATGCTCAACGCCCTGGTGGAGGCCTTCGACGACGCCGCCGATCGGCACGGCGTTGAACAGGTGCGCAGCATGCAGGACACGGGCCTGTTGGCCACCTGCGGGCTGGTGGTGCCTCGTGTCGACCATTCCAGCCGGACCATCGCGTTCGCCAAGGAGTTGACCGAGACGGTGCAGCGCTTCAACGACCGCAACGGTGCGCGGCTGGCGATCCGGGTGGGCATCGACAGCGGCGCGGTCACCAGCGGTCTGGTGGGGGAGCGTTCGACGATCTACGCGCTGTGGGGAGAGGCCGTCGATCTGGCCCACCGTGTCCACTCGGCGAACATGGCCGACGGGGTCTTCGTCAGCGATCGGGTCCACCAGGCGGTGGAGGGCATCTACCCCTTCAGTCGCGCCGGCACCATCACCGGCGAGCAGGGCACCGAGACGGTTTGGCGGCTCGACACCGGCGCACGGCAACCGGCATGAGTTCCCTCACCGGCCAGCCCTGGTTCTGGCCGTCCTTGACAGTGGTCGTCGGCCTGCCGACGGCTCTGCTGATCCTGCACGAGTTGCATGCCGTGCTGGTGCGCCGCGGCAGCGCCTACGCCAAGCCGATCCTGCTGCTGCGCAATTGGGTGTTCCCGGTGTTCGCGGTGTATCTGCTGGTCGACCAGTTGGAATACAGCGACGTCCACGCGACGTGGTCGAAGATCTCCGCGACGGTCTTCGGCTTCCTAGTCATCCTGCTGCTGCTCTCGAGTGCCAACGCTGCGCTGTTCGGCGAGGCGCGATCGGGCACCTGGCGAGATCGGCTGCCCACCATCTTCATCGACCTCGGCCAGTTCGTCCTGATCATCATCGGGATCGGCTTGCTGCTGTCCTTTGTGTGGGGCGCCAACGTCGGCGGTCTGATCACCGCGGTGGGAGTGACCTCGGTGGTGATCGGCCTGGCGGTGCAGGGCGCAGTCGGGCCGGTGATCGCGGGCCTGCTGCTGCTGTTCGAGCAACCGTTCAGGATCGGCGATTGGCTTGAGACTCCGACCGTGCGGGGCAGGGTCGTGGAGGTGAACTGGCGTGCGATCCACATCGACACCGCCAACGGCATCCAGGTGCTTCCCAACGCCATGCTCGCCGCCGGATCGTTCACCAACCTGTCCCGGGTGACCGGAGCGGCGTTCAACTCCATCGCGATAATGAAGTTCGCCGCGGCCGACCCCCCGGGGGTCGTCGTGAAAGCCCTGATGTCAGTTGCCGAAGCGCTACCGGCCAAGCTCGCCGACCTGCCGGCGAGGGTGGTGCCCCTGGGAGCGGGTCAGTTCAAGGTTTACGTGCCGGTCGCCTCGCCGGCCGACGATTTCTCCACCCGGACGCTGCTGCTGCACCGCGCCTGGTACGCCGCGCAACGCGCCGGGGTGCATATCGACCGGGCAATCCTCAAGCCCACCAATGACTATGTGGAGTCCGAACTGCGTTCGGTCGGGGAGCATCTGGGGCTGGACTCCGAAGCGGTCGACACCATGATCGCCAGCGGCCGTCTGCTGCTGTTCGCCGAGGGCGAGGTGATCCAGGCGATGAACAGCATCCCCAGCGCGGTGGGCTTCATCACCGAGGGCCGCGTCGGCATGTTCGTCAGGACAGACGACGGCCGCCAACTCGACCTTGGCGAACTCGGAGTGGGCGACTTTCTCGGCGCGACGGCGCTGACCCGGCAGCGGTTGATGACCGGGGCCGTTGCACTGGCGGACACCAGCATCGTGGCGGTTCCGCGCAAGGCGATGGACGCCGTCGTCCAGCAGGATCCGCGACTGGCTCGCCAGATCGGTGATTCCATCGAGATGCGCCGTCGGGCCGCGCGGGAGGCACTGACCGAGGCTGAACAGGGGATGCGTTAGGGGGCCGTGCTCCACGGGGCAAGTTCCTGCAACCGGTCCAGGAAAACCCGCTGACCTTTGAGCAGCTTGACGCGGGCCTGCCCGATCGGCAGCCAGCCGACCAGGTCAAGCTCCGGGAACTCTCGCCGCCGTCCTGACCCCTTGGGCCACTCCAGCGTGAAGGTGTTGCTGCGGAACCCGCTGAGGTCCAGATCGGCCCGCAGCGCGAATACCGTGACCACCTTTCCGCCGGGCTGGCGGACCGTGCCGAGTTCGACCGGGGTTCCGGCCGGCGCCGGACACCCGAGTTCTTCGGCGAACTCCCGCCGGGCGGCCCGCCAGGGATCCTCGCCCTCGGCGTACTCGCCCTTCGGGATCGACCAGGCCCCCTCGTCCCTGCCGGCCCAGAACGGCCCACCGGGATGGCCGATGAGCACCTCCGTCAGGCCGTCTCGGGTGCGAACGAGCAGCAGGCCCGCGCTGAGAACCGGCACGGACCTAGCCGGATCCGGGATCGGTCGCCGTCCGCAGCGCCTCGGCCAGCGCAGCGGCGCGGCGGTCGCCGAGGACGTCCTCCAACCACATCGGCCGGCCGTCCGGCCCGCCCAGGGGCACCCGCCAGTTCGGATACTCGTCGGTGGTGCCGGGCTGGTTCTGCGTGCGCCGCTCGCCGACGGCGTCGGTCAGTGCCAGGGCCAGCAGCCGAGACGGGGTGCGGCCCAGGTAGCGGTAGAGGGCGAGGGTCACGGCCTCCTCGGAGTCCTGATGCTCCAGTAGCCCGAGCCGCCGCAGCTCGGCTATCCACGCCTCCCGCTGGGCGCGGTCGTCGGCGAGTTCGTCCTCGGCCGGGCGGGTGAGCAACCCGAGCTTGTCGCGTAGCCGGACGTGCTCACCGTCGAGGTATCCCGGTGTCGGCGGGAGATCGTGGGTGGTCACCGAGGACAGGCATAGTCCCCGCCAGCGATCCGCGGCCAGCGGACCGCCGTTGCCGTGGTGGTCCAACTCGAACCACAGGATCGAGGTTCCCAGCAGGCCCCGGTCGCGCAGATAGTCTCGTACCCACGGCTCTACGGTGCCGAGATCCTCACCGATCACCGCCGCGCCGGACCGGTGCGCCTCCAGCGCGACGATGCCGATCATCGCCTCGTGGTCATAGCGCACGTAGGTGCCCTTGGTCGGCGGGAGCCCCTCGGGAATCCACCACAGCCGGAACAAGCCGATGATGTGGTCGATGCGCACCCCGCCGGCGTGGCGCAGGATTGTCGAGATGAGAGCCCGGAACGGCTCGTAGCCCAACTCCTCGAGTCGATCCGGGCGCCAGGGCGGCTGGGACCAGTCCTGCCCGAGTTGGTTGAACTCATCCGGCGGGGCTCCCGCGGTGACGCCCAGCGCGAGGACGTCCTGCATCGACCAGGCATCCGCCCCGGTGGGATGAACACCGACGGCGAGGTCGTGAACGATGCCCAGCGCCATCCCGGTGCGCAGGGCCTGGGATTGCGCCTGGGCGAGCTGGTCGTCGAGTTGCCACTGCAGCCAGCAATGGAAATCCACCGCGCGCCGGTGGCGCTCGACGAACTCAGCCACCGGAGGGCCGCCCGGGTGCTGCAGTTCGGGCGGCCACCCCCGCCAGTCACCGCCGTGTTTCTCGGCCAGCGCGCACCAGGTGGCGAACCTATCCAGTGCGGCCCCCTCCCGGCGCTTGTAGGCTTGGAAGGCCAACTCCCGGCCCGCCGAACGCCGCACCCGGTAGACGCATTTGAGCGCCTTCCGCTTGGCCGCCCACGCGGCGTCGCGGTCGATGGTCTCGGATTTCCCCGACCGGGACACGATCGCGGCCCGCAGCTTGTCCACCTTGGCGCGCTTGGATACCCGGGCGAACTCCGGTATCGCCTCCACCCGCAGGTAAAGCGGACTGGCGAAGCGCCGCGAGGTCGGCAGGTAGGGCGAGGGTTCCATGGGTGTGGTGGGCGCGGCGGCATGCAGCGGGTTGACCAGAGCGAAGTCCGCGCGATGCTGCGCGCCCGCCCACACGGCCAAATCGGTGAGGTCTGTCAGATCGCCGATACCCCACGAGCCTTCCGACCGGACGCTGTAGATCTGGGCAGCCAGTCCCCAGGCCTGCCGGTTGCCCAGCCGGTCCGGCAGGCCCAGCCAGGCCGGTGTGACGATCAGCCGGGTGTCGAACTCCGTGGTGCCCGACCGCAGGTGCACCCGGTGATAACCCAGCGGGAGGTCAGCCGGCAGCACGAAGGTGGCCTCACCGACGAGACGGCCGTCCAGATCGAACGGCGGGGTGAAATTGTCGGCCTGCCGGATCCCGCCGCGCACCGTGCCGTCCTCCAAGCGCACCCAGACCTCCGCGGGAGCTCCGTGGGTGACATGCACCCAGAAGCTCGCCTCGACTCCGGAGCGGGTGACGATCACCGGCGCCAGGGCGCGCGACCAATACCGGCGATCGTGCTCCAGAAGCGCTGCCGCACAGTCCTCTTCGCTGCTCGCGTGCACTCCGAGGGCAGCCAGTGCTGCGATCACCGTCTCGTCGTCGACGGTTACCGGGTTGCCGATCCAGTCATGGAACGTGGTGGCCACTCCGAAGCGATTGGCGAGGGCGGCCAGGGACGAAGCGGTCATAACCGTCATCTTGCTCTGTCACCCGCGGAGGCGGGGTCTATCGGCATGACCCGCTCAGCTCAGCCTGCCGAGTCGGACAACTCGATGGTCAGCACACCGCCGATGATCAACGCGATACCGGCCGTCATCATCGGCGTCAGCGGTTCGGCGAACAACACCCGGGCGATCACCGCGACGAGGGCTACCCCGCATGCGGACCAGACGCCGTAGGCGATGCCGACCGGCATGCCCAGCGACAGCGTCATTGACAGCAGCACGAAAGAGACCAGGTAGCCCAGCACCACCGGTGCGATCCACACTCGTTTCCGGAAGCCGTCGGAGGCGCGCAAGGCGAGGGTCGCGAACACCTCGATGACGATGGCGCCGGCGAGCGTCAGCCACATCACGTCTCGACTCTTTTCCTCGGATGTGAGCCGAATTCGACGAGCAGAACCCCGGCGATGATCAACGCGATGCCCGTGACGATGGGCCTTGTAAAGGGGTCGCCGAAGATCACCGAGGCGAGCACCGCGGTCACGGCGGTGCCCAACGCACCCCAGATGCCGTAGGCGACGCCAACCGGCATGCCTGCTCGCAGCACCATGGTCAGCAGAACGAACGAGGCCACATAGCCGATGACGACCAGTGCCAGCCAGGCGTGGTGTTCCTGAAACGCCCGCAAGGACAGCGTGCCGGTCACCTCGGTGCCGATCGCACCGAACAGCAGCGCCCATCTCCGCATGGGTGACGACGATATCGCCGGACTAAACTCGCGGAGGTGTCAGTGGACCGACTCGCCGAGGTGCTGTCAGTGCTGCCCGCACCGATGCGCGACCCGGTGCTGTTCGCCATACCGTTCTTCCTGCTGCTGCTCACCATCGAGTGGACCGCGGCCCGCAAGCTCGAACACATCGACGCTTCGACCACCGAAGCCCCGACAGTCGAGGCGCCCACGCCCGATACCGGTGCCGATGCCGAGTCGGGTCGGCCGGCCCGGGGTGCCTATCTGAGCCGCGACGCTCGGGCGTCGATCTCGATGGGCCTGGTATCGGTGGCCACGATGGGCGCTTGGAAGTTCCTGGGCTTGCTGGGCTATGCGGCGCTCTACGCCTACGTCGCGCCCTGGCACCTGTCGCCACGGGATTGGTCTACCTGGGTGATCGCACTGGTCGGCGTGGACGTGCTGTTCTACGCCTACCATCGGATCGCCCACCGGGTCCGGCTGATCTGGGCCACCCATCAAGCACACCACTCCAGCCGCTACTTCAATTTCGCCACCGCATTGCGGCAGAAGTGGAACAACAGCGGCGAAATCATCATGTGGATGCCGTTGCCACTCCTGGGAGTTCCGCCCTGGATGGTGTTCACCAGCTTCTCGATCAGCCTGGTCTACCAGTTCTGGATCCACACCGAGCGGATCGGTACCCTCTGGCGGCCTATCGAATTCGTCTTCAACACCCCCTCCCACCACCGGGTTCATCACGGGATGGACCCGGAGTACCTGGACAAGAACTTCGGCGGCATCCTGATCATCTGGGACCGGCTGTTCGGAAGTTTCCAGCCGGAGACGTTCCGGCCGCACTACGGTCTGACGAAGCCGGTGCACACGTTCAACATCTGGACCCTTGAGACCCGCGAGTACGTCGCCATCGCTCGTGACGTGCGATCGGCGTGTCGCTGGCGGGACAAGCTGGGATACATCTTCGGTCCGCCGGGCTGGGAGCCGACCCGGGCCGGGGCTAGGACGCCGGTCGGAGCGGAAGGTTAACTGCATGGACGTCAAGGAAACCCTGTTGCCCGGCGTCGGGCTGCGCTACGAGTTCGAGAACTCCGACGGTGACCGCGTCGGAGTGGTGGCGCACCGAGGTGGCGACTTCGAGGTCTTCCTGTGCAACTCTTCGGACCCCGACACCGCCAAACGGGTGTTCCGGCTCAAGGACCGCGAGGCCGAGGCGCTGGCCCAGATCCTGGGCGCACCCAGAATCGTGGAGAGCTACGCCGACCTGACCAAAGAGGTGCCCGGATTGAGTGCCGGTCAGGTCGCTATTCGGGAGGGCTCCCGCTATGCGGGCCGTCTTCTCGGGGACACCAAGGCGCGTACCCGAACCGGCGCCTCCATCGTGGCAATCGTTCGCGACGAGCAGGTGCTGGCCTCGCCCGGTCCGGACGAGGAATTGCGCCCCCATGACGTGCTCGTCGTGATCGGCACCGCGGACGGGATCGCCGCCGTCCGCCACCTGGTCGACCGGAGCTGACCCGTTGGCCATTTCGGCGCCGCTGCTCCTCGAGCTCGGTGCCATCCTGGTCGCGCTCACCATCCTCGGTTCGGCGGCAAGGCGATTCGGGCTCTCGCCCATCCCGCTCTATCTGCTGACCGGCCTGTTCCTCGGAACCGGCGGGCTCGCCCCGGTTCCGGCCGCCGCCGACTTCGTCGGAACCGGCGCCTCGATCGGGGTGGTCCTGCTGTTGCTGACCCTCGGCCTGGAGTTCTCGATCGGGGAGTTCTCCGAATCGCTGCGCCGGCATCTGCCGTCGGCGGGAGTTGACCTGCTGCTCAACTCGATCCCGGGCGCCGTCGCGGGTTGGCTGCTCGGTCTCGACGTCGTCGGGATAGTCGCAATGGCAGGCATCACCTACATTTCCTCCTCAGGTGTTATCGCCCGGTTGCTGAGCGACCTGGACCGGCTCGGAAACCGGGAGACCCCGGCGGTGCTGTCGGTGCTGGTGCTCGAGGACTTCGCCATGGCCGCCTACCTGCCGGTGCTGACGGTGCTGGCGTCCGGGGGCACGGTCTTTCAAGCGCTGATCTGGACGGCGGTGGCACTCGGGGCGCTCGGGTTGGCATTCCTGGTGTCCTTGCGCTGGGGTCACCACGTCGGGCGGGTGTTGGGACACCCGGAGGACGAGCAGTTGCTGCTGCGGATCCTCGGCCTGACCCTGATCACCGCCGCAGTCGCCGAACATCTGCACGCCTCGGCGGCCGTTGGAGCGTTCCTGGTCGGGTTGACCCTCACCGGGCCGACCGCTGACCGGGCCCGAACCGTGCTCAGCCCGCTGCGTGATCTGTTCGCGGCAGTGTTCTTCGTGGCCATCGGACTCACCGTGAATCCCGCCGATCTGCTCCCCATGCTGCCGTTCGCGCTGGCGTTGGCAGCGATCACCGCCGTCACCAAGGTGATCACCGGCGCCTACGCGGCCCGGCGCGAGGGCGCGGCCCGGCGTGGTCAACGCAGGGCGGGCACCGCGCTCATCGCGCGCGGGGAATTCTCGCTGGTGATCATTGGTCTGGCCGGAACCAGCGTGCAGGCACTGAGTGCGGTCGCGACCCCTTACGTCTTCATCCTGGCGATCGTCGGACCGATACTGACTCGCTTTGCCAAGTAGTCGCGTCCGGCCCGTGGCACTATTCCCGATATGCGGACCGTTTTCGACCGTGAGGTCGACCAGCGTCTGATCACCACCGCCCTCGCGCCTGCGGTCTTCGGATCGGTGTGGCTTGATCCCGAGGTCGTGGGCGAGGTGCCGGAGTATCCGCGTCTGGCCGGTGAGGTGGCGTGTGACCTTGTGGTCGTCGGCGGCGGGTACACCGGGTTGTGGACGGCATTGCACGCCGCCGAACGCAATCCCGGCGCGCGCATCGTGCTCGTCGAGGCCGAGCGGATCGGATGGGCGGCCTCGGGTCGCAACGGCGGCTTCGTCGATGCCAGCCTGACCCACGGCGCTGAGAACGGAAAATCCCGCTGGCCAGGGGAATTCGATGAGCTTGAGCGCCTCGGAGCGGCCAACCTTGACGGCATGCAGGCCGATATCGAGGCCTACGGCATGCAGGTCGACTGGGAGCGCACCGGCATGCTCAGCGTCGCGACCGAACCCCACCAGGTGGGGTGGTTACGCGACGCGGCGCGGCAGGACGGGGGAGTGTTCCTCGATGAGTCGGCGGTGCGGGCCCAGGTCAACTCGCCGACCTACCTCGGCGGCCTGTTCGCGCCGGACACCTGCGCGATCGTCCAGCCGGCGCGGTTGGTCTTCGAGCTGGCGCGCGCCTGCACCGAACAGGGTGTGCGGATCTTCGAGCACACCGCGGCGCTGAGCATCGCGAGGGATTCCGGCGCCGTGCGTGTCGCGACCGCGTCGGGAACCGTCACCGCCGAGCGTGCTGTGCTGGCCACCAACGTCTTTCCCAGTCTGCTGCGGCGCAACCGGCCGTTCACCGTTCCGGTCTACGACTATGTTCTGGCGACCGAACCGCTGAGCGCGGAGCAGTTGGACAGCATCGGATGGCGCGCGCGCCAGGGCATCAGCGATTCCGGTAACCAGTTCCACTATTACCGGCTCTCGGCCGACAACCGGATTCTCTGGGGTGGCTACGACGCGATGTACTACTACGGTCGTCGGGTCGACCCGCGCTACGAGGACCGACCGGAGTCGTTCCGGCGGATCGCCTCGCATTTCTTCATCACCTTCCCGCAGCTCGCGGAGGTCCGGTTCAGCCACCGGTGGGCCGGTGCGATCGACACCAACACCCGTTTCTGCGCGCACTGGGGGCTGGCCGGCCGGGGACGGATCGCTTACGTCAACGGGTTCACCGGCCTCGGCGTGGGCGCCGCCCGCTTTGCGGCCGACGTCTGCCTGGATCTGCTCGACGGCCGGCCCACCGAGCGCACCCAACTGCGGATGGTCCGCCGTCGCCCGCTGCCGTTTCCGCCCGAACCGCTGGCCAGTATCGGGATCCAAACCACGCGATGGGCACTGGACCGCGCCGACCACAACGCGGGACGGCGCAACCTGTTTCTGCGGACCCTGGACCGGCTGGGGCTGGGGTTCGACTCCTGACCATCGTTGTTTGCCACCCGCCCCCGGCGGCGGCGGATTTTCCAGTAGGCTCGGCGTCGCCCGCCCGAGTAGGAGGGCGGCTTAGAGGAGGTAAATCAGTAGTGGGAGACACACTCACCGCAGGACAGAAGCTGGGTCGGGGCGATTCGCTCACATCCAACAACGGGGCGTACACCCTGACTCTGCAGGAGGACGGCAACCTGGTCCTGGCGGTGCGCGGGGAGGCCGTGTGGGCCACCGGTACCAACGGGCAGGGCGTGGACCGTGCCGAGGTGCAGAAGGACGGCAACTTCGTGCTGTACGCGGGTGACAAGCCGCTGTGGCACAGCGACACCAAGGGCAAGAAGGACGTCAAGCTGGTCATCCAGGACGACCGCAATGTCGTGCTGTACGCGGCCGACGGCGCGGCCTGGTCCTCGCGAACCGAGACCGACGCCCCCCCGCCGCCCGTCGAGGTCGTCGAGGTCGAGGTCGCTCCGGTGGCCAACGAGGTTCCGGCTCCCGAGCCGCGCACCCACACCGTGGTGGCCGGCGACACCCTGTTCAACATCGCCAAGCAGTATCTGGGCGACGGCAACCGCTACATGGAACTCGCGGCGGCCAACAACATCCCCAACCCCGATCACATCGAGGTCGGCCAGGTCATTACCATCCCCTGACCCGAAATTCGGGGAGGATCGCCGCAGCGGCGCAGATTCGCGATAAAGAGTCGGTAACGATCGGCCATCGAGGCCGATACATAATCGACACGCTATTGCGATCCGCGTCGTTGACGGGTCGCCGACAGATCGAGGTGTATGGTGGCCCGTTTTCCGCGATCCCTTGTCCTCGCTGTGGCGGCCGGTGCTGCGCTCATCGCTGTGGCGCCGGCCGCCACGGCAGACCAGGGCGTTCAAGTTTTTCCCGGGATGGAGATCCGTCAGGGCGTCACGGTCTGCACCCTGGGCTTCGTCGATCCAGTCGCCCGGATCGCGTTCTCCGCAGGCCACTGCCGCAGCGCCGAGGCGGTCACCGATCGCAACGGCCGGTTCATCGGCACGGTCGCCATCGCTCGCGATAACACACCCAACGGCACCGTCGTGCGAACCGACCAGGTGATCTCGGACTACGAAACCATCACCCTGGCCCCCGAGGTTCTGGTCAGCACCGTTCTGCCCGGTGGCCGGCAGCTGGTCGTGAACCCGGCTGTGCAAGTCGGCCAGGGCCAGCCGATCTGTCACTTCGGTGTGGTGACCGGGGAGAGTTGCGGCACCGTCGAGCGGGTCAACAACGGCTGGTTCACCATGGCCAATGGCGTCGTCAGTGGAAAGGGCGACTCAGGCGGTCCGGTGTACATGCCGGCTGAGGACGGCACGGCCGTGCTGGTGGGACTGTTCAACAGCACTTGGGGCAACCTGCCCGCGGCGGTGTCCTGGAGGGCCACCCGGCAGCAGGTGAGCGAGGACGGCGGCGCTCCCGGTGCCGTGCTCAACGTCGCGGCCACCGCAGAGGCATCAGCAAACTAGAACACGTTCTAGCCACGGGGGTTCGCCGCCGATATTCTCGGGGAGATGAGCGGACTGGAACTTCCCGCAACCCTCGACGCTGCCGAGGTGTCCGACTGGTCCGACGACGCCGACGTCGTGGTGATCGGATTCGGGATCGCCGGCGGGTGCGCGGCGGTTAGCGCGGCCGCCGCCGGCGCCCGGGTTCTCGTGCTCGAAAGATCCGCCGCGGCTGGCGGAACCACGTCGCTGGCCGGTGGCCACTTTTATCTCGGCGGGGGTACCGCGGTGCAGCAGGCCACCGGGCATCCCGACAGCGCCGAGCAGATGTACGCCTACCTGGTGGCGATGTCGCGGGAACCCGAGTACGACAAGATCCGCGCCTACTGCGAAGGCAGTGTCGAGCATTTCAACTGGCTCGAGGATCTCGGTGTCCATTTCGAGCGCAGCTATTACCCGGAGAAGGCGGTGATTCAGCCCGGCACCGAGGGGCTGATGTACACCGGCAACGAAAAGGTTTGGCCCTTCAAGGATTTGGCCGTTCCCGCGCCGCGCGGTCACAAGGTCCCAGTGCAGGGTGACACCGGAGGCGCGGCCATGGTCATAGACCTGCTGCTGCGGCGCGCCGCCGACCTCGGTGTCCGGATCCACTACGAGACCGGTGCGACCAACCTGGTGATCAGCGACCCGGGGACCTCCGACGCGGCGCTGGCGGGCGTGCGCTGGCGGCGTTTCGGCGAGACCGGCACGGTGCGGGCGAAGGCCGTCGTCATCGCAGCGGGCGGATTCGTGATGAACGCGGACATGGTCGCCAGGTATACCCCCCAACTCGCCGAGAAGCTGTTCGTGCTCGGCAACAGCTACGACGACGGCCTCGGGATCAGGCTGGGGATGTCGGTCGGCGCAGCCGCCAAGCATATGGGCCAGGCCTTCATCACCGCACCGGTCTACCCGCCGGCGATCTTGCTGACCGGGATCATCGTCAACAAGCGCGGCGAGCGCTTCGTCGCCGAGGACTCCTACCACTCCCGAACGTCCGGCTTCGTGATGGATCAACCGGACCGGGCCGCCTTCCTGATCGTCGACGAGCGGCACCTCCAGCGCCCGGAGTTCCCACTGATCAAGTTCATCGACGGATGGGAGACGGTCGAGGAGATGGAGTCCGCCCTGGGCTTGCCGGCGGGCAATCTGCGGGCCACGCTGGACCGCTACAACCGGCACGCGGCCCTGGGGCGGGATCCGGACTTCCACAAGCAACCGGAATTCCTTGCGCCCCAGGACACGGGGCCCTGGGCCGCATTCGATCTGTCGCTGGGCAAGGCGATGTACTCGGGGTTCACCGTCGGGGGCCTGGCCACCGACGTCGACGGGCGGGTGCTTCGGCAGGACGCGACCGCCATCCCCGGGCTCTACGCGGCTGGGGCGTGCTCGTCGACCCTCGCCCAAGACGGCAAGGGGTACTCGAGTGGGACGCAGTTGGGCTCGGGGTCGTTCTTCGGCCGCCGCGCGGGCACGCACGCGGCGACGTGCCTGGGCCGGGTCTGAGCGTCGGGCCTCACACCCCGGCCGGCTCGGGGCGGCGGTCCAATTTCCATCGACCGTCGCCGATCAGCCGCAGGTGATGCCCGTGGTGCTGTTCGACCGTCCCGCGGTGGGTCACCGACACGATGATGCTCTCCGGCAGCCGGGACCGCAGCAGCCGATAGATGGCGTACTCCTGTCCCTCGTCGATCGCGGCGGTGGACTCGTCGAGGAAGATCACCTTCGGCTTCTGCAACAGCACGCGGGCGAAGGCGATACGTTGCTGCTCGCCCGGGGAGAGCACCTTGGCCCAGTCCTGATCCTCGTCGAGGCGGCCGCCCAGGTGCCCCAGTGTGACCGCGTCGAGCGCGGCGACGAGGTCACCGTCGGGGATGGCCGACTCGGTTCGCGGATAGGACAGCACCGCTCGCAGGTCGCCGAGCGGCAGGTAGGGCGTCTGGGACAGGAACATCGCCTCGCCGTCCCCGTCGGGTCGGCTCATGCTTCCGCTGGCGTAGGGCCAGAGCCGGGCGATGCTGCGCAGCAGGCTGGTTCGGCCGCACCCGGAGGGCCCGGTGATCACCAGGGAGTC
>JAGQTQ010000123.1:0-1691 GCA_020438905.1 Mycobacterium sp.
CCGCCTTGGCCACCGCCTCGGCGATCGCCGGGTCGCTCTGGGTCTCGAACCAGTCGGCAACCTCATCCGAGTCGTCCTCGGGCTTGGGCGCATCGGCCTCGATCGGGGAGGGTTCGAAGCGGAACACCCCGTCGGCTCCCGGCGCCCCCAGCAGCTTGGTGAAGCCCTGCAGGGCGGTGCCGAAGTCGCTGGGAACCAGCCATACCTTGTTGGCCTCGCCCTTGGCCATCTCCGGCAGTGTCTGTAGGTATTGGTAGGCCAGCATCTCCGGGGTGGGACGCCCGGCCTTGATAGCGGCGAAGGTCTTCTCTATCGCCTTGGCCTGGCCCTGCGCCTGCAGGTATTGCGCCGCCCGCTCGCCCTGAGCCCGCAAAATGCGGGATTGCCGATCGGCCTCGGCGGCCAGGATGGCGGCCTGTTTGGCGCCCTCGGCGGCCAGAATCTGCGACTGCTTGGCACCCTCGGCCTGCTTGATCGACGCTTCGCGAGTGCCCTCGGCAGTGAGGATCATCGCCCGCTTCTCGCGGTCGGCGCGCATCTGCTTCTCCATCGAGTCCTGAATCGACGGCGGCGGGTCGATGCTGCGCAATTCCACCCGCGCCACCCGCAGGCCCCAACGGCCGGTGGCCTCGTCGAGAACACCGCGCAGTTGAGCATTGATCTGGTCACGGCTCGTCAGCGTCTGCTCAAGGGTCATCCCGCCGACGACGTTGCGCAGCGTCGTGGTGGTCAGTTGCTCCACGCCGACGATGTAGTTGCTGATCTGGTAGACGGCGGCCTGCGGATTGGTCACCTGGAAGTACACCACCGTGTCGATGTTGACGGTGAGGTTGTCCTCGGTGATCACCGGCTGTGGAGGAAAGGACACCACCCGCTCGCGCAGGTCGACTCGGGCGCGGATGCGGTCGATGAAGGGGATCAGCAGGGTCAGCTGGCCGGACACCGTCTTGCTGTAGCGCCCGAGTCGCTCGATCACCGCGGCTTCGGCCTGCGGAATCAGGGCGACGGACTTCGCGACGACGATGATGGCGAAGAGCACCAGCACCGCCAGAATCACCAGACTGGCGATCGCACCATCCATATCGGATCCTCCTATGTGGGAGTCGTTAGGGGTTTCTCCAGACCACGGCGGTGGCACCGTCGATGTGCATGACGGTTACCCGGTCGCCGGGTTCGTACACCTCGTCCTCGTTATACGGCCGGGCGGTCCAGACTTCGCCGTCCAGCTTGACCTGGCCCTGGTGGGTGCTGACCCGGTCCAGGACCAGCGCGTGCTTGCCCTCCAGCGCCTTGGCAGGCTCGGGCAGGCTCTTACCGGACACCAGCCGTCTGCGCAGCGCTGGACGTACCAGAACCAGCAGCAGAACCGAGACCACCAGAAAAACCACGCCGTCGGCCCATACCGGAAGGCCCAGCAGCCAGCTGGAACCGGCCGCCGCAAACGCCCCGCCGCTGAGCATGATCAGGAACATGTCGCCCGTCAGCGCCTCCGCCCCGGCGAGACCGAGAGCGAAGATCAGCCAGATCAGCGCCGCGGGCATAGTGCCACGATACCCGCAGCGCCCGGGGCGCGGCGTCGGCCGACCGGAAAGGCCCGCAGCAACTACACTTCCGAGCAGTATGTGGTGCCCGAGCGTCTCGTTATCGGTGTGGGCCAACGCCTGGCTGGCCGGACACGCCGCGCCCGACGA
>JAGQTQ010000123.1:1740-3490 GCA_020438905.1 Mycobacterium sp.
GTGGCCGCCGGCCGGACCGGGCTGCCCTGGCCGGATGTCGACGCCGCCGGATCGATGTCGCTGCTGCAGACGATGCGTACGGCCGCAGCCCGGGACGGTGACGGGTGCTGGCCGGCGCGCCCGGCGATCGGCCTCGCCCTGCCGGTTCCCGGCGACGTTCGGGGGCTGGTCGCCGGCACGCAATTCCAGGCCGACGCCCTCGAGGCAGGTGAGGCCGTCCTGGTGACCGCCGCCGACGGAACGGCGATAGGTCTGGTCCCGTACTGCGCAGACCCCGACCCCGACCCCGGCAGCCCAGACCCCGGCCGCGCCGAACCGAAGCATGCCCCACTGCCCGTGCTGTCCTGGTCCGTTTACTCTTTGCCGACCGCTCCGGTGGCCGACCAGATGGACCTCGGGGAGTCGGAGTACGCCCTGCGATCAGCGGTCCGATCGGCCGCCGAGGCACTGTCCAACCTGCACCTGACCACGGCCGCCGAGGATCCGCGGGCTCTGGTCGAGGAGGTGGTGGCCGCCGGCGGCCACCACCGCATCCCCGAACACGCACCCGCCCGGGCAGTGCGGGTGCTCTCGACCGCGGCGCATGTCGACGCGATCATCACCGTCGGCTCGGATCTGGCGCCGTCGGGCACCCGGAGTTCCTCGGAGGCCCGCATCGCCGACGGGGCACTGCGGCCGCTTGCAGCGGTGGTCCGGTCCGCGCGCTCGGCGGCCGTCAGCGCGATCCTGCAGTCGGCCTGGAAGCGCTAGCCGCCGCGGCCGCGGTGGCCACGCACTCCGCGGTGCAGTACCGGCCGTTGAAACTGGATCCTTGAACGGGAACCGGTTGCCCGCCGGGCACTCTGGCCGGTTCCCGGCCCTCCCGCATCTCGTCGGCCAGGTCCAGGGCGAGGCGGGCGAAGCGCGGCTGGGAGTTGGGTGTCGTGGCCCGGGCCAGGGCCACGCCGAGTTCCGCGGCCTGCTCGGCCAGTTCGCTGTCGAGGTCCCAGATCACCTCGATGTGGTCGGCCACGAATCCGACCGGGCACACGATCACCGCGGTCGTTCCGGACTCGGCCAGCACCGAGAGGTGATCCCCCACATCGGGTTCCAGCCACGGGACCTGCGGGGGCCCGGACCGGGATTGCCACACCACGTCGTAATCGGTGTAGCCGGCGGCCGCGGCAACCAGGCTGGACGTGTGCCGGACTTGACGCTCGTAAAGATTTGGCCCGCAACGGTTCTCCGCGCGCAACGGGATCGAGTGCGCGGTGAAGACCAGCCGGGCCTGCCCGCGCAGCGACTCGGGCAGGGTTGCCGCCGCCTCGGCCACGGCGTCGGCGAACATCTCGACCAGCAGCGGATGGTCGAAGTACTGCCGGAGTTTGACCAGCTCGGGAGCACCCTCTCCGACGGACCCCCGGGCCCGGGTGATGTCCTCCTGGTACTGCGCGCAGCCGGAGTAACCGCCCCACGCAGAGGTGCTGAACACCGCGGCCCGGGTGACCCCATCGGTCTTCATCTGCGCGACGGTGTCCTCCACGAACGGTGCGGAGTTGCGGTTTCCGAAGTAGACCGGCAGGTCCTCGCCCCGCGCGGCCAGTTCGGCACGGATCTGGTCGATCAGCGCGCGGTTGATTCCATTGATCGGGGAAACCCCGTCGAAGTGGTAGTAGTGCTCGGCCACCGACTCGAGGCGCTCGCGTGGTATGCCCCGGCCCCGGGTGACGTTCTCCAGGAAGGGCATGACCTCCTCGGGCCCCTCCGGGCC
>JAGQTQ010000123.1:3591-4200 GCA_020438905.1 Mycobacterium sp.
CGCGCACACGGTCTTGGCGACTGCGGTGGGATCCTTCATGTCCCAGCCGAGCGGCGCCCGCTGGTCCCAGCCCTCTTCCAGCATGGCCATCTCGTCCTTGAACTGGTCGCCGAGGGCACCGCCCATGATCGCACTCATGGCCAGCGTCCGGATCGGTCCCGCCGCAACGAGATTGGACCGCACCCCCACCTTGCCGGCCTCGCGGGCGACGAATCGGTTCACCGATTCCAACGCGCTCTTGGCCACCGTCATCCAGTTGTAGGCGGGCATGGCGCGGGTCGGGTCGAAGTCCATGCCGACGATGCCGCCGCCCGGGTTCATGATCGGAAGCACCGCCTTGGCCAGCGACGCGTAGGAGAAGGCCGAGATGTGGATGCCCTTCGCGACATCCTCGAACGGGGCGTCGAAGAAGGGGTTGATCCCCATCCCGCTGGGCGGCATGTAGCCGATGGAGTGGACTACGCCGTCGAGCCTGTTGCCCTCGCCGATCGCCTCAGCGATCCGGTCGGCCAGGGTGTCGAGGTGCTCGGAGTTCTGGACGTCGAGCTCCAGCAGCGGAGCCGGCTGCGGCAGCCGGGCGATGATGCGGGCGATCAGCTTCATCCGGTC
>JAGQTQ010000123.1:4261-7240 GCA_020438905.1 Mycobacterium sp.
GCGATCGAGGAGTCGGTGATGATCCCCGTGACGAGGATGCGCTTGCCGTCGAGAAAGCCTGCCATGGAAGTCCTTTCGTCCTTTGCGGGTCGTCTGTCGCGGGCCGCTAGTGGCCCATGCCCATACCGCCGTCGACCGGGATCACCGCACCGGCGATGTAGCCGGCGTCCTCCGAGGCCAGGAAACTGACGGCGCCGGCGACCTCCTCGGCGGTGCCGATCCGCTTGGCCGGGATGAACTCCAGCGCGCCCTTCTGAACCCGCTCGTCCATCGCGCGGGTCATATCGGTGTCGATGAGTCCCGGTGCCACCACGTTCGCGGTGACGCCGGCCTTGGACATCTCACGGGAAATCGACCGGGCCATGCCGATCAGGCCCGCCTTGGAAGCGGCGTAGTTGGACTGGTTGCCGATCCCCCAGGTGGCGGAGACCGAGCCGACGAAGATCATTCGTCCGAACCGGTTCTTCTGCATGCTGCGCGCCGCGCGTTGCGCCACGCGGAACGCCCCGGTGAGGTTGGCGTCGATGACCTTCTCGAAGCGCTCCTCGGTCATTCGGATCATGAAGGCGTCCGCGGTGATCCCGGCATTGGACACCAGCACCTCCACCGGACCCTGGTGCTCCTCGACCTCGGAGAAGGCGCGGTCGACGGCCTCGCTGTCGGTGACGTCGCACTGGACGGCGAACAACCCTTCCGGTGCCCCCGAACCGCGGTGGGTCACCGCCACCTTGTGCCCGTCGGCGGCCAGCCGGCGCGCGATCGCCAGGCCGATCCCCCGGTTTCCGCCGGTCACCAGAACCGAGCGGGAGACGAACGGGGGTTTGCCGCCAGCGGCGTCGCCGGTGGTCTCGGTCGTGGCGGTGTCGGTCATGCCCGTCAACTTAGTGCCTCACGGCCACCAGCCCGAAATCAGGCGCGCGGTGACGTATCGGACTCCGCGGGTCGCCGTCAGCCGGGCAGCCGGCGGTTGATCAGCAGCGCACCCAATGCGGCCAGAGCCAGTAGCAGCGATCCCAGCCGCAACCAGCCGGCGCTGGCGTCGCCCTTGGTGGTCTCGTAGCCGATCTGGTCCTGCAGCGAGGTGAAGACCTCCTTGAGCTGTTCCAGGCTCGAGGCGGAGTAGTGGTTTCCGTCGGAGAGTTCAGCGATCTTCTTGAGCATGTCCACGTCGACCGGAACGGGCTGGCGCTGATCGTTGATCTCGACGTAGCCGTAGGGGGTGCCGAAGGACACCGTCGAGATCGGCACGCCCTGGTCCTTGGCGGTCCGGGCCGCGGTGAAGGCGCCCTTGGGGTTGTCCGGGTTGGACGGCACCGTCTCCTTGCCGTCGGACATCAGCACGATCCGGGCCGGCGGCGGCCCGTCACCGCCGCCGATGACGGCGCCGACCGTGGCGATGGCCTGCAGCGCGGTGAAGATCGCCTCGCCGGTGGCGGTGCGGTCGGCCAGTTGCAGCTTGCCGAGGGCCGCCTTGGTGGCCTCCCGGTTGGTGGTCGGCGACACCAACACCGTGGCGGTGCCGGCATAGGCGATCAGGCCCAGGTTGATACCGGGGGTGAGCTGGTCGGCGAACTGGGCGGCGGCCTCCTCAGCCGCTACCAGACGGCTCGGCTCGACGTCGGTGGCCCGCATGGACTGGGAGACGTCGATGACGAGCATGACCACCGCTCGATTGCGGGGTATCCGCACGTCGTTTTGCGGACCCGCCATCGCGATGGTCAGCAGAACCAGCGAACTCACCAGCAGAATCGCCGGCAGGTGCCGCCAACGGCTGGGGCGCTGCGGGGCCACGCTCTCCAGCAGTTCCATGTTCGCGAACCGCAGGATTCGCTTCTGCCTGGCCACCTGGACCACGACGTAGAGCGCTACCAGGCCCGCGACGACGAGCAGGAACAGGAGGAACCACGGATGGGCGAAGTTGGTCAGCGACATCGGCCCGAGCAACGGCAACGTCATCGCGGCTCCCCGATCACTGGACGCCTGCCATGGCGCCGCGCCGGCGGGAGGCCACGAACCGGACGATGTCGGCGATCCAGTCGCGGTCGGTGCGCAAGGTCATCAGCGGCGCCCCGCACCGGCGCAGGGTGCGGGCGACCTCTTCGCGATGAGCGGCGGCCGCCCGGGCGAAATCGTCGCGGAGTTGTTCGTCGATGGTGAACTCTCGGGTGACCCCGGACTCGGTGTCCTGGAGGATGACGTCGCCGACGTCCGGCAGTTCGACGTCTCGTGGGTCGAGCACCTCGATGCCGAGCACCTCGTGGCGGGCGGCGATGGCCCGCAGCGGCCGGAACCAGTCGATCGGGCCGAGGAAATCGCTGATGATGACGGCCATACCGCGGCGCCGCTCCGGACGGCGCAGGGCGTCGATGGCGGCACCGAGATCACCGCGCACCCCCAGGGGGGCCCGCGGCGCGGTGGCGATGGCACGCAGCAGCGACTGCTCATGCTGGCGGCCGCCCCGGGCCGGGATCCGGATGATGTCCTGGCCGTTGGCGATCAACGCGCCGATCCGGTTGCCGCCGCCGCTGTTGAGGTAGGTGATCGCCGCGGCCGCCCCGACGGCGAGGTCCCGCTTCTCGCACCCGGCGGTGCCGAAATCGAGACTGGCCGAGACGTCGACCACCAGCCAGGTCTCCAGTTCGCGGTCGGCGATCATCTGCCGCACGTGCGGATGGGTGGTGCGGGCGGTGACCGACCAGTCCATCCGGCGCACGTCGTCACCGGGCTGGTAGGGGCGCGACTCCCCCGGCTCTGAACCGGGACCGGGGATCAGACCGAGATGATTGCCGTGCAGGACCCCGTCGAGTTTGCGCTTGACCGTCAGTTCGAGCGTGCGCAGGGCGGCGGACAGCTTGGCGTCGCCGATCTCACCCCGCTGGAAGGAGGGCGGGTGGATCGGCTGCGGGTTCGGCTGGGACCCGGCCGCCTCACCGGCGGGAGTTGGCCCGCTCACCGAGCGCTGGCGCCGGCCACCGGCGC
>JAGQTQ010000123.1:7295-10040 GCA_020438905.1 Mycobacterium sp.
GAATGGCCCTGCTGGGGCACCGCGTTGACCTGGGGCAGCGCAACGGTCTGCAGGATGCGGCCGATCACGGTGTCCGGTTTGACGTCATCGGCCAACGCGTCGTAGGTGAGCACCAACCGATGCCGCAGCACGTCGGGAATCACCTCGATGACGTCCTGCGGAACGACGTAATCGCGGCCCCGCACCAGGGCCAGCGCCCGGGCCGCGCCGATGATGCCCAGTGAGGCGCGGGGCGAGGCGCCAAAAGCGATCCAGGACTTGACGTCGGGCATGCCGAACTGCTCCGGACGACGGGTAGCCGTCACCACCCGCACGACGTAGTCGACCAGCGCGTGGTGCACGAAGTTGTTGGCTGCGACGCCTTGCAGGCGCAGCAGGTCACCGGTCTCGAGCACCTGCTTGGGCTCCGGCGGGGTCACACCCATCCGGTAGATGATTTCGCGCTCCTCCTCCGGCGAGGGGTAGTCGACGTTGATCTTGAACAGGAAGCGGTCGCGCTGCGCTTCCGGCAGCGGGTAGACGCCCTCGTTCTCGATCGGGTTCTGGGTCGCCATCACCAGGAACGGCTTGGGCAGCGGGTAGGTCTTGCCGCCGATCGAGATCTTGCGCTCGGCCATCACCTCGAGAAGCGCCGACTGGACCTTGGCCGGGGCGCGGTTGATCTCGTCGGCGAGCAGGAAGTTCACCACGACCGGACCGAGTTCGATGTCGAACTCCTCGCGGCCCTGGCGATAGATCCGGGTGCCGATGATGTCGGTGGGCACCAGGTCGGGGGTGAACTGGATGCGGGCGAAGGTACCGCCCACCACTCGGGCGAACGTCTCGACGGCCAGTGTCTTGGCCACCCCGGGCACACCTTCGAGCAGCACGTGACCTTTGGCGAGCAGGCCGACCAGGATCCGCTCGACGAGCTGGTCCTGACCGACGATGATGCGCTTGACCTCGAAGATCGCCCGCTCCAGGGTGTGCACATCAGCGGCCAGGCCATTACCGCCGGGGCCCGCGGGCGACCCGCCTGGTGACGTCATCAAGTTCCTCCACAGCTGTCAGGTGATGGTCGGGGCAGCCTCGCGCCCCGCAGACAACTATTCCAGGCGTTTCGGAATCCGTCGATGTGGGTAGTTCGCTGGCGCGTCGGAGTTCCGCGCCGCCGCGCCGCGGGCGCTGCGGGGCTGACGCCTCGGCTCAGGTCTCGATGATGCGGGTGACGTACGGGGTCATCCCCGCGGTGCGCACCGGGCTGACAGTGACCTGACCGGCCGCTGACGACGCCTCCAGCATCTGCCCGTTGCCCAGATAGAGGGCGACGTGCTGGCTGCCCCCCGGACCCCAGAAGATGAGGTCGCCGCGCTTGGCCTGCGAGGGGTGCACCTGCCTGCCGGCGGTGTACTGGTCACCGGAGTACTTCGGAATCTGCACCCCGACACCGGCGAAGGCGTACCGGGTGAACCCGGAGCAGTCGTAGCCGATTTTGCCGGCGTCCTGATCCACGCCCTCGCTGGGGCCGTTGATCGCACCGCCGCCCCAGGAGTAGGGCACACCCCGCTGGGAGGCTCCGCGACGGATGACGTACTCGATGGCCTGCGGGCCGCGCACCCGGCCGCCCGGCAGCGCGGAGGAACCGCCCCCGCCGATGCCGAGACCGGAGAGGAACTTACGGCCGAGGTCCATCGTCGCCTGCGCGGCCTGCTGGGTGAAGGCCAGCGATGCCTGCGCCACCGCCACCGGGTCACCCGGGGCCCCGGCGCTGAGAATCTTGGGCAGAGTGGGGTCCCACTCGTCGGCGTGTGCCGGCGAGGCGAACCCGAGCGACAGCGCCAGCGAGATCAGAACGGATCCGACCGCTTGGAGGCTGCGGGACAGCTTGCGGGACATGGGCGTCTACCTCGTCACCACTCGATGTACCGGACGGCGAAGGGCGTCATGCCGCTGGTGCGAACCGGGGAGATCTTGACCGTGGAGCCGGTGTAGGGCGCCTCGATCATCTGCCCGTTGCCCAGGAAGATCGCCACGTGCTGGCTGCCGTTGGGACCCCAGAACAGCACGTCACCGCGGCGCATCTGCGCTGTCGGGATCTTGCGACCCAGGTTGTACTGCGAGCCCGAGTAGTGCGGCAGCTTGATTCCCGCTCCGGCGAACGCGTAGAGCACCAGGCCCGAGCAGTCGAACCCGACGGTGTTGGCGCCGGAGTCGATTCCCCGGCTCGGCCCGGCGGCCGTGCCACCGCCCCAGGAATAAGGAACGCCGATCTGGGACTGTGCGCGCTTGATCACGTACTCGATGGCCTGGTTCCCGTAGACCATCGGGATGCCGCCGCCATTGGTGATGCCGGTGTCGGTGGGCTTCAGGATGCCCAACTGCTGGAGGAACTTCTTGCCCAGCTGCTGAGTCACCTGGTAGCTGTTCTGCGCGATCTGTAGAACCGCGTTGATGATCTGGATCGGATCACCGGAGAGGAACGCGCTGGGCACTGCTGGCAGGGTCAGATCCCACTCGGAGGGCTTGCCGTAGGGCACCTTGACCGCGGCCGTCGGGCCCGAGGCGCGGTCCCAGTTATCGGCCGGCGAGGGGTTCGCCGCGGCGGCGGCCTGCTCGATCGGCGCGGACTCCACCGCCCGACCCGCAACCGCCGGGCCCGCGGCGGCCGGGGCGGAAGCGGCGGGTGCGGCGCCCCGGGCGGACTCCAGCTTGCGCTGGGCGACGGCGCGCGCGGCGGCGACCCGGTCGATCTCGGCCTGCTGCTCG
>JAGQTQ010000124.1:0-13098 GCA_020438905.1 Mycobacterium sp.
CCGCCGTTGCCGCCGTTGCCGGCGGTGCCGCCGCCCATTCCGGTGATGTTGCCACCGTTACCGCCGGTGCCGCCGGAGCCGATGATGGCCGCCATGCCGCCGCGGCCGCCGGCACCGGCGGTGCCCATCACCGCGTCGCCGCCGTTGCCGCCGTTGCCGCCGTTGCCGTACAGACTTGTCGGCAGTCCGCCAGCTTCGCCCAGCATGATCATCGACCCGGCCATCCCGCCACGACCACCCGCACCGCCGCCGGCCATCCCCACGGCCGCCGCGCCGTCACCGCCGTCACCGCCGTTGCCGAACAGGATGCCGCCGCGGCCGCCGTTACCGCCGGCCGCTCCGGCCGATATCGCGTCGCCGCCGTTGCCGCCGTTGCCGAACCAGCCGGCCGCGCCCCCGGCGCCGCCGTTATAGCCGTTTCCGCCGTTGCCGATCAGCCCGCCGGTGCCGCCATTGCAGGCCGCCTCCGAGGTGCAGTAGGTGCCGTCGAACTCGGTGTAGCTGTAGCCGTTGCCGAACAAGATCCCGGCATTCGGGTTGTCGGCCGTGCCGTCACCGATGAAGGTGCGAATCAGGTCGGCAACCGGGTTGGCCCCGACCGCTGACGCCTTGGCCCCAACCACCGTCGCCTTGGGGGTGGTCATCGCAGAATTGACGGTGGACAGATTGACCGTGGGCAGATTGACCGTGGGCGAGGAGCCGGGTGCCGCCGATTCCGCCGCTGCCGGAGCGGGGACCGTCGCGACCGCCGGCGCAGTGTCGGTCCCGGCGGCCGAAGCGACCGGAGCATCAACGGAGGTCTCGACAACGTCGGGGATCTCTCGGACTGCAGCCGGAGTGGGGGCTCCCCTGTCGCGAATTGCCGACGCGTTGGAGCCCCGCTCAACCGACCGCGACTTGCTCCCACGCGTCCGGCCGTTGGAACCCGCCGTCCGGGATTCCCGGGTTTCGGCCCCGGGCTCCGCGGCGGACGACGCCCTCCCCGAGTCATCGGGATCGGCCCATGCGGTCACCGGGGTGGTGACCCCCAACCCGACACCGAGGGCAACTGCCAAGGCGCCAACCCGGCCGACAAGGGCTCCAGCATTCACGGACACTTCTCCTCTGGTTCGGTAGCTGCTGCGCGCTGCTCACACAGGGCTTGGATAACTAGTCGCATCCGAGCGGAGAAAGTTCCGAAGCGACGCAAAAGGATTGGCGCGTCCGGTCTTTCACTTGTTCTGGCAGCAGGCCGGTACCTCACCTCGCAACCGCGAAACCACCATGTAGGGCCCACGGCCGAGGCAAATGCCGAACGCGGCACGCATGAGAGCGGCGAACAAGGCGAATCCGGCCGCAATGACGCCGACCAGTGTTGCCCCCAGCGCGAAACCGGCTGCGCCGATCACACAGAAACAGACACCGAGCAGCATGGAGAACCGCAGCTGGGCGACGTAGTCCCGTTTGGTGACCGGACCGAGACGCGGGGCGATCACGGCGCTGAAGAACGCGCCGTAGGGATGGCGCTGAGGTCCCCACACGGCGCCGATGGCGAAGACAACCGCCTGCGCGGCCAGAATCAGCGCCGCCGCGACGGCGCTGACGGTCGATACCGCCAGCGCGGTGGCGATCACGACCGCGGTGATGGTCGCCGTGAAACGCGGGATCCGCGCGTCGACCTCGGCGGGCGCGGTTGTCGATGTTGTCGTGGTAGCCATCGGGTTTCTCTCCTTCCGCGGTCCGGGTGAATCAACCCGGAGACGAACCGCACGTTGATTGGTCGGCCCGCGGCAGCGTCTGGTTCCCGCGCGCCGATATCCCAATCGCGGGAACCAACCCGCCGTCCTGGGCGACTATGAACATATGGACTGCGACACCGCTCGAGAGGCGCTGTCGGCTCGCATCGACGGGGAGCGTGAACCCATCCCCGCCGCGCGGGTCGACGAGCACCTCATCGACTGCGACTCGTGCAGGGAATGGCAGGCCGACGCGGTCGAGCAGACCCAACTGCTACGCCGGCTGGCGGGCCGATCACAGCTCGCCGCCGTGCGGCCGTTGGAGCCGGAACCGACGGCACGGCCGGGATCATCCGCCCAGGGCTGGCCTCGATGGGCCCTCGGAGTGGTCGCATTTGTGCAGTTGATCCTGGCGGCGGCCCAGGGACTGGGCGCCCACCTCGGGGTTGGGCATGCGGCGATGGGCGGCCATGTGCTCAACGAGTCAACCGCATGGTCGGCGGCACTGGGAGTGGCGATGCTGGCCGCGGCGGTTCGGCCCGTTCTTGCGGCCGGTCTGACAGCGGTGCTCGTCGCCTTCGCCGCGGTGCTGTCGATCTACGTGGTCGTCGACGCCGTCGCCGGACTGGTCACGGTTGACCGCGCCCTGACCCATTTGCCGGTGCTGGCCGGAGCGGTGCTCGGATGGCTGGTGTGGCGGCGGTACCACCCGCAGGGGGGCCGCCCGGATCAGACCGCCCTCGCCGAGCCAGGTGAGATCGTCCTGCCCCAGAACGCGACCCGGGGGCGCCGACGTGGACACCTGCGTCCCAGCGACGGCTCGGCCGCCTGACCCTCAGAGCAGGACGCGCCTCAGAGCATGACACCGAACATGATGGCCATTCCGGCCGCCATGGCGAATTGGCACAGCACCCCCAGACCCCGCTCCTCGGAGCCAGGACGCCCGGCGAAGAAGCGATAGAGCCAGAACACCGCGGCCACCCCGAAGCCGATGGTGAACGCCCAGTTCAGCACACCCGGCCAGGCCGCTGCGTCGGCCGTGGCGTGGCCCGTGGAATGTGAGCCGTGCCCTGAATGCCCGGTATGTCCTGTGTGCGCCGGGGCGGCGTCCATCGAGGGCATGGCGGGCATCCCATGGTCGGCCGCCTTCGGCAAAGGCAGGCCGCCCATGGCCGCGTACATCCATGCCATGGCCAGCATCATGAGCGTGTGATACCCGTTGGCCGCGCGGTGAGCGCTGGTTCTGAGGGTGATCACCGCGAACCACAGCGCGGCGAGCGCGAAGAAGATCATCGGCGCTCGGGTCGGCAGTTCGGCACCCCGCGGCCAGGCCATCACCGCCATCGCGATCGCCATCAGGGCATGCAGTAGGTGGCTGACCAGGCTCGTCGCCGAGTGGCGGTTGGCCACAATGGACCGGACGCACACGGCGGCGCTGAAGACGAACAGCGCGGTGACGAGCCAGCGCAGGGCGAGGTCGTGAATCATCTCGTCACTCCTGGGCGGGTAGCTGGACGAACAGGGCGGTACCGGCGTTGGTCACCGGCGTTGGTCACCGGCTTCGGTCGCGGTGGCGGCCCGGAAAGCTCCCGGTACCGCACGGCAGAGTAGACGGTTCTACACTCGGCGATGACGCAGTCAGAATGGAATCAATGACGTCGACGCACCCCGACCCCGCCCCACCGGCGGAGTCCCCGCAACATCAGTCCGCGACAGCGGAGGCCCGGCCGCGCACGGCGGGCCGGCTTCTGCTGGCCGGTTACGCCGCCGCGGCCGGTGTCGCCGTGGTCTATGCGCTCACGCTGCTGTCCCCGGCGGTCCCGACCCCCGCGACCCCTACCGTCGTCGCGCAGTTGCTCGGCTACTTCACGGCCGCGGTGGCGGCCTCGGCCTGTCTGGGCGCCCTGGTGCTGGTGATCATCACCGCGCAGCCCGACGATCGCGGAGTCATCGACCCCGCCGCCTTCCGGGCCCACCTCGTGATCGAAAGGCTCTCGCCGGTCTGGCTTGTCTCCGCGCTGGCGATGGTGGTCGTTCAGGCGGCGGTGGATTCCGGGGTCGCGGCGACCCGATTGTTGTTCAGCGGACGGCTACCCGACGCGCTGGGTGCATCTGAGAGCGCGCGGGCCTGGGTGCTCGTCACGATCTGCGCCGCCGTCCTCACGATCACCTCGCGTTTGGTGCTGCGATGGGACTGGCACCTCCCGCTGATGATTCCGGCCGTCGTGGGAATCGTGGCGGTTCCGGTCAGCGGAGACGCCGGCCAGGGACCCGATCACGACTACGCGACGGGCTCGGTCATCGTCTTCGCGCTGGCGATAGCGATCTGGGCCGGAGTAAAGGTCGCCGGGACGGCAGCTCCTCCTGAGGCGGCAGTGCGCCGGCGGGTCCTGATCGTCGAGGTCGCCGCCGGTGCAACCGCTCTGGTGTACGGGGCCGTCCTGCTATTGCTGCGCGCCGGCGTCAGCGGCCTGATCGGATCCGATTTCGGGATTCTCGGTCTGCTGGCCGCCGCTGCGCTGCTGGCCGCGACGGTGCTCAGCGGGTACGGGCTGCGCGCCGGCCGGATTTCGAGCGGGCCGGCCGGCGCCGTCGTGGCGATGGCGACGCTGGCTGCGGTGTCCGCGATGACGATCCAGACCTCCCCCCGGCTGCTCGCATCCAGACCATCCATCTGGGACGTCCTGCTCGGCTATCAACTGCCCGGTGAACCCACGGCGCTGCGGCTGTTGACCTTCTGGCGTTTCGACACCTTCCTCGGGGTTGCCGCGGTGGTGATGGCCGGCCTGTATGTCTTCGGGGTGGCGCGACTACGCCGCCGGGATGTCCGCTGGCCACTGGGTCGCACGGTGGCCTGGGTCGCCGGATGCTCGGCACTGCTGATTGCGACCGGCTCGAGCATCCGCTCCTACGGCTCGGCGATGTTCAGCCTGCACATGGTCGAGCACATGACGCTGAACATGTTCGCGCCCGTTCTTCTGGTGCTGGGCGCTCCGGTCACACTGGCGTTGCGCGTGCTGCCGGCCGCCGGCGCAGGGCAACCGCCCGGTCCGCGGGAATGGATCGTCCGGTTCGTGCACTCTCCGATCACGGCGTTCCTCTCGAATCCGGTAACAGCCTTCGTGCTGTTCGTCGGGTCGCTCTACGCGGTCTACTTCACCCCGCTCTTCGACACCCTGGTCCGATACCACTGGGGCCATGAGTTCATGGCCGTGCACTTCCTGATCACCGGATACCTCTTCTACTGGGGCATCATCGGCGTCGATCCCGGTCCGCGCCGCCTCCCCTACATCGGCAGACTCGCACTGCTCTTCGCGGTCATGCCCTTCCACGCGTTCTTCGGCATCGCGATGATGACCATGACCTCCACCGTCGGTGGCAACTTCTACCGCAGCCTGGCCCTGCCATGGGTCGCGAGCATCAACGAGGATCAGCACCTCGGAGGCGCGATCGCCTGGGGCGCTAGCGAGGTGCCGCTGGTAATGGTGGTCATCGCCCTGGTCACCCAATGGGCACGGCAGGATCGCCGCGACGCTGTCCGCACCGACCGGCATGCCGACGCCGGCTACGCCGACGACGAGATGGCGGCCTACAACAACATGCTCCGCGAACTGGCCAAGAACAGGCCCTAAGGAACAGGCCCTAAGGAACAGGCGCAGAGGAACAGGCGCTAAAGCCTCAGGAATCGACCTTGGTCATCGGCTCCCCACAGCACTTCTCGGCATGGTCACTGGGTGACTTGCAGCAGGGGCAGGCCTTCTCGTAAACCAAGGCCGCGCCGCATTGTCCACAGGCGTAACGCTCTCCGGCAGCTCGAGGCATTGCATGACTCCCTATCTCCCCGACGTCCAGTCTGACCCGCCGGAGAGGATTCACCGGACCAGCGAGTAGTCGCCTTCCTCTGCGAGGGCGGCCTGCACTTCATCATCCCCCAGCGGACGGGATGCGTCGACATAGACTTTCGACGGCGCGCCGCTGCCGAGGTCGACCCGCACGGAGTCGACGCCCGGAATCGCGCTCAACGCGGTGGTGACGTGCTTGACGCAACTCTGGCAGCTCAAGCCGGTGACGGAGAATTCCTGTGACACAGTCTGTTTCACCCTTTCTTTGTTCAGCATGATTTCAGTGTTCAACATGAATTTGGGGCGCGCTGATCAGTCCGGCGCCGAATCGCCTCGTCCGAAGTTCCGCAAACGCAGGCTGTTGGAGACGACGAAGAACGACGAGAAGGCCATCGCGGCACCCGCGATCAACGGGTTCAGCAGCCCCGCCGCGGCGACCGGGATGGCCGCCACGTTGTAACCGAACGCCCAGACCAGATTCACCCGGATAGTGCGCATCGTCGCCCGCGCGAGATCGAGCGCCTGGGGCACCGAACGCAGGTCATCGCGCACCAGGATGACGTCGGCGGCGGCGATCGCCACATCGGTCCCCCGCCCGATGGCCAGCCCGAGGTCCGCCGAGACCAGGGCGGGACCGTCATTGATCCCGTCGCCCACCATGGCGACCACGCGGCCCTGATCCCGCAGTTGCTCGATGACGTCGACCTTGCCCTCGGGCAGCACCTCGGCGATCACATCGTCGATTCCCACCTCGGCGCCGACTTCGGCGGCTGCGGTCCCGTTGTCGCCGGTGAGCAGGGTCGTGTGCAGTCCCCGCTCCTGAAGTGCGGCCACGGCCTCGGCCGCGCTCGGTTTGACCGCGTCGGCAACCGCGACGACGCCGCACACCCGCCCGTCCACCGACACCAGCACCGCGGTCTGCCCGTGGACCTCGGCGGTCCGCCGGGCCGCGTCGACCGGTTCGGGAACATGTGCCTCCCGCCCCACCCATTTCGGCCGGCCGACCTCGACGGTGGCCGCTTCCCTATCAGCCCCGACCGTCCCGGTGACGCCGTTGCCCGGCAGTGCCCGGAACCCCGTCATCGGTTCGCGGCGGTCGGTGGCTCTCAGGATCGCCGTCGCGATCGCGTGTTCGGAGCCGGATTCCACGGCCGCCGCGTAGGTCAGGACATCATCGGGTTGCCACCCCTCGGCGGCGGTGACAGCGGTCACCGCGAGGTGTCCCGTCGTCAGGGTGCCGGTCTTGTCGAAAACGACGGTGTCGACGTTGCGGATGGCCTCCAGTGCGCGGTACCCCTTGAGGAAGATGCCCAGTTGGGCCCCGCGGCCCGATGCCACCATCATCGCCGTCGGGGTGGCCAGGCCCAGGGCGCACGGACAGGCGATGACCAGCACGGCCAACGCGGCGGAAAAGGATTTGTCGGCACCGGCGCCGGCGAGCAGCCAACCCGCGGCGGTCACCGCCGCGATCACGAAGACCGCGGGCACGAAGATGCCGGCGATCCGGTCGGCCAGTCGTTGCGCGTCGGCCTTGTGGACCTGGGCATCCTCGACCAGCCGCACCATGGCGGCGAAATGGGTGTCGGCCCCCACAGCCGCCGCTTCGACGATCAGCCGTCCGTCCAGCACCACCGTGCCCCCGACGACACTGGAACCGGGATGCACACGGACGGGCTTGGATTCGCCGGTCATCGCGCTGGTGTCGACGGCGGCATCGCCGTCGACCACCAGGCCGTCGGCGGCGATCGTCTCGCCGGGCCGGACGACGAAGCGCTGCTGCTCTTTGAGTTGCTCGGCGGGGATG
Organism: Mycobacterium sp.; assembly: GCA_020438905.1. GTDB lineage: Bacteria > Actinomycetota > Actinomycetes > Mycobacteriales > Mycobacteriaceae > Mycobacterium. The sequence continues at coordinate 7,362 of JAGQTQ010000124.1, forward strand.
ACCATCTCGGTGTCGTCGGCGTGCAGGACCGCAACGGTCTTGGCGCTCATTGCCGCCAGAGCCCGCAACGCACTGCCGGCCTTCGACTTCGCCCGGGCTTCGAAATAGCGACCCGCCAGGACGAAGACCGTGACTCCGGCGGCCACCTCGAGGTAGATGGCGTCACTGCTCATCAAGGCCTGCCAGAGCCCGGTGGTCTGGCGCTGCGGATGGGCGGCAAAGATCGTGTACAGCGACCACAACGTCGCGGCGGTGACGCCCACCGAGATCAGCGTCTCCATCGACGCGGTGCGGTGCCGGGCATTGCGTAACGCGACTCTGTGGAATGGCCAGGCGGCCCAGGTCACGATCGGCAGCGTCAACGCGGTGAGCAGCCACTGCCATCCCGGGAAACGGGTCGACGGCAGGACCGCGAACATCACCGACAAGTGCGACAGCGGCACGAAGAACACCGCGGCGACGCCCAGGCGGACCAGCAGTGACCGCGCGGCGGCGTCATCGGGGTCGGTACGGTCTTCGGCGCCGGGGGCCCGCAGATCGGCCTCGTAGCCGGCCCGCCGAACCACGTCGCACAGGTCATCGGTCGAGGTGGCCTCCGGCGCGTCGACGGTGGCCACCCTGGTGGCGTAGTTGACCGAGGCCCGGACGTTGTCGAGCTTGTTCAGCCTCGCCTCGACCCGGGCGGCACACGCCGCGCAGGTCATCCCCGATACGTCCAGTTCGACGCGGCGCAACGGCGGGGCGTCGGCTCCACCGGCGACGGTCGTGGTGGTCATCGTCCTCCTCCGGGACCCTCCTGGTAGGGCGCGATCCTTATCAGGCCCGGTCGTCATCGGGCACGATCTCAAGATTGGTCGGATGCCACCGGCCTGAAGTTCCGCAACGCTGGGTCTCAAGTTACCCCTCGATCGCGGGTCCGGGTCCCACCCGGTGGCGGTATCACCTAAGGTCTTGTTCGTGACCGACGAGGATCCGCTGACCGGGCTGGCGCTGGCAGCCGGTCGGGGTGACCGCGGCGCTCTGGACCAGTTCATCCGGGCGACCGAACGTGACGTCTGGCGGACCGTCGCCTTCCTGGCCGACCCGGGTAGCGCCGACGATCTCACCCAGGAGACCTACCTGCGGGTGATCGGCGCCCTGCCCCGCTTCGCCGGCCGTTCCTCGGCGCGCACCTGGCTGCTGTCGATCGCCCGCCGGGTGGTCGTCGACCAGATCCGCCGCAACCAGGCCCGCCCCCGCACCACCAGTCAGGTCGATCTCGAGGGTGTGCTTGCCGCAGCGCCGGGCGGAGCTCGCTTCGAGGACGTCGTCGAGCTGAGAATGATGCTCGACGGGCTGGAACCCGACCGGCGCGACGCGCTCGTCCTCACTCAGGTGCTGGGCTTGTCCTACGCCGAAGCTGCCGAGGTGTGCGGGTGCCCGTTGGGCACCATCCGCTCGCGGGTGGCACGGGCGAGAGAAGATCTGATCACTGCAGCACAGCGCGACGACCGCGCCGGCTGACGGCTGACAGCTGAGCAATTCGGACCCTAACGCAAAGGATCGCCGCCATGAGCACCGCCACCTGCGACAACCCCAACTGCACCTGCTCACCCTGTGCTTGCGGCCCGGACTGCACCTGCGGCCAGCCCACCGGCTGCGACAACCCCAACTGCACCTGCTCACCGTGTGCCTGCGACACCGACTGTGCCTGCGGCACGAGCTGACCCACAGCCGCGCTCGCCGACATCCGCTGACGGCCAGGACTCGGCGATGACCGACGACCCGTACGCGAGTGCCCAGGAGCTGGGTCTGATGGAGGGCTTCCCGCCTCCACCCGGCAAACGGGTCGACCGTTCCAACGCGCTGATGACACCGCCGTACAACCGGTGGGCCTACCTGCACATGCGGACCGTCTTCCCGTCCGCTCCGGTCCACAACGGCGGTTCGGTGCGGCCACTTCCGGTCGATATCGACTCCGCCATCACCGATCTGCGGGTGAATCGCCCCCAGGACGGCAGTGCGACCTTGCCGGAATTCCTGCGCGAGACCTTCACCGACTCCTTCCTGGTGGCCACCCCAGAGCGGCTGGTTTACGAGCACTACTCCAACGGCATGCACGCCACGCAGCCTCATCAGATGATGTCGGTCACCAAGTCCTTCGCCGGACTGATCGCACTGATGGCCGCCGACGAGGGTCTTCTCGACGAGAGCGCTCAGGTGGTCGATGCCGTTCCGGAACTGTCCGCTGCGTCGGCATTCGCCGGAGCAACCATCGGCCAGGTGCTGGACATGACCAATTCCATGGATTTCAGCGAGGATTACGCCGACCCGGCATCCGGCATCGCCCGCTACGGACGGGTACTCGGCTGGCTGGATTCCGCTCCCGGGGACGATGTGGCCGGACTGTACGACTTCCTGGCCACCCTTCAGAAGGATCCCGAGCACGAGCACGGGGCGGTGTTCCACTATCAGACGCCCAAGACCGATGTCGTCAACTGGCTCACCAACAGGGCGACCGGCACATCGTTTCAGGACCAGATGTCTGCGGCGCTGTGGTCGCGACTCGGAACCGAGGCCGAGACCTACGTCCTGCTGGACCGCTGCGGCACCCTGGTGGCCGGCGGTGGGCTCAATGCCGGGCCCCGCGACCTCGCCAGATTCGCCATGATGCTGCTCAACGACGGCGTCGCCGACGGACAGCAGATCGTTCCCGCCGGCGTGATCGCGACCCTTGAGCGGGGCGGAAGCCGGGAAAAGTTCTCCCGCGGACCCGAGGCGGTGGGTCCGTGGGCCGGTGGTGACTGGAGTTACCGGGCGCAGTGGTGGATTCGCCACTCTCCCGGACGTGAGGCGATCACCGCGATCGGCGTCCATGGACAGTGGGTCTACGTCGACCGCCGGCGAGGGATCGCGATCGTGAAACAGTCTTCGCAGCCGGTGTCGTCGGATCCGGATATGGATCAGTTCATTCTCAACGCATTCGACGCGGTTATCGACCACATCGCGGGCTGACCTCCGCGTGTTTCCGCCAGGGCCGTGTGACCGGCGCGGGTTGGGGGTATTCGGACCGACGGATGATCCGCGTGCCGCAGCGGAACCGATGACGGTTGGCCCTACGAGTGCGGCGTTCCGGTGAGTACCGTTGCGCCGAGCGCCCTTCCGGCGGGGGTCTTCCGGCGGGGGGCCTTCCGGCACGTGCACAGTGGGAGGTACTTCTTGGCCGCCGTCGACGACGCACCCGCCGAGGTGCCGCTGGAGCAGCTGTTCGACGAACTCGGCTGCACCGCAGCGGGTCTGAGCACCGCTGAGGCGGCGAACCGGCTGCAGCGCTACGGCCCCAACGAGATCAGTGAGCGCCGTCGCAACCCCGTGCTGATCTTCCTGGGCTATTTCTGGGCGCCCATCCCGTGGATGATCGAAGTGGCACTGGTGCTTTCGATCCTCGTGCGGCATTGGACCGATGCGGCGATCATCGGTGTGCTGCTGTTGATGAACGGGGTGGTGGCCTTCGTCGAGGAGCATCAGGCCGCCGGCGCCATTGCCGCGCTGAGGAAGGGACTGGCCTCCTCCGCGCGGGCATTGCGCGACGGCGCGTGGTCGACCGTGGCGGTGCGCGAACTGGTTCCGGGCGATGTGGTCCGGGTGCGCCTCGGCGACGTCGTGCCCGCCGATCTGCGGGTGCTGGAGGACGTCACGATCGAGGTGGACCAGTCGGCACTGACCGGCGAGTCGCTGGCCGTGCCCCGCGGACGAGGACAGGTGCTCTATTCGGGTTCGGTGCTGGTTCGCGGCGAAGCCGACGCCGTGGTCTACGCCACCGGCGCGTCGTCCTTCATGGGCAAGACCACGGCTTTGGTGCAGACCGCGGGCAGTGTCAGCCACTTCCAACGGGCCGTCCTTCGTATCGGCAACTACCTGATAGCCCTCGCCGCGGTACTGGTCGCGCTCACCGTGGTGGTGTCCCTGGTCCGCGGGAACCCGTTGCTGGAAACCCTGGAGTTCGCCCTCGTCGTCACCATCGCCTCCGTGCCGGTCGCGCTTCCGGCGGTCCTGTCGGTCACCATGGCGGTCGGCGCCCGCAAACTCGCCCGGCACCAGGCGGTGGTCAGCCACCTGCCCGCGGTGGAGGAACTCGGCGGGGTCGACCTGCTGTGTTCGGACAAGACCGGCACCCTCACCCAGAACCGGTTGGCGTTCGTCTCCTGCTGGGCGGCGCCGGGGGTTATCGACGAGGATGTGCTGGCGGTGGCGGCGTGGGCGTCACGAGCGGAGGACAACGACCCGATAGACCGGGCCGTCCTGGACGCGGCGGGGTCGGCCGCAGAAGTGACCGTCGAGAGTTTCACCCCGTTCGACCCGGTCAACAAACGCACCGAGGCAGAGGTTCGCGACGCCTCCGGGGAACGCTTCCGGGTCAGCAAGGGCGCCCCGCAGGTGATCGCGGCACTGTGTAACTCGGATGGCGAGGGTCATCCGGATGGCGCGGCCGCTCGGGTGGACGAGGTCGTCAACGGGTTCGCCGAGCACGGCTACCGCTCGCTGGGTGTCGCCCGAACCAATGGGCAGGGCGCCTGGCGACTAATGGGCGTGCTGGCACTGGCCGACCCGCCGCGCGAGGATTCGGCCGAAACGATATCCGCGGCAAAAGAACTCGGCGTCGACGTCAAGATGGTCACCGGGGATCAGGTCGCGATCGGCCGGGAGATCGCCCGCCAGGTCGGACTGGGTGACCACATCGTCGACGCCGCGGGTCTCGACGGGTCCACGGTCGACGGCGAACTTGCCGCCAAAGTCGCCGCGGCCGATGGTTTCGCCCAGGTTTTCCCGGAGCACAAGTTCCGCATCGTCCGGTTGCTGCAATCCGACGGGCACATCGTCGGGATGACCGGGGACGGAGTCAACGACGCGCCCGCCCTCAAGCAGGCCGACGCGGGGATCGCGGTGGCCGGAGCGACCGACGCCGCCCGCGCCGCCGCAGATGTGGTGTTGCTGGCCCCCGGGTTGTCCGTGATCGTCACCGCCATCCGGCAGGCCCGCGAGATCTTCGCCCGGATGACCAGCTACGCGACGTACCGCATCGCCGAAACCATCCGAATCCTGCTGCTGATCACGCTGTCGATCGTTTTCGTGAACTTCTTCCCGGTTACGGCGGTGATGATCGTTCTGCTGGCACTGCTCAACGACGGCGCAATCCTCACTATCGCCTACGACCGGGTCCGCGGTGCCGCCAAACCGGCGGCATGGGACATGCGCGGCGTGCTCACCGTCGCCACCGCGCTGGGCCTGGCCGGGGTGGCGGCGACGTTCCTGCTGTTCCTGCTCGCCGACAAGGTCTGGGGCCTGGACCGCGACCTGATCCGCACGCTGATCTATCTCAAGCTGTCGGTGGCCGGGCACCTCACGGTTTTCGTCACCCGCACCCGCGGCCCGTTCTGGTCCCGGCCCGGCCCCGCACCGGTGATGCTCGGCGCGGTCATCGGGACCCAGATCATCGCCACCCTGATCGCCGTCTACGGGCTGCTGATGACACCGCTGGGATGGACGTGGGCGGCGGTGGTGTGGGCATTCGCCCTCGCCGAATTCCTCATCATCGACCGCGTCAAGCTACTGACCTACCGGTGGCTCGACGCCCACCCGGCTCGCCGCAACTGACCACCCAGCGACATAGTCGGGTCCGCCGTCGTCACGGGCACCGGGTCATCCTGGTGGTCTTGCCGCTGCTGTCGTTGGTCGACTCCATGCTCTGGCCGTCGAT
>JAGQTQ010000124.1:13145-21177 GCA_020438905.1 Mycobacterium sp.
GTAGGTCCAGTCCCCGAACGGGCCGTCGCTGGTGCCGTCCGCGCGCAGGTCGATGGCCAGGTCGCAGTCGCCGTTGGTTCCCCACTTTCCGACCAGGAAATCCTTGCCGGGCTTCTCCCCCGCCGCCGGGGTCGCGGCAGACGTAGCCGTGGCCGCACCGGATGCCGGCGTATCGGTCGGATCCGCCGCTGTCTGCGCCGTACCGCCGCAAGCGGTGAGGGCGAACGCCGTCGCGGCGACCAACACGGTGGGCATCTTCTTCGTGTTCGTCATGAGGTGGCCTTTCCTGTGGGTTCACCGCGTCCGGTCCTCTGTCCGGCGGTTCGGCCTTTGCTGATGACCAGCCAGAGCTGACCGGCCAGCAACGGCAGCGCACTGGCCAGCATCGCCAGGGCCCACCCCTGAACACCGATGGGAGCGGTGCCGAGCGTGTCGGCCAGTGCGGGCACCGTCACTGCACCGATCAGCAGCGCCGCGCACAGCACCAGGGCGTACCAGATCAGCCGGTTGGACGTGATGGCGTTGCGCAGTAGGGAACTACCCGGTGTTCGCATGTTGAAAACGTGCCAGAGCTGGGCGAAGGCGATGGTCAGAAAGGACACGGTGCGGGCGGCGGCCGGACTGAGCCCCAACCACTGCATGGCGGCGTACTGAGCCGCCATCGTGCTGATCGCGATGAGCGCGGCGTAGCCCGCCATGATCTGCCACAGACCTCGGGTGATGATCGGCTCCCGCGGCGGTCGCGGCGGACGGTCCAGGACATCACCCTCGCCCTCCCCGGCGGCCAGCGCGAAAGCGGGGAACACGTCGGTCACCAGGTTGAGAAAGAGGATCTGCAGGGGCAGCAGCGGCAGCGGCAGACCCACCACGATGGCCAAGGCCACGACGAGCACCTCGGCGAGGTTGCACGACAGCAGGTACACCGAGAACCGTCGGATGTTGTCGAAGATCACCCTGCCCTCACGAGCGGCCTTGACGATCGTCTCGAACCGGTCATCGAGGAGCACCATGTCGGAGGCCTCCCGGGCCACCTCGGTCCCCCGCAAGCCCATCGCGACCCCGATGTCCGCCTTGACCAGTGCCGGCGCATCGTTGACGCCGTCGCCGATCATCGCCACCACGGCGCCGTCGCGCTGGAACAGCTCGATCAACGCCAGCTTGTCCTCCGGGCTGACCCGCGCGAAGACCCGACGGCCGGCGCTCCCGCCGTCGGCGGAGCCCCCTTGCCACTCGGGCAACTGATCTCCGGTGGTGACCACCGACGCGGGTCCGGCGATACCGACGGCATCGGCGATGGCCAGTGCCGTCGCCGGATGATCACCCGTGGCCATCACCACATGGATCCCGGCGTGGCTCAGCTCATCCACCGCCTCGGCGATTCCGGCCCGGGGAGGATCACGCAGTGCGGCAAGACCAAGGAACGCCAATTCCCCGGAGATCACCCGCTCGGGATCACTGCAGGGACCGGTTGCCAGCGCCAGCACCCGCAGCCCCTCGCCGGCCAGATCCTCGGCGATCCGCAGGAATGCGGCCCGGTCCTGCTCCCCCATCGGCCGGCCGGCCAGACCGGCCTTGGCGGTCAGCGCGAGAACCGCTTCGGGCGCCCCCTTCAGCGCGGTGAAATACCCGTCACCGTCGCGGTGCACGGTCGCCATCCACTTGGTGGACGGGTCGAAGGGACGCTCCGCCACCTCGGGAAAACGTCGGAGCTCTTCAGCACGCTTCAGACCGATCACCGATCCGGCGCGCACCAGGGCGACCTCCATCGGATCACCGGTGCCCTCGCCCTCCTCGGGGTCGTAGTCGGCGTTGCCGCACAGGACCCCGACCTGCAACGCCCGCCGAAGGTCCGGGTTGGACCGCGGATCGGCCGGCACCCCGCCGTCCAGTACGTCGCCCCCGGGGTAGTCGAAACTGAAAGCCGCCTCGGCGGTGGTGAGCCGTTCCACCTCCATCCGGTTCTCGGTCAGAGTCCCGGTCTTGTCGGTCAGCAGGACGGTCGTCGATCCCAAGGTCTCCACCGCCGCCAGCTTCTCGACCAGCGCGTGGTCTCGTGCCATCCGCAGCATTCCGCGCGCCAGCACGACGGTGGCCACGATGGGCAGGCCCTCGGGGATCGCCGCCACGGTCAACGCGATGGCCGTCTCGATCATCAGCGGCACCGGCCGGCCGGTGAGCATTCCGGCCAGGGCGATACCGGCCGCCAGCACCAGCGTCAGCCAGACGAGTTGCCACGACAGGCGTCTGAGCTGACCCTCCATGGGCGACTGGCCGGAATCGGCAGCCTCCACCAGTTCGGTGATGCGGCCGAGTTCGGTGGCCAGCCCGGTGCCGACGACGATCCCCTCGCCGCTGCCCCGGACGACATGGGTCCCCTTGAACAGCATCGCCGAACGTTCGTGCAATCCGCTTCCGGCGGGATTCGGCCGGGGATCCTTGTCCACCGGAACCGATTCACCGGTCAGCGCGGACTCGTCGACCCCGAGCGACGCCGCGCTCAGACATCTCAGATCGGCGGAGACCACATCGCCGGCCTCCAGCAACACGACGTCCCCGGGCACCAGATCCTCGGCGTCGACCATCGCGGACTGTCCATCGCGCCGAACCCGCGCGGTCCGGCCCCCCAAAGCACGCAGCGCCTCCATCGAACGGAGTGCCTTGCGCTCGGTGAAGTAGCCGATCGCCGTGTTGATCAGCAGCACGACACCGATCGCCGCCGCCTGCTGCCATTCGCTGAAGAACAACGACAGAACCATCCCCGCGGCCAGCAGTGCCACGACAGGGCTCAGCAGCTGGCGAACCAGCAACCGGAACTCGGATACCGGAGTGGGCGCCCTGAGCACGTTGGGCCCGAACAGCGCCCGCCGGCTTGCGACCTCGCGACTCCCGAGCCCCTGCCCCGGGTCGACACCCAGCACCGCGGCGATGGCGTGAATCGTCTGCGCGTGCGGAGTGGGTGGTACCGCATCCGGCGAACTCACTGAGGGTGGCGATTCCCCGGCCAATTACCGCCCCGTCCCGCCTTCCCGGCCTTGTGTGCTGAATGCGTCCGATGATAGGGGCTCGGGGCTCCCCGCCCCGTCAAGGCGGGCGACGACGGGGGCACCCGTGGCCGAACCGCGGTCCCGGTGATGGCTATAGTCCGGTTCGGTCCGATGGGGGCCGCTCGGAGAATGAGGATGACCCACATGGTTAACCCCGACGAAGTCAAGCGCGCCGTCCTCGACGCCGCGCGCGGTATGTACGCCAGGCAGGGCTACCTCGACACCACGATCAAGGGTGTTGCCGCCGCCGCCGGCGTCGCGCCGGACCTGGTCCGCCGCTACTACGCCAACCGTGAGGAACTCTTCGCCGCGGCCATGCGGTTGCCGAGCGACCCCGGGACCGCCATCGCCCAGCTGCTGGCGCCGGGGATCGACGGTCTTGCCGAGCGCTTGGTGCGGGTGACGTTGCGGATGCTCGACGAGCCCGAGACACGCGAACGGATCGCGGCCATGGTGAGCGACGGAGCCGGTGCGGCCAAGGCGGTCGCGCCGCTGCGCGAGTTCCTGGAGTCGGTGATCGTCGACCGGGTGGCGGCGATCCTCGGGGTGCCCGACGCCCGGATGCGCGTCACGCTGGCGGTGTCCTACGTCGTCGGGGTGGTCGGGGCGAGGTATGTGATGCGAATGGAGCCACTGGCTTCGGCGACCGAGGACGAACTGGTCCGGCTGGTGGCCCCGGCGGTGCAGTCGGCTCTGATGGGTTCCACAGACACCGCCACCGGGTAACGCCGGTCACCGTATCCTCGGGCCATGAGCTCGCTGTTCGACAGAACCCGGACCCCCGAACAACGGCGTCGGGCCGTTTCCAACCTGTTCGACTTCGTGGTCAAGGGCGGCATGGCCGACACCACGCGAATGCCCTCAGAGGTAATCAGCGAGGGCCACAAGTCCACTATCCATCGCTACCTGCCGGCCGGCGTGCCGCTGGGCGGCGACCCGATCCTGTTCGTGCCGCCGCTGGGTTCGCAGTCGGCGTGCTTCGATCTGCGTCGCGGTTGTTCACTCACCGAGCATCTGCTCAAGGAAGGCCACCGGACCTACCTGGTGGACTACGGCAAGATGAGTCTGTCCGATCGCGACCTCGGCATCGAGTTCTGGGTCAGTGATGTGGTGCCGAACGCCATCAAGAAAGTTTCCGAGGACTGCGACGGCGCACCGGTGCATCTCATCGGATGGTGTCTGGGCGGGCTGCTGGCGTTGTTGACCACGGCAGCCGACGACACGCTGCCGGTCAAGTCGATCGCCATGGTGGCGAGCCCCTTCGACCTCAGCAAGCACCGTATGGTCGCGCCGTTGCGCAGCGCCGGCAAATACACCGGCGGTCGGATAATCGGGACGGGGCTCAAAGCCCTCGGCGGTCTGCCGGCGCAGATCGTCGGCCCGGCTTTCAAGGCCACATCGCTGACCACGTACCTAAAGAAGCCGATCACCCTGATCAAACACCGCGACGACCGGGAGTTCCTGGCTCAGATCGAGGCGATCGACGGGTTGATGAACAGCATGCTCGCCTATCCGGGCCGCGCCACGCTGCAGATCTACCAGCGGCTGGTCCAGCGAAACGAGTTGGCGCAGGGCAAGATTGCCGGCCCCAACAAGGTCGTCGATCTCGCCGACGTGCGGGTGCCGGTGATGAACGTGGCCGGCACCAGCGATGTGCTCGTTCCCGTCGAGGTCGCCCATCAGGTCGGGCATTTGTTGCCCAACGCTCCTCAGGTTCGGCTCGAGACCGCCCCCGGCGGACATCTCGGGGTTCTCACCGGTCGCTCGGCGCCGGCGACGACCTGGGTGATGATCGACGACTTTCTGGACAAGCAAACCGCGTGAAAATCCGGGGATCCGGTCACCCCTCGATGCCGGAACCGTGCCGCCTCAGCCGTTGCGTTCCATCCATTCGCTGAGCGCCGCTTCGAGTGCTGCCGAAACGGTGACACCGGCTGCCGCGGCCGCCTGCTCGAACCGACCGATCAACTCGGTGGGAACGGAGGCGTCGACCTTCGACCGCGTAGGTTCGGCAGGAGCTGACGTTTCCGGGGTGACAGGGGTGTGTCGCTGTGCAGTGGCGTCGATCAACTGACGAAGGGCGGGAATTCGGTCCAGCAATCCGGCCAGATCCTCCGCTTCAATGCGCAGCACCTCGGTCGGTCCGGTGGTCGTGACCGTCGCAGAACGCAGCTTGCCGCGACGGAGGGCGGATTCACCGATCACCTCGCCCGGCCCCAGTGTGGCGATGTGCTCTCGGCCGACGTACACACCGACCTCGCCGCTGAGCAGGATGTAGCAGGCATCGGCCGGTGTCTTCTCATGAATCAGCGGCCACGGCGCTGAGGTCGAGTCGTGGTGCGCCACGCGGACAAGATGTTTCAGTTCGTCATCCGAGAAGTTCCCGAAAGCGGGAAACTGCCGCAGCACGCGGGCGTCATCCGCCTCGCGGAGGTCGGTCCACGACTTATGGCCAGTGCTCTCCTCGACGCCCATACCTGCGAACTCCCATCGTCGTTGTGTCGGCCCTCGCGACACCCGTCGACCGATTATCGGCTTCAAGGGCTCGGCGGCGCCGAAGATCCGCCGATATCGCACCGTTCCGTGACCGACGGCGAGCTTCCACGCGAGTCGGAAGGGGGCACGGCCGTCAGTGCATGAGCTGCATGCCGTAGAACATGTAGCCCATCGACACGGCCATGATCGCCATCAGGCCGCGTTCTTTCCAGTCCGAGACGATGAGGTGATCGACGCACCGGCAGTCTTGATCGGCGGCCGGCCCGGCGAGCGAGTGAGCCGGACCGTCGACACCGCCCCCGAGCTTGTAGGGGAACCAGCTGCGGTTCTCCACCATTCGGGTGTCATCAGGGAGAAGGTTCGCGATCCATCCGAAGGCCTCGACGGCGAACCAGGACACCAGCACGAAGATCAGAACCGCGTTCCAGCGCATCATCGGGTACCACATGTAGGCCATCGCGGCCTGCTGGACCAGCAACAGCACCCACAGGAGGTTGACCGGCCGCCGGCGGAGGAAACTGACGACCAGCCGTCCGGCGATGGCCAGCGATGTGGCGACGAAGAACCACATCTGCCAGGCCGCGGGCAGCCAGTTCCAGTCATAGGACATCGACAGGTACATGTAGATCATGGACAGCGCCATCGCGGCATGTCCGGCATGGAACCAGCGGCTCCCCCGACCGGTCAGCAGACATGGGAGATGGTGCACGATGCCCGACGCCAAACCCAGGGAGAACAGGATGCTGATCCACCCGGGAAACAAGCCCGGGCCGGATGTCAGGAAGCCGGGCAAGGAAGCGCTCCGCGGGCGTTGGCGAACCGCTTGCCGGTCTGGGCCAGAGCCCGCCGCAACGCTTCGGCCTCGTCGGCCCCCACCCGCGCGACGAAACTCATCAGGGCGGCGTTACGGCCACCACGGTCTGTGACCTGGTCGAGGACATCGACCATAAGGCTGGCCACCAGATCATCACGTCCATAGCTCGCTGCGTACCGGTAAGCCCGTCCGGTCCGGATCTGGATGGCGAGGTCCTTCAGCGTGAGGCGATGCAGGACGGTCATGACGGTGGTGTAGGCCAGTTCACGATTCGCGCACAGGGCGCGATGGACCTCACGGACGGTCTGCGGACCCGGCGTGTCCCACAGATGGTCCATCACCGCTCGTTCGAGGTCGCCCAACCTTCTCATCGTCGCCATGCCCACTTAGTCGGTTCGGGAGCAACTCTGGTTCCCGACACCGCGCGGCGATTCGCGGCGGTCTGCGCCCGGAGCCGTGTGATGTTGCCCCCCTCACCCGGCGTGTCGCGCTCCCCGGCTACCGAACCGTCCCTGCCACGTTGGAAACTCGATCTGGCCGACGAGACCGGAGAGGACCCCTGTGAGCTACACCGCCGCCGACATCACCGAACTGGACGACGTCCAGCACACGAGGCTGCGCCCGGCGGTCAATCTCGGGCAGGAGGTTTACCTGACTGCGCTGCGGGAGATCGTCGACAACGCCGTCGAGGAGGTTGCCGACCCGCGCCACGGAGGGTCGACGGTGGTGATCACCCTCCACGACGACGGCTCGGTGACAGTGGGGGATGACGGCCGAGGACTACCCGTCGACACCGACCCCTCAACCGGCAAGAACGGCATCGTCAAGACGCTCGGAACCGCGCGGGCCGGCGGGAAGTTCTCCACCCACAAAGACGCCACCACGACCGGCGCCGGCCTCAACGGGATCGGCGCAGCCGCGGCGGTGTTCATCTCCGCCCGCACCGACGTCACAGTGACCCGCGACGGCAAGACCTACGTTCAGAGCTTCGGCAACGGCTACCCGGGAACCTTCGCCGGGACCGGGTTCGACCCGGCCGAGGAGTTCATCCGCAACGACACCCAGCGGCTGCGCGGAAAAGCCAACCGCACCCCCCAAGCCCATGGAACCTCGGTGCGCATTCTGTTCGACCCCACCGTCGCCCCGGATTGCTCCCTCGACATCGCCGAGGTGCTGCTGCGGGCCCAGGCCGCGGTCCGCATGTGCCCCGGCGTCCACCTGCGGGTGATCGACGACGGCTGGCCGCAGGGGCCGGTGCCCGAGATGCTGACCGAACCCTTCGACGGACCATGGGGAACCGACGCGCTGCTGGAACTGATGTGCAGCGCCGCGGGAACCCCGAGACCCGAGATCAGCCTCGCGGTGGAGGGATCCGGCTCCTATACGACGGGTCGCGGCCAGACCCCGATGCGGTGGTCGGTCGCCGCCGGCCCCGCCGAACCGGCCACCGTCGCCGCGTTCTGCAACACCGTTCGCACCGCCAACGGCGGATCGCACCTGTCCGCGGCGGTCAAAGGACTCACCGAGGCACTGGCCGACAAGGCCGGCCGCATGCGCGATCTCGGCCTGGCCAAGGGCGAGGACGGCCCCGAGGCCCAGGACTTCGCGGCGGTCACCGCGCTGGCGGTGGACACCCGCGCACCCGATGTGTCGTGGGACTCCCAGGCCAAGACCGCGG
>JAGQTQ010000124.1:21220-31363 GCA_020438905.1 Mycobacterium sp.
CGCCGGAGGTGGCCCGTGCGGTCACCGTCTGGGCGGCGACCCCGGCCAACTCCACCGCCGTCAGCACGTGGGTGAAGCTGGCTCTGGAGTCCGCGCGGGCCCGCCGCAGTGCCGAAGGCGCCAAGGAACGCTCCCGCGCCGCGTCCAAGGCCAAGGGGCTGGGCACAAACCTCTCCCTGCCGCCCAAGCTGCTGCCCAGCCGGGAGAGCGGCCGCGGCAGCGGTGCGGAGTTGTTCATCTGCGAGGGCGACTCGGCGCTGGGCACCGTCAAAGCCGCCCGCGACGCCACCTTCCAGGCGGCGTTCCCGCTGAAAGGCAAGCCGCCCAACACCTTCGGGTGGACCGCTACCAAGGCCCGCGGCAAGGACGAGTTCGACGCGATCGAGCGGATCCTGGGCTGCGGGGTGCGCGACCACTGCGATCCGGAGAAGTGCCGGTATGACCGCATCCTGTTCGCCTCCGACGCCGACCCGGACGGCGGCAACATCAACTCCAGCCTGATCTCGATGTTCCTCGATTTCTACCGCCCCCTCGTCGAGGCCGGAATGGTGTACGTGACGATGCCTCCGCTGTTCGTGGTCTATGACCCCGACACCCGCGTCTACTGCCAGGACGAGGCCGAACGCGACGAGGCGGTGGCCCGGCTGAAGGCCGCGTCGAAGAAGAAAGTCGAAGTCCAGCGCAACAAGGGTCTGGGTGAGATGAACGCCGATGACTTCTGGAACACCGTTCTGGACCCCGCCCAGCGCACGGTCTACCGGATCAAACCCGACGACAAGGCCGTGAACCTGCACCACATCCTGTTCGGCGGACCGCCGGAGGGCCGCCGCGACTGGATGGCCGCCGCGGCCGCGCGGATCGACACCGCCGCCCTCGACCTCAACTAAGGACAGACACGACCGATGACCGTCATCGAGCAGAACCCCGATCTGGTCCACGACGTCTCCGCTGACGAGTACTGGAACCGCTACCAGCTTCAGTTCGCCCTCTACAGCACCAGCGATCGGGCCATACCCAGCGCCTACGACGGCCTCAAGCCGGGACAGCGGCGGCTGCTGTACCAGATGTATTCGTCGAATCTGTTGCCCGGCAACAAACCTCAGAAGAGTTCCAAGGTCTGCAGCGCCGTCACGGGCAATCTGCACCCGCACGGTTCCACCGCCATGTACGGCGCCGCCGCCCTGCTGGCCGCAGACTTCCAGCGGGTCAAGATCATCGACGGACAGGGCGCGTTCCCCCGCATCCAGGGCGATATCCCCGCCGCCGACCGCTACACCGAGATGCGGCTGTCACCGGCCGGTGCGGCGCTGACCGCGGAACTGGCCGACAAGGGCGTCCCCATGGTCGACACCTTCGACGGGGAATGGGTCGAGCCCGTGATTCTGCCCGCGCGCTTTCCGGTGCTGCTCGTCAACGGAGCGGTCGGCATCGCTGAGGGGTGGGCCACCAAGGTTCCGGCCCACAACCCCCGCGACGTGATGGCCGCCTGCCGGGCGCTGCTGGCCAGACCAAAACTGTCCGACGACGAACTCATGGGGCTGCTGCCCGGACCCGACTGGGGCAGCGGCGGAACAGTCGTCGGGCCCGACGGGCTGCGTGAATACATCACCACCGGACGCGGCTCGTTCACCGTCCGCGGAAAGGTGACGGTGGAGGGCCGCAACGTCGTCATTACCGAACTGCCGCCGGGTGTGGCCAGTTCCACCGTGCAGGAACGTATCCGTTCCCTGATCGCCGGCGGCGACCTGCCCGGGGTGTCGGATATGTCCGACCTCACCGACCGCCGCAACGGACTACGCATCGTGGTCAGCGCAAAACGCGGACACGACCCTCACCAGCTGGCCACCTCACTGCTGGCGCTGACCCCACTGGAATCAACCTTCGCCGCCAGCCTGGTGGCCCTCGACGCCGACCGGGTTCCACGGTGGTGGTCGGTGCGGGAGCTCATCGGAGCGTTCTTGACGCTGCGCGACTCCGTGGTGGTCCACCGCAGCGAACACCGGCTGGAAAAGGTCAACGCTCGCCGGCATCTGGTGTCGGGTCTGCTGCTGGTGCACATCGACATCGACGCCGCGGTGGCGGTGATCCGCGCCAGCGACACCGTCGACGAGGCCCGCGCCGGACTGTGCGCGCGGTTCGGCATCGACGACGTTCAGGCCGACTACGTGCTGGCGATGCAGCTGCGCCGGCTGACCCGCCTCGACGTCATCGAGCTGCGCACCGAGGCCGAGAAACTCGAGAGCGAGTACGCCCGCCTGACCGAGCTGCTCGAATCCCCGAAGGCCCGCAAGAAGCTCATCGACGCCGAATTGAAGGAGACCGCGAAGCTGTTCGACGCCGCGGAGTTCGACCGGCGCACCACCCTGGACTTCGACGCCACGCCGGTGGTGACCCGCACCGTCGACGACGGACCCCGCAAACCGAATGCCGCCTGGCGTCTGGACCACCAGGGCATCCTGTCCGACAGCCACGGCGAGCTGCTCTCCGGCGGACTGGGCTGGGCGGTCTGGATCGACGGCCGGGTCAAGTTCACCACCGGCGCCGGGCTTCCCACCAAGGTTCGTGACGTTCCGGTCGCACCCGACATCACCGGCCTGCTCTGCTCGGGGGTACTCCCCGAAGGCGCGCATCTGGCGCTGGTCACCCGCCGGGGCAAGATCCTGCGGATCGACCCTTCGGCGGTCAACCCGCAGGGCGCGGCCGGCAACGGGGTCGCGGGCGTGCGTATGGCCGAGGTCGGCGACGAGGTCATCGCCGCGCTGCCACTCACCGGCGCCGACACTGAGGCACTCCTGTCGGTGTCGGAAAAGGGCTGGAAAGTGACCGCCTGCACCGACATCCCGGTCAAGGGTCGCGGCGGCGGCGGAGTGGGGTTCCACCCGTTCGTCTCCGGCGAGGACATGCTGATCTCAGTATCGGTCTCCCCCACCGGCTTCACCCGCAACGGCCGGAAGGTGCGAGCCGAGGCCAGGGCGAAGTCGACGGTCAAGAGCCGCCTGCAGGGTGTCGTGCCGGCGGAGAGCTGAGCGACGACTCCGTCGCCGCACCGCGGCGCTACGGCCGCGACTCCTCCCGCTTGGCCAGCGCCAGCTCCCGGATCCTGGCGAGGTCGGAGTCGGTATAGACCCCGTTGACACCGGAGATCGCGGCCAGCTTCATACCGTGCTTGAGCCCGAGCCGATAGATCTCCTTGACCTTCTCCCATTCGATATTGCGCCCGACGGTAAAGGTCTCATAGCGGCCCTCGAGCGCCAGGACGATGGTCTCGGCCAGGCAGGCGTAGGCGACGCCCTTCGGCAGGCCGATTCCCTTCATCTGCGGATCGCCGGGCAGCTCGATCTCCCCGGATTCGATGACCAGCACATCGGGGCGCTTGGCAACGTCCTCGGCCGACAGGTCCAACGGCCGCGCGACGTCGGTGATGACCGCACCCGGCTTCACCTTCATGATGTCGAGCACCTTCTTGCCCGCTCCCGAGGTGGCCGTGACGATGACATCCATGTCGGCGATGTGCTCGTCGGCGTCGGCACCCACATGGATCGCCGCCCGCGGGTTATCCCGTTCGATATCGGCCTTCAGCGCCAACAGCTTGGCCGGTTCGATGGAAACCAGCCACAGCTCATCGGCGGCCATCGCCAGCAGTCGGGCACACACCGAGCCGATGGCTCCGGTCGCGCCGACCACCATCGCCTTGCCCTTGATATGGCCCTTCGCGTCCACGTCGGCGATGCCCAGTCTGCGCACCGCGTCATGGGCGGCCCACAGCGCACCGGAGGCGCTATAGGAGTTGCCGGTGGTGATGGGCAGCGGTGCGCGTTTGGCCACCGTGACACCGGCGTCGCCCACGACCTTGGTGAACGCACCCAGGCCCATGATCTGGGCGCCCATCTTCTTTGCCATGTCGGCCGCCGCAAGCAGCCGCGAGTAGGTGAACTCCGGATCGTGCGCCATCAGTTCCTTCGGCGTGCCGCCGACGGTGATGAGCCAGCCTTCGACTTCGGCGCCGGTCGGGGACGTGATACCGGTGACGTGGCTGTAGACGAAGGGCGGCGCGTGCGCCATCAGCTTCTCGACGCCGTCCATGAAGATTCCCGGCGCAACCTCGGCGACGGCATCGAGCGGCTTGACGTTGCGGAAGTACTCCTGCGACAGCGGGTGGATGACGAACGCGAACCGGGAGCGCCGCTTGAACCCGCTCGGGTAGAGGATCCGCGGCTGCAGCTGCGCCGACTGGATCATCTCGAGCAGGTCGTCGTCGGACAGCCGTGACTCCTCGGCTTCCCCCGCCACCAGCATCAGCGCCTCAAGCGTGGCCTCATTGACCACAACTTGATCGAAAGGCTGCGGCACATCGTCCAGGATGAGGTCCACTCCACGCTCCCGCAGACTGTTGAGCCGCTCGGAGCCGATGGACGTCGAGATCAGGGTCTTGCCCTTCAGGTCGTCCAACTCGAACCGGGCGAGTTCCCGGAAGGTGGCCACCACGACGTCGCAGTCCCGCAGGGCTTTTCGCACCCTGGACTCGATGATCTTCCGGGCCGGGCCGGTGGCCGTCGAGACCACTAGCGAGGGGAGTTTCTCCAGAAGCCAGCCCGAGGCCGACACCGCACGCTCGAACAGTTCGAACGGAGTTCGAATGTCAGCGAGACCGTATTCCACCGCCGGGTCGGCGAAGAACATGTTCTGCGTGCTCTCCGAGAGCACTCGGGTGGTGCGGTAGTGGTTCGGTCCGCCGAGTACGACCACTCGCGCATTGGCGAAGTAGCCGGGCATCTCGCCGGTCAGATGACGAATGGTCCACTCCTGCAACACGGTGCGCAACCGGTGGCCATCGGTGACAACCGCCCCGGCGGACTTTTCCGCAGCCCTGCGCAGTTTCCCCGGATTGCCCTTGCACGTCCCGGACACCAAGGCGTCGTGGACTCCGCTGACCCCGATGGCCGCGGCCGCACCGGACCATTTGTGCAGTTCTTCGATCGCGCCTCTGACGCTGCCACCGGTGCCCACTCGAACGATTCGGAAGGATCTCCCCAGGAACTCCACCGACTCGTCGTAGTCCCGGCCGGGGTCGCTCAGGCTGATATTGACGACCAGCGATTGCTCCGCCATGCGATCAGACCATTGCCTGCGAGTCGAACTCCGGGTGAGCCGCCATGAAATCGAGCAGCCTGTCGGCGTAGTCGCGGAAACGAGGGCACGAGACCCCGGTGCCTTCGAGGTCGGCAACGGCTTGTGCCGTGCCGTACGTGGTGGGGAACGCGAAATAGTCCAGGGTCTCCGCGGGGAGCCCGGTGAGCAGTTCCATCCCAGGAACCGTGTCGAGCAGTCCCCGAACGACCGATACCGGAATGGGCAGCCAGACCAGCCTCCTGCCGAGGTGCTTGCCGAAGATCTCGGCCACCTCGCGGGCCGACGGCGGATCGGGGTCGGTCAACTGATAGGTCTTGCCCTCCGAACGGTCGAGGACGCTCAGTGCGTCCATCGCCGCGATGACATAGTCCCGCGGGACCAGCGACGCCATGACATCTCTGTCGACGTTCGGCAGGAACGTCACTCCGGGAAGGCGCTTCATGTAGGCGGCGACGAAATAGGGCCCGTCGTACTTCTGGGTCTCGCCGGTGCGCGAGTCCCCCACAACGATGCCGGGGCGGTAGATGGTGGCCGGCAGTCCGTCTGCCATCGCGGCGCGAACCAGTCGCTCGGCCTCGTATTTGGTTTCTTCGTAATGGTTTTGGAACTCCTGGCCCTCCTCGAGCATCTCCTCGGTGAACTCGCCGTCATAGCGGCCGGAGACGTAGCAGGTGCTGACGTACTGCAGTCGGCGGAAGTCCGAACGCTCCCGACAGAATCGCAGGACGTGCTCGGTGCCGCCGATGTTGACCCGCTTGGCGATGTCCTCGGGTACGGACAGGTCGTAGACGGCCGCCAGGTGCCAGACCTCGGTGACGTCGTCGCCGACGGAATCGGAAAGCCCGAGGCCCGGTGCAGTGACGTCGCCCTCGACGAGTTGGACCCGGTCGGCAACGTGGGGATGGGCTGCTTCGATCTCGGCCAGCTTGGCCTTCGCCTCGTCCATATGCGCAGCCTGCACGACGCAGATCACGCCTGTCCCCTCCCGCTTGGCGATAATCCCGGGGAGCAGAGCCGACCCGAGGAAACCCGGGAAACCCGTCATCAAGACTGCACTCATATTTTTGCCTCGCGTTCGGTTGCCGAAGATCGGTGGGCGCTGGGCGCCGGCGGCAGGTGTGTCTCCCCTGTGCTGCATGGTTCCAGAACATGCCGTGCCAGACACCCGGAACGGCTGCAGGAGGTCGTGGCGCTGCCGCGGGCGGAATCGCCCAACTTCCCGGCATGCCAGCCGGACCGCCGGGGCGTTTCCCTTCACCTCCCGTGTGGGCTCGCTGGGTGACTGGATAATCTGAATTCACCACGCAATGACCCATCGCGGACCCATCGCAGAGCCATCGCGCGATGACGGAGGTGAGAAAGCTGGCGATCGCCTTCCCGGACAGGATCACGCTGGAGAATGCGCTCGGACTCGCCGCCCGGGCTCCCTCCGCGGGCAACCTGCAGCCCTGGCGGTGGGAGGTCAGCGGTGCCGCGATGCACCTGTACGCCGATTGGCGCCGGCAAGCCGGGGAATCACCGACGGATCGACGCGATGTGCTGCTCGGTTGCGGGGCGGTTCTGGACCATTGCGCCGTTGCGCTTGCCGCCGCAGGCTGGTCCCCGCGGGTGCGACGCTTCCCCGACGGCCTGGACGACAGCCATCTGGCAATACTTGAGGTCGTTGAGCAACCGCCAACGGCTGCAAACCTCGAGTTGGCGGTTGCCATTGCTCGACGCCGGGCCGACCTGCGCCGCTATCCGGCGCGCCGGATCCCGCCGGCCACGTTGGAGTTGTTGTACATTCGCGCGGCCCGCTTGGGCGTGGCATTGGCCGTCGTTCCACGATCGCGATGGATGCGAAACGAAGACGGCAGCATCGAGCTGCGATTCGCGAATTCCGGGGCAGAGCCCAACGATGATGCGGTTCTGCTGGTGCTGGGCACCCGGCAGGACGACGACGGCATGCGGCTACTGGCCGGCGAGGCACTCAGTCACCTCACCTTGACGGCCACTGCGATGGGCCTGGCCAGCTGCCCCCTCACCGAACCTCTGAATGACATGCGCACCCGTTTGGGATTGTCCTGCGAGGTGTTCGACGGAGAGGCCCATCCCCAGGCGCTGATCCGCCTCGGTCTTCCCCCCGCGGACGACATGCCCCAACCTGGGACCGAGCGCAGACCGGTCAGCGAAACCACCACGTGGACCAACTGATCACAGCAACACCTCAACCCTCACTTCAGCTCAGCGCTGTGAGCACGGCCGCGGCGGCCCGTCGACCGCTGACCAGGGCCCCTTGAATCGACGCGGTGTCGCGGTAGTCGCCGCACATCCAGAGTCCCGAGGCATCCCGGATCGACTGACGCACGACCAGCGGAGGAGGCTGCACCGGAAGCGCCTGCGGGATGACATGGCGGGTGATCGGCTGCCAATCCGAGGGGTCGATACCGAGGATGGCAGCGGCGTGTGCCCGCATCTGCGACTCGGGCGGTTCGGGATGTTCGCTGCCGAGCAGCGCCGAGGCCGCGATCAGGTTCCGTCCGGGCGGGGCGTAGGTGGGCGCGGCGGCACTGATCACCGAGGTGTTGACGACGGGCCCCGGCCGGCCGGGACGCCCGTCCACCCAGAGCATCGGCGGACCCTCCCACGCCCGGTCGGTGGCCCACCAGTCGGTGACGACGCCGCGGGTGGGAGCCGGCGCTCCCCCGATCCACTGCGCCGCGGCGGTCGTGTCGGTGGCGATCACGACCTCCCTGGCGTGCACCGCGGCACCGTCCTCGGCACTGACCCGCCACCCGCGACCCGAGGCTTTGATGGCGGACACCCTGCGGTTCAGCGACAACCGCTCACGTAGCGGCACGGCCAGTTGCTGTGGCAGAGCGGTCATTCCGGCGGCGGGCAGCCCGGGAACCCCGAGGGCGAACATCCGCAGCAGCAACAGGGCGAACGCGTTGGATGTCGCCCCGGTGTCGTCGAGCACGACGCCAGACAGGAACCGGTCGATGACGCGGCGCAGTTCGCCCGACACCCCGCACCGGTCGAGCGCGGCCACCAAAGTGGTGTCCTTGCCGCTGGAATGCTTGAGCCGGCCCGGACGCAGCGCGGGGCTCGCCCACCTCGCCAGCGCCAACACGTCAGCGGGCCGCACGCCCCCTCGAGCGAGCATGGTGGGCACCCGGGTAGGCGCCCGCAGCGGATGGACCAGGGCTATCGAACCCCGTTCCCGGCGTACTCCCATTCCGGGCGTGAATCCCTGCAGCCGCAGCCCGGCAAGGTCGACGCAGCGATCGAGTTCGGGATAGGCCGGGTTGAGCACCTGGAATCCGCGATCGCAGCGGAAGCCGTCGATCACATCGGTCCTGATCCGGCCGCCAACCTCGTCGGCTGCCTCCCAGACCCGCACCTCGCGGCCCGCCTCGGCGAGCAGCGCCGCGCAGCGCAATCCCGCCAGCCCGGCTCCGACGACGACGACCTCGACGACCTCGACGTCCTCGACATCCATCCGGCCACGCTACCGCGCCTCGGGTGACTCCGAATCGCACTGCGCCGCTCTTTGCATCGGACCGGCCGCCTCTTGTTTGCGGGGTACGTGCGGGCATAGGCTCTCGATGTAGTCAGGCAACCACTTGACGAGGAATCATGGCACCGAAGCATCGGCCCCGCACTCTCACTGTTCTGGTTGCCGTGTCGTCCATGACGGCGCTTGCCGCACCCGCGGCGGCCGACCCGATGGACCCCATCCCCGGGAACGGCTTCTTCGTCGTCGGCCCTGACATTGCTCCGGGCTTGTATCGCACAGGTGGGTCAGGTTCGGCCTGGGGCGTCTGGATCAACAATGTGCCGACCGAGGACTCAATGTGTCTGTGGTTCACCTACAGCACGCCCGATGCGAACAAAGACCATGTGGTCGAGACGAATATCTCGATGGGCCCGATGTACGCAAACATCAATTCGACGGTGAAGGCTTTCGAGTCGCGGAACTGTCAGCCGTGGACCCGGGTCACCTGAGCGAAACGGGTCGTCCCATCGACGGAAAGGCTGATTGCCGAAGCGGTCGAGGTGAACCACCTCGCCGATAGGTCGCCGGGTCGTGGGACCGTAACGCCCCTTGGCCCACCCGATGGGGATGATGCAGACCGGGACGATGTTGCGGGGCAACCCGAGGATGCGTCGCACCGCAGGAATCCACCAGATCGGCAACGTCTGCAGCGACGCGCCGAGGCCCACGGCGCGGCAAGCGAGCAGCAGATTCTGAACCGCGGGGAAAACCGAACCATAGAACGACGCCACCGATATCTGAGGGCGGCCGACCGGCCGGTGTTTGAGTCCCCGCCGGTAGCAGGGGATGACGAAAACCGGCAGTTGCTCAAAGTTCTCGGCCTGCCATTGGCCGGGTGCGATGGTGCGTCGCTCTCGCTCGTCGCCGCGGGCCCGGCGTTCGATGATGGGATTGATCACTCGGTAGAGCCGACGGTAGAGCTTGGCCAGCCTGGCCTTCTGGGCGGCATCCTCCACCACCACGTAATGCCAGTCCTGGGTGTCGGAACTCGTTGGCGCCTTCAGCGAGAGTTCCAGCAGTGGCAGCAGGACGTCATGCGAGACCGGCTCGAGATGCAGCCGGCGAACGGCGCGCTGGGTGCGCATCGCGTCCTCCATGGGCATGCCGAGGCGGGCCAACGCCTCGTGCGGTGCCGGCGGTAGAAACTGCGCGTGCTGATCTCTTCCTCCGTCGCCGGCCACCAGCACATGATAGGTCGCCGGGTGAACGCTCCCGGGTGCCTGGGGATCTGCTGCTACGAGGCCCGGTACGACGATGCCGCCGCCCTGATGTGTTTCAGGGCGGCGGCACGTCGCGTCGCTGTGTGGGTGCCTCGCTGGGTTAGAGCGCGGCCGCCACCGCGCGCAACTCGGCCGCCAGGCTGCCGGATCCGCCGTCGTACAGCGGTCCGGTGCCGTCGGTGAGCAGCATCCGCAGCCGGGCCATCCCGCGCGGGTGCACCGGGCGGGAAGACTCCAGCAGCGAAGTGATCTGAT
>JAGQTQ010000125.1 GCA_020438905.1 Mycobacterium sp.
TGTGGGCGATGATGCAGAAGTTCCGTATCTGCGCCGGCGCAGTGAACGTCTGATCGGCGAAACTGCTGATGGGAATCTCCTGGTGAGCGTTGTGACATCCGGCCCGGTAAGCGTATCCACCCGGGCACGGCGGGACACAATCGCGATGCAGGACCACACCCGCGGCGTCGCTATGCTCATCAGAATGGCGTCGCAGTGGAGGACGTTCCAGCGTTTGGCGGAGCATCTGGTGTTCAACGAAGCACCCAAGTTGATCCGTCAACTCCAGAGTCCGAACGGGGTGCAGCGCACCATCCAGCAGGGCCTCAAGCTTGGTTTCGAGGTCCTGGTGGCCACCGCGCTGCCGGCCGCCCCGCCGGTCGCGATCACCGCCGGACGGCCGGTGACCAGCGGCAGCGTCCCCACCGCGCACCGGGCCCGGAAGGTGGAGTACGCCCCGGACCTTGACGGCCGCGCCGATCCCGGTGAGATCGTGTGGACCTGGGTGGTCTACGAGGACGATCCGACCCGCGGCAAGGACCGGCCGGTGCTGGTGGTCGGCCGGGACCGCAGCATGCTGCTGGGCCTGATGCTGTCCAGCCAGGCCCATCACACCCACGATCCGCGCTGGGTCGGCATCGGCACCGGCGACTGGGACTACGAGGGCCGGGAGAGCTGGGTGCGGCTGGACCGGGTGCTCGACGTCCCGGAGGAGAGCATTCGCCGGGAAGGCGCGATCGTCGAGCGGACCACCTTCGAGGTGGTCGCCACCCGGCTGCGCGTCGACTACTCCTGGAGCTGAGTCCGCGCGGGACCCTCAGCCGCCCTGGGTGATGTAGTCCCGCAGTTGCTGCCGTTCGGCCTGCAACTCCTCCATCCGGATCTTGACCACGTCGCCGATACTGACGATGCCGGTGAGCCTGCCCTGGTCGAGAACGGGCACGTGGCGGACCCGGTTGTTGGTCATCAGGGCGGCCAGGTCGTCGACCGGGTCGTCGGGGTGGCAGGTCACCGACACCGCGGTCATGATGTCGGCGACCGGGCGCCGCAGCAGATCGGGTCCGTGCTCGCGCAGGTGACGCACCACGTCGCGTTCCGAAACGATCCCGAGCAGGGCGCCTACCCCCGAGTCGCTGCGCTCCTGCCCGCCGGCGCTGATCCCCGAGTCGCTGCGCTCCTGCCCGCCGGCGCTGATCCCCGAGTCGCTGCGCTCCTGCCCGCCGGTACCCGTCCCGATCACCACCATCGCCCCGATGTTGTGCACGGCCAGTTCGGCCAGCAGGCCGGTGACCGTCGTGGTCGCGGTGACCGTCGCCACCGCCGAGCCCTTGGTGCGCAGAATGTCGGCGATGCGCATGGGATGTACCCCCGGTCCCGGTCCCTGATACCGATGTGACTGATGTCACACCAGGCTACGACGCGGGAGCGCGACGCGAAAGGGGCTTGCGGGTAAGACAGATCAGGTGATCGAGATCATCTTGACCGGCACGGGCTCCCCGATGGTCGACCCGAACCGGGCCGGGCCCTCCACGGTTGTCACCGCCGGCGGGCAGACCTTCCTGGTGGACTGCGGCCGTGGGGTGCTGATGCGCGCCGCCGCGGCCGGCGTGGGCGCGGCCGGGCTGACTGCGCTGCTGCTGACCCACCTGCACAGCGACCACATCACCGACCTCTCCGATGTGATCACCACCCGCTGGGTGAGCTCGATCGGCCCCAACCCGCTGCCCATCATCGGCCCGCCGGGCACCCGCGCGGTGGTCGATGCCACCCTGGCCGCGCTGGCCCCGGACATCTCCTACCGCATCGCCCACCACGCCGACATCACCGAGCCGCCCGCGGTGACGGTGCACGAGTACACCGGCGGGCAGGTGTGGGACTCCGACGGGGTGCGGATCACCGCAGCCCCCACCGACCACCGGCCGGTGGAGCCGACCCTCGCCTTCCGCATCGAGCACGGCGGGGCCTCGGTGGTGCTGGCCGGCGACACCGTGCCGTGCGCCACCCTGGACGAGCTCGCCCGGGGCGCCGGCGCACTGGTGCATACGGTGATCCGCAAGGATCTCGTCGAGCAGATGCCGGCCCAGCGGATCCGGGACATCCTCGACTACCACTCGTCGGTCGAGCAGGCGGCCGGCACCGCCGCCCGCGCCGGGGTCGACACCCTGGTGCTGACCCACTACGTCCCGCCGCTGATGCCGGGGCAGGAGGACCAGTGGCGAGCGCTGGCGGCGGCAGAGTTCGCCGGCCGGGTCGAACTGGGCGACGACCTGCTGCGGGTCCGGATCGGCTGATCCCTCAGGCCAGCCGGGTCATCTCGACGACCACGTCCAGATCACTGGAGCCCTTCCCCAGGTAGATACCCTTGAGCGGTGAGACGTCGGCGTAGCTTCGCCCGAACCCGACGCTGACGTACTGCTCGTTGATCTCGGTGTTGTTGGTGGGGTCGTAGTTCCACCATCCGCCCGTCCAGGCCTGGATCCAGGCGTGGCTCTCCCCCTCGACAGCCACACCGATCTGCGCCTCGGGCGTGGGATGCAGGTACCCCGACACGTAGCGAGCCGGGATTCCCATGGAGCGCAGCAGGATCAGCGAGAGGTGCGCGAAGTCCTGGCACACCCCCTTGCCCTCCCGCAGAGCGTCCAGACCCGAGGAGTGCACGCCGGTGGTGCCGGGAACGTAGTTCAACTCGCTGCGAACCCATTCGACGGCCGCCGACACGGCCTCGTGGGGTTCGCTGCTCTTGGCGATCTTGCGGCCGACCCGGTCGATGCGCTTGCTGACCGGTGTGTACCGGGTGGGGGCCAGGATCTCGGGGTAGCGGTCCTGCACCGCCTCGGAGTTCAGGTCGTCCCAGCTCACGCTCCGCCGCTGCGGTTCGGGCTTCTCGGTTTCCACCACAGATGCGGAGGTGACCTCCAGCTCGGTGTGCGGGGCGTGCAGGTCGAAGGCGGTCACCACTGTGCCCCAGTAGTCGATGTAGCGATAGGAGCGAGTGGCCGGCGAGGTCTCGACGCGGTTGACGATGACGTTCTGCCGCGAGTCGGACCGGGGGGTGAGCCGGGCCTCGTTGTAGGACGCCGTGACCGGCGACTTGTAGGCGTACCCGGTCTCGTGCACGACCCGCATCCGCCACATCAGGCGCCACCTCCCTTGAGTCCGTCGGCGACCACGACCGCCTCACCTCGCCCGGCGTCGGACCACTCAACCCACGGAGATAACCGGAAGTACCGCATCGCCAGCAACCCGGCGACCTCCCGACAGGTTGCCTGCAGTTCGGCCAGCCGGATCTCCAGCGAATCCAACACCGCACCTGGCCGGACGAACTCCAGTTCGCTGCGGGCGCGGCCGAGCAGCCTGCGGGCTTCGGCGCCGCTGCCGGTCCGCTCGATCAGACCGCGCATCAACTCGTCGAGGCTGTGCTCGGCCATCCTCAGCGAGTAGAAGGCCGACCGCGGGAACTGCCGGTCCAGCAGCATGAACTCGACCACCCGATTGGCGTCCAGCACGCCGCGGTGGGTGCGCAGGTAGGTGTCGTGGGCCCCGGCGGCGCGCAGCACGCTGACCCAGGTCGGCGACGACGCGCTGTCACCCACCCGGGAAAGCAGCAGCCGGGTCGTCATGTCGACCCGTTCCAGCGCGCGGCCCAGCATCATGAAGCGGTATCCGTCGTCACGCGAGAGCGTCGAGTCCGCGAGTCCGGCGAACATCGCGGCCCGACCCGTGACAAAGCTGAAGAACTCGTGCGGTCCGAGCCGACGCGCAGCACGTTCGCGTTCCTTCAAGGCGTTGTAGGTGGTGTTGAGACACTCCCACATGTCCCCGGAGATGACCTCACGGGCCGAGCGGGCGTTCTCCCGGGCCGCGGTGATCGCGGCGACGATCGAGCAGCCGCCGGGCAGGTCGCGGGTGAACGCCACCAGATCGGTCAGCGACCACATGTCCAGTCGCGACTTCGGTGGTTCGATCCCGAGGACCTCGAGCAGGATTCGGGAGGCTTGGTCGGGGTCGACGGTGGAGTCCTCGAGAAGCTGGTGGACGGTCACGTCGAGAATCCGGGCGGTGTCGTCGGCGCGCTCGACGTAGCGGCCGATCCAGTACAGGGCTTCGGCGTTGCGGGCCAGCATCAGTGGGCTCCGTCCGCCGTCTGGTCCTGTTGCTGTTGCTGTTGCTGTTGCTGTTGCTGTTGCTGTTGCTGTTGCTGCTGGACATCGTGCATGGTCTGCTGCTGCATCGGGTGCATCTCCGAGGCGGTGGTGGATCGCGGCAGCGTCCGCACCACCTGCGCGGCGGCCAGTTCACGGCTGGCAGCCGAGGTTTTCGAGGCCAGCACCCAGGTGTCCTTGGATCCCCCGCCCTGGCTGGAGTTGACCACCAGTGAGCCCTCGACCAGAGCGACGCGGGTCAGCCCGCCCGGCAGCACCCACACCTGCTCGCCGTCGTTGACCGCGAACGGCCGCAGATCCACGTGCCGGGGAACCAGGGTGTCGTCGGCCTTGGTCGGCACCGTCGACAATTGCACGACCGGCTGGGCGATCCAGCCCCGCGGATCGGACTGGATCTTGCGCCGCACCGCCGCCATCTCCTTCTCCGTGGCCTGGGGCCCGAAGACGATCCCGTAGCCGCCGGAACCCTCGACCGGTTTGATCACCAGTTCATCGGCGCGGTCGAGCACCTCCTCGCGCTCGTCGTCGAGCCAGCACCGCAACGTGTCGACGTTGGCCAGCAGCGGCTTCTCACCCAGGTAGTACTCGATGATGGTCGGCACGTATGTGTAGACCAGCTTGTCGTCGCCGACGCCATTGCCCACCGCGCTGGAGATCACCACGTTGCCGGCCCGGGCGGCGTTGAGAACCCCGGCCACCCCGAGCACCGAATCGGGCCGGAACTGCAGGGGATCGAGGAAATCGTCGTCGATGCGACGGTAGATGACGTCGACCCTGCGCTCCCCCTCGGTGGTGCGCATGTAGACGACGTTGTCGCGGCAGAACAGGTCGGGGCCCTCGACGAGTTCGACGCCCATCTGCCGGGCCAGCAGCGAGTGCTCGAAGTAGGCGGAGTTGAACGGCCCCGGCGTCAGCACGACGACGGTGGGGTCCGAGACGTTGGTCGGCGCCGCGTTGCGTAGGGCGCGCAGCAGGTGCGACGGGTAGTCGTCGACCGAACGCACCCGGTGGGTGCCGAACAGGTCGGGGAACACCCGGGTCATCACCCGGCGGTTCTCCATGACGTAGGACACCCCCGAAGGCGAGCGCAGGTTGTCCTCAAGCACCCGGAAGGTGCCCTGGGCGTCGCGGACGATGTCGATGCCGGCGACGTGGATTCGGACCCCGTTGGGCGGGGTGATCCCGGCCGCCTCGCGGTGGAAATGCTCACAGGAACTGATCAGACGCCGCGGGATGACCCCGTCGCGCAGAATCTCCTGGTCGCCGTAGATGTCGTCGAGGAACCGCTCGAGGGCGACCACGCGCTGGGTGATCCCGCTCTCCAGCTTCGCCCACTCGGTCGCCGAGATCACCCTGGGAACCAGATCCAGCGGGAACGGGCGCTCCTCCTCGCCGGAGAGTGCGAACGTGATGCCCTGGTCGACGAAGGCCCGGCCCAGCGCCTCGGCGCGCGCGCCGAGTTCCTCGGTCCCGGTCGGGGCGAGTTCGGCGTAAATGCCCTTGTAGGGGGCTCGGACATTGCCCTTCCGGTCGAACATCTCGTCATACGCGCCGGCATAGGGTCCGAGATCGCGGTAGCCGCCGAAGATATCGGGGTCGTCAGAGGAAGCCGATCGTGGGGAGGCCGGTCTTGCCTCGACCCGAGCGCTGGGTGGGGTCACAGTGGACATGCTGCCTCAGAAACGGCGTTCTCGCAGGCCGAGCGGCTCCACTTTGGGCCTCAGCCCCCAGAACTGGTACTGTCGTGATGCGCCGCGAGGGCAATCGTCCCGGCGCGTGAAAATCAGCTTTGAGATTGAGGAACTAGACGCGTGGCCAACATTAAGTCGCAGAAGAAGCGCATTCTGACCAACGAGCGCCGTCGTATGCGCAACAAGTCGGTGAAGTCCTCGCTGCACACCGCCATCCGCGCGTTCCGCACCGCCGCCGCCGACGGCGACAAGGACAAGGCCGGCGAGCTGCTGGTCTCGACCAGCCGCAAGCTGGACAAGGCCGCCAGCAAGGGCGTCATCCACAAGAACCAGGCCGCCAACAAGAAGTCGGCGCTGGCCCAGGCCTTCGGCAAGCTCTGATCTCTCGCCGGTCGGGCTGCCGGCGCCTGGCGGATTTCCGGTGCCGGTCGGGTATCCGGGGCTCGTCCTAAGCTCACCGAAGCAGTTCCACCTCCGCTGCCAGCGATTTGCCGACTCTTCCGGCGACCCCGGAGGCGCCGAGCGCGACGGCCGCTCCGATTGCACACCAGTACAGTCCCAGCATCGGCGGATCCCGCCAGTCCCCGGCGTCCTTCACGCTGAACCACACGACGACGGTGATCACCACCGCCCCAGCGGCCGGCAGCGCCACTCCGGCCAAGCGGCCGGCACCCCCGTGCACCGAGGCGAAGCGCGGCGCGGCGGTGAACCACAACGCGGCGAGCTCCACCAGCAGATAGCAGACCATCAGGCAGACCGAGCCGGCCACCCCGAAAACGAAATACGTCGAGGTCGCCGCCGAGCCACCCATCGACAGGGTGGATCCGCTCACCGCGCTCACCATCACCGCGACCGCGACGACCGACCAGCTGGCCCGCTGCGGACTGCCGGTCCGCAGGTCGATGCGCGCCAGTGCCGGTGGACCGAGTCCGTCGCGGGCGAAGGCGTAGAGCAGCCGCCCCGAGATGGCTCCGGTGGCCATATGACAGCCGAAGGCGCCGACCACCGCGGTGAAGCTGATCAGCAGGCTGAACGCCTCGCCGATGTAGCGATCGGACAGCTCTCCCAGAGAGTTCTCCGATCCCGCGAACGCCTTCAAACCGGCCGCGTCGGTCCCGAAACCGATGGTCTGGGCGAACATCACCACCACGAACAGCACGCCGGTAAGTGCGAGGGTTCCAATCAGAGCGCGCGGGATGTTGCGTTGCGGATCAGCGGTCTCCTCGCCCATCGAAACGCAAGCCTCGAAGCCGGCCCAGCACAAGAACGCCGCGACCACCCCGCCGAGGACGGCGGCGACCGACACCCCTGAGGTGCTGAAGACACTGAAGTCCACCCCCGTCGGCGCCGCGCCGCCCCGGGTGATGATGACCGCCGAGAGCACGATCATGGCGGCGATCCCCACCCCCTCGATCGCCAGCAGGATCTTGGCCAGCACGCGGGCATCCCTGCCGGTCAGTCGCAGCGAAAGCGCCCCGGCAATAAGAATGGGAACCAGCCACGGCAGCTGGTACGGGTCGGGATTGCCGCGTTGCAGTTCGGCCAGGAAGGCGTTGGTGAAGATCGCCGTGAGGGCCAGCGTGCCGATACAGAAACTGATGTACGCGCCCAGCATGGCGAATCCGGCGAAAAAACCCGCCCGCGGACCGATCGTCGCCCCGACCAAGGCATATGCCGACCCGGCGTGGTTGAGGTGGCGGGTCAGTCGCACGAAGCTGTAGCCGACGAGCGAAACGCCGACAAGGCCGATCACGAAAACCAGCGGAACGGCCTTGCCCACGCCGGCCACCAGACCTTGGCCGTTGCCGGCCATCGCCAGCGTCGGGCCCACCGTTGCGACCGACAACGCCAATCCCACCCACAGCGGAAACCTTCGTCGCGACAGTTCGCTGCCGGGCCGATTCACGACCACCGACGCTCCTCCGACCTCGGCCTCAGCGACGGCCGGCCAGTTCGGCGACCTGACGCACGGTGTTCTCCAGAACGTAATCGGGATCGGCCGCCGCGCCTTTGACATCGGCGTTGAGCGCCGCCACCAGCCGAATCGCAGTGGCAACCCGGTCCCGGGACCATCCCCGGGCCTGCTTCTGAACCTTCTGCACCCGCCACGGCGGCATGCCGAGTTCACCGGCCAACTGATAGTGGCTTCCCGACAGCGGGCCGACCCGCGCGATCGCATGCACCGCCTCGGCCAGCGCGTCGGCGAGCAGCACGTGCGCCACCCCCTGTGACCTGGCCCAGCGCAACGCCTCCGCTGCGCCCGGGACGTCCCCGGTGACCGCCCTGTCGGCGATCTCGAAGCCGGTGACCTCGGCCTTGCCGCTGTGGTAACGGCGCACGGCGGCGGCATCGACGGCTCCGCCGGTGTCGGCGACGAGTTGGGAGCAGGCCGCGGCGAGTTCCCGGACGTCGGATCCGATCGAGTCCAGCAGCGCGGCGACCGTGTCGTCGTCGGCCCTGACCTTCAGCCCGCGGAACTCGGCCCGGACAAAGGCGGCCAGATCGCCGGACTTCTTGATTTTCGCGCACTCATAGGTCTGGGCGCCCAGATCACGCAGCCGCCCGGCCAGGGCCTTGGCCCGGCCGCCGCCGGTGTGCACCACCACCAGAACAGTGCCGGGCGGCAGATCCGCAGCCGCCGAGGCGATCAGTTCGACGGCGTCCTTTCCGGCCTCGGCCGCGGCCTCCAGCACGACCACGCGCTCGTCGGCGAACAGCGAGGGGCTGAGCAGTTCGGCCAGCTCGTTGACCGACACCTCCCCGGCCCGCATCCGGTTGACCGGTACGTCGTCGGTGCCCGCGGCGACCCTCGCCGCACGCAGAATCGCGCCGACCGCACGCTCGACGAGAAGCTCCTCGTCACCGAGCACCAGATGCAGTCCCTCGCTCACCCCCCGATGGTGTCACGGCCCGCCGACGGCACCCGACACCGACCACGCCACCGCGCACACCAGGCCGGCGCCCGCGGACAGCCGAAACCATCGCCACCGCCACAACAGCAGAGCCGCGCCGGTCGCCCCGGCCACGGTGAGCAGGCCCGCCCATCCCGACGGCACCGGAACCGAGGCGCCCGGCACCGACGCCGCGGTATTCGCCACCCGCAGCAGCCACCACAGTTCCGGCCCGGTGAACCGGATCAGCACCCCCGCGCCGGCCGGCCACAGCCACACCAGCGCGGCCGCTGTGGTCCCCAGCACCGTGATCGGCGGGATGATCACCGCCACAGCCAGATTGGCCAGGACGGCGACCAGGCTGAACCGGCCCGAGACGGCCGCGATGAGGGGCGCGGTGACCAGTTGCGCCGCCGCGGCGATACACAGCGCATCGGCGGCCGCCCTGGGCCACCCGCGGGCGACCAGCCGCGCCGAGAACACCGGTGCCAGCACCACCAGCCCGGTTGTGGCCGACACCGACAGAGCGAACCCGAGGTCGACGGCCAGCTGCGGCGCGGCCAGCATCAGCGCGATCACGGTGGCGGCCAGAGCGGGCAGCGCCTGGCGCCGCCGCCCGGACACCACGGCCAGCAGGGCGATGGCGCCCATGACCGCGGCGCGCAGCACACTTGCCGTGGGCTGCACCACCACCACGAACACCACCAGTGCCAGCACGGCCAGCACCACGGCCGGGCGCGGCCCGATCAGGTACGCCGAGAGCAGCACCGCCCCGCAGACGATGGTGACGTTGGCCCCGGACACCGCGGTCAAATGTGTCAGCCCGGCCGTGCGGAACTCCTCGGTGGTGGTGGCGGTGACGGTCGAGGTGTCACCGAGCACCAGGCCGGGCAGGATCGCGGCCTGGTCGACGGCAAGCGCCTCCCGGGCGGTGGCGGCGAACCGTTCCCGCACCGCGCGTGCGGCGCGCTGGACGCCGGAGGCGGCCCCGAATACCGGTGGCCCGGTCGCGGTGATCACGGCCACGGTGAGATCCCGCCGGCCCGGCCGGGCGATGCGGGCCCGGAAGCGGGCCGGCTGACCGGCGCCCAGCGTCCCGAATTCGGCGGCCGAGGCGAAGACGATGACCGCGCCGCCGCTGTTCTGCCCGTCCAGCCGAAGCAGGTCGGCGCGGAACATCAGCCGCCCGCCGGCCACCTGGCGCGGGCTCTCCGTCGGCTGGACCGTCACCTGGGCCGTGGTGCCGAATCGCTGGCCGATCGGGTGGGTGTCTACAGCGTCGGTCCGCAGCCCGACGGCCAGGCCGAACCCGGCACCCACCGCCGCTGTGCTGAGCACCGCCGCGGCCGCGACTCGAAGCTCCTGGCGTCCGACACCGACCCGCCGGGACAGCAGCCACCATGCGATGCCGACCACCGCGCACAGCGCGGCCAGCGCCGGACCGGCGCCCCAGGCGATGCCGGCGGCCGTCACACCCCAGGCCGTCACCGCCGCCGGCACGAGCCGCAGGTCGGTCCGGGCGGTCTGTGGCTGCACCGGATCAGACCCGTACCAGCGGTCGCAGCTTCTCCAGCCGGGCCGGCCCGATCCCGTCGACCTCGGCCAACTGCTCGACGCTGGTGAATCCCCCGTTGGCCTCGCGCCAGGCCAAGATGGCCGCCGCGGTCACCGGGCCGACACCGGGCAGTGCGTCGAGTTGCTCGGCGGTCGCGGTGTTGAGGTCCACCGACCCGGACGGCGCGGTGGACCCCACCGCCGGACCGGACGGCGCGGGTTCGGACGGCGCGGGTCCGGTCCCGCCGACCGAACTGCCGAGCGCCGCCGGCCGGCCCGCCGGAGTGGCGATACCGATCACGATCTGCTCGCCGTCGGCGAGGCGACGGGCCAAGTTCAGTCCGAGGGTGTCGGCCCCGTCTAGGGAACCGCCGGCGGCCGAGACCGCATCGGAGACCCGGGCGTTGGGTGCCAACGTCACCAGCCCGGGTTGTGCCACCAGGCCCACCACGCTGACCACCAGCGTCTGCTCGGCCGCGGCGGCGAGCGAACTGGGCCGCGCCGCGGCGGTGGGGACCACCTCGACCGGCGGCAGATCGGCCGACACCACCGCAGGGGGACGGTGACGGACCATGGTGAAGACGGTGACCAGGACCGCCAGCAGCGCAACCGCGGCCAGGGCGATTCCGCCGGAGCGGCCGGGGTCGGCGCGGATCGCCGTCAGCCAGCCCCGGGTGCGCGACGGCCCGGGGTCGGGCAACCAACCCGGCACAATGTCAGCCCCGTCGGCGCCCTCGTCATCCTGGTCGGGCCCCGAACCGTTACCGCCGGGCTCGGGCCGGGCCTGAAGCCGGCGGTGCAGGACGCTCAACGGATCCTCGGTCGACATGGGCCGACCGTAGAGCCGGGGACTGTCGAGGTGCGGCCCGTCCGCGCACAGGCGGCACGCGCCTGTGGACGAATCCGGGACTGTGCACGACTCCGCTGTCCATACTGCACACCAGTGACCACGTAGACCACTGGGAGATGCCCCGTGAACACCACCGCAGACCGGCCGATCCGGGTGATCCAGTGGACCACCGGAAACATCGGCCGACGATCGCTGCACGCCATCATCGGCCGGGCCGACATGGAACTGGTCGGCGTCTACGCCCACGGCCCGGACAAGGTCGGGGTGGACGCCGCCGAACTGGCCGGCTGGAGTGCGCCGACCGGAATCACCGCCACCGACAACATCGACGCGCTGCTGGCGGCACAACCCGACGCCTGTTGTTACAACCCGCTGTGGCCGAGCATCGACGAACTGGAGCGACTGCTTGCGGCCGGCGTCAACGTGTGCACCTCAGCCGCCTGGATCACCGGCGGCAAACAGCGCCCGGAGGATCTGGATCGCATCCGGAAAGCCTGCGAGAGAGGCGGTTCCACGATTTTCGGCAGTGGCGCGCACCCCGGGATGACCAACATGGTGGCCATGGTTCTGTCCGGCGCCTGCGAGCGGGTCGAGGAGATCAGGATCACCGAGTCGGTGGACTGCTCCACCTACGAGTCCGCCGGCACCCAGACCGCGATGGGATTCTCCTGCGACCCGGAAACCCCCGGACTTGCCGACAGCGTGCGCCGCGAAAGCGAGGTGTTCGCCGAATCGGCGGCCATGATGGCCGACGCGATCGGTGCCGACCTGGACCGGATGACCTTCGACGTCACGTTCACCGCGGCCACCGGCGACACCGACCTGGGCTTCATGAGCATCCCGGCGGGCACCGTCGCCGGGGTGTATGGCTACCACCGCGGCTGGGTGGGCGATCGTAATGTCGTCAGCGTCGGATTCAACTGGACGATGGGCGACCACGTGACACCGCCCAAGCCGCTGGAGCACGGTCATGTGATCCAGGTGTTCGGCACCCCGAACATGCGCACGGTGCTGCACTGCCTGCCCCCGAAGGACTGGGCCGAACCCGGTTTCATGGGGCTGGGCATGATCTACACCGCCATGCCGGTGACCAATGCGGTGC
Source organism: Mycobacterium sp. (assembly GCA_020438905.1). GTDB lineage: Bacteria > Actinomycetota > Actinomycetes > Mycobacteriales > Mycobacteriaceae > Mycobacterium. Next base: position 12,231 of record JAGQTQ010000125.1, read on the forward strand.
CCGCGGTGGTGGCGGCGCCGCCGGGCATCGTGACGTTGAAGGACCTGCCGCCGGTCACCGGACGCTTCAGGGCCGGGTGAATCAGGCTTCCAGCGCGACCACCACACCCACCGCCCCGGCCCCGAGGTGCACACCCAGCACCGGACCGAGGTCCGTCACGATCGGCTGCCCACACCCCGGCAGCGCGCTGACCAGGGTGGCCGCCACGTCAGCGGCCCCATCCGGATTGTCGACGTGCTGGACTGCCAGCGCCGCCCGGCGCTCCCCCACCACCTCGAGCACCCGTTCGACCATGGCCGCGGTCGCCTTTGAGGTGGTACGCACCCGTTGGGCCAGAACGAGCCGGCCGTCGTCGATGGCCAGCAGCGGTTTGAGCGCCAGCGCGGTGCCCAGCCAGGACGCCGCCGTGCCGATCCGGCCGCTGCGGCGCAGGTTGTCCAGCCGCTGCACCACTATGAAGGCGTAGACCCGCGGCACGGCCGTACGGGCTCGGGCGGCAACGGTTTGCAGATCTGCTCCGGCACGCGCGGCGCCCGCGGCGGCCAGTGCGACGAACCCGGTCCCCATGCCCGCCGAGGCCGAGTCGATCACCTCAACGGAACCGTCGAACTCCCGTGCGGCATGCTCCGCGGCAGCCAGGGTGCTCGACAACTCCCCCGAGATATGCACCGCCACAACACCGTCACCGCCGCTGTCGGCCAGTGCCGCGCGGTAGACCGCCGTCAGTTCGGCGGGTCCGGCACCGGCGGTGCTGACCTGTGAGCGCTGGTAGAGGTCGGCCGGCATCTGGTCGAGACCGTCACGCAGGTCGCGGCCATCGACCAGAACGTGCAGGGGCGCCACCCGAATTCCCCACTCGGCGCACGCCTGGGCCGGCAACCTGGCCGAGGAGTCGGTGACGACGACGACCGCCACCGCCTCAGCCCCGCGGTACGCCGGCGTCGGCCAGCGCCTTGAGCATCAAACCGGCGACCGCCTCGTGCGCCTCGAAGTTCCAGTGGATGCCGTCCGGATTGCCCCGCCCGGCCAGGATTTCCCCGGCCACGGCAGCCTTGAGGTCGACCAGCGGGATGCCGGACCGCCCAGCCCATTCGGTGATCGCCGAGGCGGTGGGCTCGCGGCCATGGTGGGCTCGGCCGTAGGTATCGGCACGGTGGACCGAGGGCAGGGCCGCCACGATCGGTATTCCCGGCCGGTTGAAGTCGATGGCCCCGCGAGTCATCTCCAGATAGTCGACGGTCAGCCGGGGCGGCAGCGCCGAGCGTGACATCGGGGACAGCCTCGGCTGCAGCCGGCCGTAGCCCTCGCGCACCCAGCGGCGCAGCCTCGGCGGCCGGATGTAGCGCATCGCCTCGCGCATCGCGGTGGGCAACGGGGAGGGCAGCGAGTCCATCCCGCTGGTGGCGAAGACGACGGCACCGGCCCGTGGCAGGGCCGCCCAGGCCCGCGGATCCTGGGTGGCGGCCCACCACACGTCGCGGCAGGTCCACCCGATCCGGCCGATCAGTTCAAGGTCCCAATCCAGTTCGTGCGCAACGATATTGGGCCAGATGCGCGGGTCATCCGCGGGCAGTCCGCCCTGCGGCCCGTAGTAGGCCAGCGAATCGGCGAATACCAGCAGGGCCGGCCGGCACGGCTCAGAGGACATCATTGGCGACCTGGGCTGATGCGTTCCACACATCAAGGCGCCAGCGCAGATCGGTCATCCCGGCATCGGCAGGTCCGTGACCGGACAGCTGTGCCCAACTGGCGTTGCCCATGCCGCCCAGGGCCGGCCAGCTGTCCACCGGGAGGTCCAGCAGCGCCGCGGCCAAGGCCGCGATCAGGCCGCCGTGAGCGACCAGCACCACCGGGCGGTCGGGCTCGTCGCAGCCCCACTCCGGTTCGTCGGCGACCAGTTGGGCCACCAGTGGCAGGCTGCGGTCGGCCACGTCGATGCGGCTCTCCCCCCCGTGCGGCGCCAGGGTCGCGTCATCGCGCCAGGCCAGCCGCGCGCCCGGCGCTGCGGCGTCGACCTCGTGGTGGGTCAGGCCCTGCCAGTCGCCGAGGTGGGTTTCGCGCAGCCGGGTGTCCAGCAGCACCGGCATGCCGCTGTGCTGGCCCAGTGCGGCCGCGGTGTCGGAGGCCCGGCGCAAATCCGAGGAGACGATCAGCAGCGGCTGGCGCTTGGCCAGCACCTCGGCGGCGGCGACGGCCTGCGCCCGGCCCAGGTCGGTCAGGTCGGTGTCGAGCTGACCCTGCATCCGGCTTCCGGCGTTGAACTCGGTCTGGCCGTGACGCAGCATGACCAGGCGGCGCACCCTCACGTCGGCTCCGCCTCGGCGTCGGTCTCGACGTCGTCGATATTCACCGCCACCAGCGGGCAGTCCCGCCACAACCGGTCCAGGGCGTAGAAGTTTCGTTCGTCGGTGTGCTGGATGTGCACCACGATGTCGATGTAATCCAGCAGCACCCAGCGGCCTTCGCGGGTGCCCTCCCGGCGGGCCGGCTTGTAGCCGGCCTGGCGCATCTTGTCCTCTACTTCGTCGACGATGGCGTTGGCCTGGCGCTCGTTGGCAGCCGAGGCGATGACGAAGCAGTCGGTGATCACCAACTGGCCGGACACGTCGATGACGACGATGTCCTGGGCCAGCTTGGCGGCCGCCGCTCGGGCGGCCACCGTCGCCATCTTGATCGCTTCCGGTGATGCGCTCACGAATGCACCTTTCCTGCGGCCGCCGTCGCGGCGACCGGTTGGCGGTAGAGCCGACGCTTGGCGACGTATTGGACGACACCGTCGGGGACCAGATACCAGATCGGCCGGCCGGACGCCGCGCGCTGACGGCAGTCGGTCGAGGAGATCGCCAGCGCCGGCACCTCGACCAGCCGCAGCGCGTCGTCGGCGAGCCGGCCGAGGGCTTCGGTCACATGGGCGTCGGTGAGTTCGTAGCCGGGCCGGCTCACGCCGATGAACCTGGCCAGACCGAACAGTTCCTCCCACCCCTGCCAGGACAGGATCGAGGACAGCGCGTCGGCGCCGGTGATGAAGAACAGCTCGCAGTCCGGGTTGAGGGCGCGCAGGTCACGCAATGTGTCGTTGGTGTAGGTCGGCCCACCCCGGTCGATGTCCACCCGGCTGACCGAGAACCGCGGATTGGACGCGGTGGCGATGACCGTCATGAGGTAGCGGTCCTCGGCGGCGGTGACGTTGCGGCCCTTCTGCCACGGCTGGCCGGTGGGGACGAAGATCACCTCGTCGAGTTCGAAATAGTCGGCGACCTCGCTGGCGGCGACGAGGTGGCCGTTGTGGATGGGATCGAAGGTCCCACCCATCACGCCGAGCCTGCGCCGAGAATCCACGATGCGCAAGCTTACTTCTCAGACCGGCAGCAACTGGTCGATGACCGCGGCCAGCTGTTTGGCCGACCGGCACTCGTGCATGGTGATGACGTCCTCATAGCGCGGCACCGCCGAGTCCCCGCTGCCCCACAGGTGGCGCGGCTCGGGGTTGAGCCAGTGCGCGTGGCGGCTGGCGGTCACCATGTGCGCCAGCACGTCGGCCGCGGGGTTGCGATAGTTGGTCCGTCCGTCGCCGAGGACCAGCAGCGAACTGCGCGGGGAGAGCACGCCGGGGAAGTTCTCGGTGAACGAGACGAAGGCGTTGCCGTAGTCGGAGTGCCCGTCGCGGGTGAAGACCCCGGCCTCCCGGGTGACACGCTGGATCACCACGGCCAAGTCGGCATCGGGGCCGAACATGTGGGTGACCTCGTCGGTGGTGTCGATGAAGGCGAACACCCGCACCCGGGAGAACTGCTGGCGCAGGGCGTGCACCAGAAGCAGCGTGAAGTGGCTGAATCCGGCGACCGAACCGGACATGTCGCAGAGCACCACCAGTTCCGGTCGGGCCGGACGGGGCTTGCGCAGCACCACGTCGATCGGGACGCCGCCGGTCGACATCGACTTGCGCAGGGTCTTGCGCAGGTCGATCGCCCCGGCACGGTGACGGCGGCGCTTGGCCGCGAGCCGGGAGGCCAGCATCCGGGCCAGCGGGGCGACCACCCGGCGCATCTGACGCAGTTGGTCACCGGAGGCGCGCAGGAATTCGACGTTCTCGGCCAATTGCGGGATGCCGTAGGTCTGCACATGTTCACGACCCAGCCGTTCGGCGGTGCGCCGTTTGGTCTCCCCCTCCACCATCCGGCGCAACTGGGCGATCTTCCGGGCGGCAACGGACTTGGCGATCTGTTCACTCGTGGGCGACGGTTCGTCGCCGTACGGGGCCAGCAGGCCGGCCAGCAGGCGGCCCTGCAACTGGCCCAGTTCCATCGCCTTGAGCGCTTGATAAGCCGAGTAGGACGGGCCGCGACTGGAGGTGTACCGGCCGTATGCCTCCACGATCTGGGCGATCAGTGCCACCAAACTGGCGTCCATCTCGCCGATGTCGGGGTTCTCGATGAGCAGGTCCAGCAACATACCCCGCATCGCCTCGACGTCCTGGGGGTCCGGGGAATCAGGGCCGGCCTCGCCGGGCTCGGCGAGCACGGTGCGCCCGCCCAGTGCAGCCGGCCACCACAGATCGAACAACGCGTCATAGGTGCCGCGGTGCTCGGGCCGGCGCAGCACCGCGCAAGCCAACCCCTCGCGCACCGTCTCGCGATCGCTGAGGTCGAGGACACCGAGAACCTCACCGGCGTCGACGGTCTCTGAGGGACCGACCGAGATACCCTGGGCGCGAAGGGCTTCGACGAAGCCGACCAGATGTCCCGGCAGGCCGTGAGGGGCCAGCGGCTGGGGTGGGCGGGTCCGGCGGGCGGCCATGTCAGTTCAACCGAAGCTCTCCGGCGGCGCGCTGCTGGTCGGACTGGTGCTTGAGCACCACCCCCAGCGTCGCGGCGATGGTCGCGTCGTCGATGGTGTCCATGCCCAGCGCCAGCAGGGTGCGCCCCCAGTCGATGGTCTCGGCCACCGAGGGCAGTTTCTTCAGCTGCATCCCGCGCAGCACGCCGATGATGCGGACCAGTTCGGCGGCCAGGCGCTCCGGCAGTTCCGGAACGCGGGAGAGCAGGATGCGCCGTTCCAGGTCGGGGTCGGGAAAGTCGATGTGCAGGAACAGGCATCGGCGTTTGAGCGCCTCGGACAGCTCCCGGGTGGCGTTGGAGGTGAGCACCACGAACGGCTTGCGGGACGCGGTGATGGTGCCCAGTTCGGGGACGGTGACCGCGAAGTCGCTGAGCACCTCCAGCAGCAGTCCCTCGATCTCGATATCGGCCTTGTCGGTCTCGTCGATGAGCAGCACCGTGGGATCGGTGCGCCGGATCGCGGTCAGCAGCGGCCGCGACAGCAGGAACTCCTCGCTGAACACGTCGTCCTTGGTGCGGTCCCAGTCGCCGCCGGCGGAGCCGGACTGGATCCGCAGGATCTGCTTGGCGTGGTTCCACTCATACAGCGCCCGGGCCTCGTCAACCCCCTCGTAGCACTGCAACCGGACCAGTCCGGAACCGGTGGCCTGTGCCACCGCGCGGGCCAGTTCGGTCTTGCCAACCCCGGCGGGGCCCTCGACCAACAGCGGCTTGCCCAGCCGGTCGGCCAGGAACACCGCGGTGGCGGTGGCGGTGTCGGCGAGGTACCCGGTGGCGGCCAGCCTGACTTTGACGTCCTCGATGTCGGCGAACATCGGAACCGGTGGTGCCGGGGTCTCGGTCACTGTCAATCTCCAGTCATCGCGGTTCAGACGGGCCGAATGTGGCCGTCTCCGAAGACGATCCACTTGGTCGAGGTCAACTCGGACAGCCCCATCGGGCCGCGGGCGTGCAGTTTCTGGGTGGAGATGCCGATCTCGGCGCCGAATCCGAACTGCTCGCCATCGGTGAACGCCGTGGAGGCGTTGACCATCACCGCGGCGGCGTCCACCCGCTCGGTGAAGCGTTGCGCGGCAGCGAGATCGGTGGTGACGATGGCCTCGGTGTGCCCGGTTCCGTAGGTGTTGATGTGTTCGATCGCGGCGTCGATGCCGTCCACGACGGCCGCGGCGATGTCCATCGACAGGAACTCGGCGCGCAGTTCGTCCTCGGTGGGGTTCTCGTGCACCGTCACCCCCGCCCGCCGCAGGGCGCCGAGCAGCTGCGGTGCGGCCACGTCGGCGATGGCGGCGTCGATCAGCAGGGTCTCGGCGGCGTTGCACACGCTGGGCCGACGGGTCTTGGCGTTCAACACGATCCGCTCGGCCACGTCGAGGTCGGCGTCGGCGTGCACATAGACGTGGCAGTTGCCGACCCCGGTTTCGATCGCCGGCACGGTCGCGTCGCGTACCACCGCCTCGATCAGTCCGGCCCCGCCCCGCGGGATCACCACGTCGACCAGGCCGCGGGCCTGGATGAGGTGGGTGACGCTGGCGCGGTCGGCGCTGGGCAGCAGTTGTACCGCGTCGGCGGGCAGGCCCTCGCCGGACAGCGCTCCGCGCAGCACGGTGACCAGTTCGGCGTTGGAGTGCGCCGCCGAGGAGCTGCCGCGCAGCAGCACCGCATTGCCCGACTTGAGCGTGAGCCCGAAGGCGTCCACGGTGACGTTGGGCCGGCCCTCGTAAACGATGCCCACCACTCCCAGCGGCACTCGCTGCTGGCGCAGTTGCAGGCCGTTGGGCAGGGTGCGACCGCGCACCACCTCGCCGATGGGGTCGGGCAGGCCCGCCACCTGTCGCAGCCCGGCCGCGATGCCGTCGACCCGCTGCGGGTTCAGTGCCAGGCGGTCGAGCATCGCCTCGGGTGTTCCCGCCGCGCGCGCGGCCTGCAGGTCCTCGGCGTTGGCGGCCAGGATCTGACGGGTGTGGGTGAGAACGGCATCGGCGGCGGCGTGCAGTGCGCGGTCCTTGACCGCGGTGGTCAGCGTGCCCAGTGTGCGCATCGCCACCCGGGCCCGCCGGGCGGCGTCGTGCACGGTCTCGCGAAGATCGGAGCCCGCGGTGGTCGAGAGGGCTTGCACGCTCATCGCACCAGGGTATCGGTTCCCCACCAACCGGCAGGTTGGGGATAACCTCGCCATCGTGACCACTGCGGCGGGCGATCCGACCACAGCCCGTCGCGCCGTGCTGCGGCGCCGGATCCGGCTGCTGGCGTGGTCGATCATCGGCTACAACGTGATCGAGGCCCTGATCGCGCTGAGCGCCGGGATACAGGCGTCGTCGACCGCCCTGGTCGGCTTCGGGCTGGACTCGGTGATCGAGGTCGCCGCCGCGGCCGCGGTCGCCTGGCAGTTCGCCGCCGAGGACCCCGAGCGCCGGGAGAAAGCCGCATTGCGATTCATCGCGGTGTCGTTCTTCGCCCTGGCCGCCTACGTGACGGTGGAGTCGGTGCTGGCACTGGCCGGGATCGGCGAGCCCAGACCCTCGCCGCTGGGCATCGCCCTTGCCGCGGTGAGCCTGGCGGTGATGCCACTGCTGGCCTGGGCGCAGATCCGCACCGGACGCGAGATCGGTTCGACCTCGGCGGTGGCCGAGGCCAAACAGACGCTGCTGTGCAGCTATCTGTCCGCGGCGCTTCTGGTGGGCCTGGGGCTCAACGCGCTGTTCGGCTGGAGTTGGTCCGACTCCGTCGCGGCACTGGTGATCGCCGGGTTCGCGGTCCGCGAGGGTCTGGAAGCGTGGCGCGGCGACCCGTGTTGCTGACCCGTGTTGCTAAGGCTTAACGAAGCGATCACGCCGGGGCGTCGCGGCCGTTGTCGCGCCTGGGCGCTGGTTACCTTGCTTCGGTGATCGTCTCTGGACTTCGCCGGTTCGGCGCGTCGATCGGCGCGGCACTGCTGCTGGCCGGACTGCTGCCCACCCCGACCGCGGCCGCCTTCTCCCGTGAGGGCCTGCCGATCGAGATCTTCGACGTGCCCTCCCCGGCGATGGGCCGAAACATCCGGATGGAGTTCCAGTACGGCGGGCCGCACGCGGTCTACCTGCTCGACGGCCTGCGGGCCGAGGACGAGACCAACGGCTGGGATATCAACACCGCCGCCTTCGAGTGGTACCACGACTCGGGCCTGTCCATCGTGATGCCGGTCGGTGGGCAGTCCAGCTTCTACACCGACTGGTACCGGCCCGCCAAGGGCCGCAGCGGCACCGTCACCTATAAGTGGGAGACCTTCCTGACTCGGGAGCTGCCGGCCTGGCTGGCCGCCAACAAGGGTGTCTCCCCGACCGGCAATGCCATTGTGGGACTGTCGATGTCGGGAGGCTCGGCGCTGAACCTGGCGATCTGGCATCCCACCCAGTTCCTGTTCGCGGCATCACTGTCGGGTTTCCTCAACCCCTCGCTTGGGCTGTGGCCGATCCTGATGAACGTCGCGATGCGCGACGCCGGCGGCTACAGCGCCACCGACATGTGGGGACCCAAGAACGACATCGCCTGGCAGCGAAACGATCCGATGGTCAACATCCCCCGCCTGGTGGCCAACGGCACCGCGGTGTGGATCTACTGCGGCACCGGGGCTCCCTCGGACCTGGACAACACCGCCGACCCCAGTATCGCCAACCTCTTCACGGCCGGCTATCTGGAGAACGTCACCCTGGATACCAACAAGGAGTTCCAGAAGAAGTACCTGGCCGCGGGCGGACGCAACGCCGTCTTCAACTTCCCGCCCGCCGGAACCCACAGTTGGGGCTATTGGGGCGCGCAATTACAGGCGATGAAGCCGGATCTGCAACGGGTCCTGGGCGTCGCGCCTCCCCCGGCCTGACCTCAGCGTCCCGGGATATCCCGTTCGATCTCCTCCAGCCACACCGTCGCCGCCATATCCGATGGCGCGCGCCAGTCCCCGCGCGGGGACAGCGAACCGCCATGGGAGACCTTGGGCCCGTTGGGCATCGCCGAGCGCTTGAACTGGCTGAAGGAGTAGAAACGCTTGGCGAACACCGCCAGCCAGCGCCGGATCTCGGCCAGCGAGTAGGCGTACCGCTTGGCGGCCGGGAACCCGGGCGGCCACTGTCCGCGGTCGGCGTCGCCCCAGGCGTGCCAGGCCAAAAAGGCGACCTTCGACGGTCGGAACCCGTAGCGCAGTACCCAGAACAGCGAGAAGTCCTGCAGCGGGTACGGGCCGACCGTGGCCTCGCTGCTCTGCACCTGCCCGTCCTCACCGGCCGGCACCAACTCGGGGGTGATCTCGGTGTCGAGCACCGACTGCAGGATCTCGCCGACCTCCTCGTCGAACTCCCCGGAGGCGATGACCCACCGGATCAGATGCTGAATCAGTGTTTTCGGCACGCCGCCGTTGACGTTGTAGTGGCTCATCTGATCGCCGACCCCGTAGGTCGACCAGCCCAGCGCCAGCTCCGAGAGGTCCCCGGTGCCCAGCACGATGCCGCCGCGCTGGTTGGCAATGCGGAATAGGTAGTCGGTGCGCAACCCGGCCTGGACGTTCTCGAAGGTGACGTCGTAGACCTTCTCCCCGCGCGAGTAGGGGTGGCCCATCTCGGTGAGCATCACCTCGGCGGTGGAGCGGATGTCGATCTCCTCGAAGGTGACACCGAGCGCCGCGCACAGGCGGGCCGCGTTGCTTCGGGTGTGCTCACCGGTGGCGAATCCGGGCAGGCTGAAGGCCAGGATGTCGCTACGCGGACGCCCCTCCCGGTCCATCGCCCGCGCCGCGACGATCAGGGCGTGGGTGGAGTCCAGACCGCCGGAGACCCCGATGACGACCTTGGGGTAGTTCAGCGCGCGCAGCCGCTGCTCGAGGCCGGAGACCTGGATGTTGTAGCCCTCGTAGCAGTCCTGCTCGAGCCTTGCGGGGTCGTTGGGCACGAACGGGAATCGCTGGACCTCACGGCGCAGCCCGATGTCCCCGCCCGGCGGGTCGAGCCGGAAACCGATGCGGCGAAACGAGTTCAGTCCCGCCCGGTGGTGGCGGCGGTTGTCGTCGAAGGTGCCCATCCGCAGCCGCTCGGCGCGCAGCAGGTCCAGATCGACGTCGGCCACCGAGTACCGCTCCCCTTTCGGGAACCGCTCCGAGGAGGCCAGCAGCCGGCCGTTCTCGTAGATCATGGTCTGGCCGTCCCAGGCCAGATCGGTGCTGGACTCGCCCTCCCCGGCCGCGGCGTAGACGTAGGCCGCCAGGCAGCGCGCCGAGGCCGATCGGGCCAGCAGGCCGCGGTCCTCGGCGCGCCCGATGGTGATGGGGCTGCCGGAGAGGTTGGCCAGCACGGTGGCGCCGGCCAGTGCGGCCTGGGCGCTGGGGGGAACCGGGACGAACATGTCCTCGCAGATCTCGGCGTGCAACACCAGACCCGGGGTGTCCTCGGCGGCGAAGAGCAGGTCGGGTCCGAACGGGACCTCGGCGCCCAGCAGCCGAATGGTTCCGCCCATATCGTCGCCGGGCGCGAACTGGCGGCGCTCGTAGAACTCCCGGTAGGTGGGCAGGTAGGACTTGACCGCCACGCCGAGCACCGTGCCGCGGTGGATCACCACCGCGGTGTTGTAGATCCGGTGCAGATGGCGCAGGGGGGCGCCCACGACGAGCACCGGCAGTAGGTAGGCCGAGGCGTCGACCACGTCGGCAAGCGCCGCTTCGACGGCGTCGAGCAGGCTGTCCTGCAGCAGGATGTCCTCGATCGAATAGCCCGACAGGGTCAACTCGGGAAAGACCGCCACCGCCACGCCGTCCTCGTGGCACTCCCGTGCGATCCGGAGCACCGACTCGGCGTTGGCGGCCGGGTCGGCCAGGACCGTGTGGTGGGTGCATGCGGCCACCCGCGCGAATCCACGGGCATACGCGGAGAAAAAGTCCACGCCCCATTGTCGCAGGCCGACGCCTACCCTCGTCGTTGTGGACGCACCCGAACTCGTCGCCCTGCTGGCCGGGCGGCGCGTGGCGGTGCTGACCGGGGCGGGCATCTCCACCGACTCGGGCATTCCGGACTACCGGGGTCCGGACTCGCCGCCGGCCAACCCGATGACCATCCGGCAGTTCACCTCCAGCCCAGAGTTCCGCCGGCGCTACTGGGCCCGCAACCACCTCGGCTGGCGGCATATGGCGGCGACCGAACCCAACGCCGGGCACCGCGCACTGGCCGCTCTGGAGCGCGCCGGGGTGGTCACCGGCGTGATCACCCAGAACGTCGATCTGCTGCACACCAAGGCGGGCAGCGCGACGGTGATCAACCTGCACGGCACCTACGCGCGGGTGGTCTGCCTGGACTGCCGTCACAGCATGAGCCGCGCCGCGCTGGCCGAACGCCTCGAGGCGGCCAATCCCGGGTTCACCGAACGGGCCGAACGCCTGGGGGCGCTGGCGGTGGCGCCGGACGCCGACGCGGTGGTCGCCGACACCGCCTCGTTCCGGTTCGTGGACTGCCCGGCATGCGGCGGAATGCTCAAACCCGATATCGTCTACTTCGGCGAATCGGTCGCCAAAGACGTTGTGGATCAGGCGTATTCGATGGTGGACTCCGCAGAGGCGCTGTTGGTGGCCGGCTCCTCGCTGACGGTGTTCTCCGGCTACCGGTTCGTCCGCCGTGCCGCCGCGCTGGGCATCCCGGTCGCCATCGTCAACCGTGGCCCCACCCGCGGCGACGACCTGGCCACGGTGAAGGTGGACGCCGGATGCTCGCCGATGCTGGCGCTGCTGGCCGAGGAGTTGACCGGCACCCGGCCGACGGTGCCGTAGGGTCGGCGACAAGCAGCGACGCGGAAGGTGGAGGAGTCCATGGTCTCCCTGGTGGACGGAGCCACCGCGCTGGCGGTCGGCATCGGCAGCGCGGTGATGAAACCGGTCCGGCCCGACGCCGGGCCGCTGACCCACCGCTGGGGCCTGGGCTTCGGCGATTTCGCCGCGAGCCTGCCCGCGGTACCCACCCTGGCCCGCCCGCTGGCCCGTCACCTCAACCGGTTCGGCGTCGGTGGTGCTCAGCCCCGGCTTCATCGAGTTCGACGGCCGCGAGGTGCCCTGGGACCGGGTGACCGAGATCCGTACCCGCCGGCTGGTCGGCTACCTGTTCACCGACGCCATCACCCGGCAGGTCGACCGGCTGCCGATCTGGAGGTTTCCCGGCCGCAACCTGCTGCTCGACGGTCTGACCCACACCGCACTGACGGTGGCGGCGCTGGCCGCCGACCTGCGCCTGGACAAGGGCGTGTTCACCCTCTACCTACCGGCCGACGTGCACTACAAGGGCCTGGTGCGCGACAAGCTGATGTCCCCGGGCATCCCGGCGGCGCTGGTGCTGACCGACCCGGCGGTGCGGGATTGCGTCGAAGCGACCGCCCATGCCCACGGCATCCCGGTCCGACCGGCCGAGGATGACGCGCTGGAGGCGGCGACACGGCGAGCGACGGCGATCCGGGAGGTGTTCGGCGCCCTGATCGGTCAGGTCGGTACCAGATCGTCGGCGTGAACCGCGGGCCGGCGCAGTTCGGCCGGCAGTTCCGAGGTCGAGCGGCCGATCATGGTGGCCAGTTCCGAGGCGTCGTAGGCCACCACACCGCGGCCCACCATCGCCCCGTCCGACGCCGTGCAGTTCGACGACGTCACCACCGACGAACCGCCCGGCCACCGCGGTGATCCCGGCTGGCAGCAGGGAACGGCGCTGGGTGATCACCGCGTGCACCGCGCCGGGATCCAGGGTCAGTGCCCCGGCGGCTTCGGCCGCGTAGCGCATCCAGAACTTCCGCGCCGACATCCTCGCCGGGCGCGGGGCGAACACGGTGCCCACTGACGCCTCGGTGAGGGCGGCGGCGGCGTCGGAGGCGGCGGCCAGCAGCACCGGCACCCCGGCGTCGGCGGCCAGCAGCGCCGAGGACAGTTTCGAGGCCATACCGCCGGTGCCCAGCCGGCTGCCCTGCCCGGCGACCACCCCATCCAGGTCATCCGGGCCGGCCACCTCGGGGATGAACCGCGCGTCGGCGGACTTGCGGGGATCACCGTCGTACAGGCCGTCGATATCGGAGAGCAGCACCAGCGCGTCCGCGCCGACGAGGTGGGCGACCAGCGCCGAGAGACGGTCGTTGTCGCCGAAGCGGATCTCGTTGGTGGCCACGGTGTCGTTCTCGTTGACGATCGCCACCGCATGCAGTGCCCGCAAACGGTCCAGGGTGCGCTGGGCGTTGGTGTGCTGGACCCGCTGGGCGATGTCGTGGGCGGTGAGCAGCACCTGCCCGACGGTGCGGTCATAGCGGCCGAACGCGGTGCTCCAGGCGTTGACCAGCGCGACCTGTCCGACGCTGGCCGCGGCCTGCTTGGTGGCCAGGTCGGCGGGACGGCGGGTCAGACCCAGCGGCTCGATCCCGGCCGCGATGGCCCCCGAGGAGACGATCACCACGTCGCTGCCCGCCTTCATCCGGGCCTCGATGGCCTCGGCCAGGGCGGCCAGGCGGCCGGGGTCGAACAAACCGCGCGAGTCCGTCAGCGCGGTGGTGCCGATCTTGACGACGACGCTGCGAGCGCTGCGGACGGACTCTCGGTGGACGCTCACTGCTCGTCGTCGCCGTGCTGACGGCGCTGCCGGCGGGCCTCCTTGCGCTCGGACGCGCCGACGCGATCATTGCGTTCGAGCCGGGCGTCGGTGCCGCGGCCGGTCGGGACGACGTCGACCCCGGCCGGGGTCTGCGGCTCCCAGTCGAAGGTCATCTCGCCGATGGTGACCGCGCAACCCGGCTTGGCTCCGCGCTTGAGCAGTTCCTCCTCGACGCCGAGGCGGGCGAGCCGGTCACCGAGGTATCCGACCGCCTCGTCGTTCTCGAAGTCGGTCTGAGCCACCCAGCGCTCGGGCCGGGTACCGCGCACGATGAAGCCGCCGCGATGGGCCGGATCGGGCTCGACGGTGAAGCCACTGGCATCCACCGGAACGGGCCGGATCACCGGACGGCGGGCCACCACCGGGGGCTGGGCGGCCTGGTAGGAGGAAACCAGGTCCCACAGTGCGAAGGTCAACTCGCGCAGACCTTCCCTGGTGACCGTGGACACCTCGAAGACCGGCCAACCGCGTTGTTCGATCTCGGGGCGCACGAAGTCCGCGAGTTCGCGGGCCTCGGGGACGTCGATCTTGTTCAGCACCACCGCGCGCGGACGGTCGGCCAGGTCGCCCAGCACCGAGTCGGCCTGAAGGGTGGGCCGGTAGGCGGCGAGTTCGGCTTCCAGGGTGTCGATGTCGGAAATCGGGTCGCGGTTCGGCTCCAGCGTGGCGCAGTCGACGACGTGCACGAGCACCGCGCAGCGTTCGATGTGGCGCAGGAAGTCCAGGCCCAGCCCGCGACCCTCCGAGGCACCCGGGATGAGACCCGGGACGTCGGCGACGGTGAAGGTGTGCTCGCCGGCGGAGACCACGCCGAGGTTGGGCACCAGCGTGGTGAACGGATAGTCGGCGATTTTCGGCTTGGCCGCCGAGATGGTCGACACCAGAGAGGACTTACCGGCCGACGGGAACCCGATCAGCCCGACGTCGGCGACGGTCTTGAGTTCCAGGGTGAGGTCCCGGGCCTGGCCCTTCTCTCCCAGCAGAGCGAACCCGGGAGCCTTGCGGGCCCGGGAGGCCAAGGCCGCGTTGCCCAGTCCGCCGCGGCCGCCCTCGGCGGCGACGAAACGGGTGCCCGCGCCGACGAGATCGGCCAGCAGGCGGCCGTGCTCGTCGAGCACGACGGTGCCGTCGGGAACCCTTACCTCCAGGTCACCGCCGGCGCCCCCGTCGCGGTTGGAGCCCTGACCCTGCTTGCCAGAGGGTGCGACCACGTTCGGATGGAAGTGGAAGTCGAGCAGGGTGTGCACCTGCGGGTCGACCACCAGCACGACGCTGCCGCCGCGCCCTCCGTTGCCGCCGTCCGGGCCGCCGAGCGGCTTGAACTTCTCGCGGTGAACCGAGGCGCACCCGTTACCGCCATTACCCGCGCGGGTGTGGATCACGACGCGGTCGACGAAGCGCGGCATCGCCAGAGTCCTTTCAATCGCCGAGTGTGCACCTGCTGCGAAAAATCAGCCCGATATTCGCAGCGGATGCACGCTCGCGGAAAGAGGCCTACTCCGGTCGAGCGGCGCGGACGACGTTGACGGTCTTGCGACCGCGCTTGACGCCGAACTCCACCGCACCGGGGGCGGTGGCGAACAGAGTGTCGTCGCCGCCGCGGCCGACGTTGACGCCGGGGTGGAAGTGAGTGCCGCGCTGGCGAACCAGGATCTCGCCGGCCTTGACCACCTGGCCGCCGAAACGCTTGACCCCGAGCCGCTGGGCATTGGACTCGCGGCCGTTACGTGAGCTGGAAGCGCCCTTCTTGTGTGCCATTGTTCGCCTCCTGCTACTTGATTCCGGTGACCTTGAGAACGGTCAGCTGCTGACGGTGTCCCTGCCGCTTGTGGTAGCCGGTCTTGTTCTTGAACTTGTGGATGCGGATCTTCGGGCCCTTGGTGTGCTCGAGGATCTCGCCGGTGACCGCGACCTTGGCCAGTTCCTTGGCGTCGGTGGTCACCTTGGCCCCGTCGACGACCAGAGCGACCGGCAGCGACACCGAGGCGCCCGGCTCGGACTCGATCTTCTCGACCTTGACGATGTCCCCGACGGCGACCTTGTACTGCTTGCCGCCCGCCTTGACGATCGCGTAGGTGGCTGTATCGGCTGCCATCATTCCTCTTCCCGTGTCGGCGACAGGCGTCGCTGTGTCGTGGGCACGCGCTACCGGTGGTTGCGCGAGCGGGTCTGGGTGTGCGGGCCGCACCCGGTTTGACCGGGCGGTCCCGCTGCCGCCGGCAGGGCCTGGCGGCAACCATTCAAGGTTACGTGAGCAGCGTCTCGAGGGTCAAACCGGCTACCGGTCGAGGGCGGGCGGTCCGGCCGGCCGGGCCGCGGAGCGCCGGCGCGCGCGGCGCAGGGGGGCGGCGGCAACAACGGGCTGCGCATTGCCGGCGTCCTCGTCAGCCTCGTCGTCGGGGTCCCCATCATCAAGGTCGCTGTTGTCCCCGTCGACGATTTCGAGGGCTTCGTCCTCTTCGATGGCCTCGTCGTCGATCGCGTCCTCGTCGACCTCGTCGAGTTCGATGTCGTCGTCATCATCATCGTCATCGTCATCGTCGTCATCGTCGTCGTCGTCGAGATCCTCGTCGTCGTCATCATCCTCATCGCCGAGATCGTCTTCGTCCTTGCCGGCGGCCTCGTCGCGGCCCTCATCCTCGAGTTCCTCGGAGGCCAACTCCTCGAGGGCCTCGATTTCGGCCTCTTCCGCGCCGTCCTCGTCGCCGTCCTCGTCGTCATTCTTCGCCGCGGCCATCGCCTTGAACATCGGGTGCTCGGGACCGTGTGCGGGAACCCGCGCCACGGCCGGCTCCTCGGTCCGGGGCTTCTTGCCGCGCCGGTTTCGCCGACCGCCGGAGGTTTCGGACTTGCCGCGAACCGCGGCGGGCGCGTGGTCCACCGGGTCGGCGTGCACCACGATCCCGCGCCCGCTGCACTGCTGGCAGTTGGTGGAGAAGGCCTCGATCAGGCCGGTGCCCAGACGTTTGCGGGTCAGCTGCACCAAGCCCAGCGAGGTGACCTCGGACACTTGGTGGCGGGTGCGGTCGCGGGCCAGGGCCTCGGTCAGCCGGCGCAGCACCAGGTCGCGGTTGGACTCCAGCACCATGTCGATGAAGTCGATGACCACGATGCCGCCGATATCGCGCAGCCGCAGTTGGCGAACGATCTCCTCGGCCGCCTCCAGGTTGTTCTTGGTGACGGTCTGCTCGAGATTGCCGCCGGCCCCGGTGAACTTGCCGGTGTTGACGTCGACGACGGTCATCGCCTCGGTCCGGTCGATGACCAGCGTGCCGCCGGAGGGCAGCCACACCTTGCGGTCCATGGCCTTGACCAGTTGCTCGTCGATGCGATGAACGGCGAACACGTCCGGCCCGTCACCGCCGGGCGGGTCGTACTTGGTCAGCTTGGCGACCAGTTCCGGGTCGACGGAGTTGACGTAGCCGGTGATCGTCTCCCACGCGTGATCGCCGGAGACGATCAAGCCCGAGAAGTCCTCGTTGAACAGATCGCGGATGACCTTGACCAGGACGTCGGGCTCCTCGTAGAGCGGCACCGCGGCCCCGGCCTTGTTGCCCTTGACCCGTTCGGCCTCCTCGGCGATCTTGGCCCAGCGTTCCTGCAACCGATTGACGTCGGCGCGGATGTCTTCTTCCTTGACGCCCTCCGAGGCGGTGCGGATGATCACGCCGGCCTCGGCAGGCACCACCTCGCGCAGAATCTCCTTGAGCCGCTGGCGTTCGGTGTCGGGAAGCTTACGGCTGATACCGGTCGACGACGCCCCCGGCACGTAGACCAGGTAGCGGCCGGCCAGCGACACCTGCGTGGTCAGGCGGGCGCCCTTGTGGCCGACGGGATCCTTGCTGACCTGGACCACGACGTAGTCGCCCGGCTTGAGCGCCTGCTCGATCTTGCGATTGGACCCGCCGAGTCCGGCGGCCTCCCAGTTGACCTCGCCGGCATACAGCACGCCGTTGCGGCCGCGGCCGATGTCGACGAAGGCCGCCTCCATCGAAGGCAGCACGTTCTGCACGATGCCCAGATAGATGTTGCCGACCAGGGACGCCGAGCCCGATGAGGTCACGAAGTGCTCGACGACGATGCCGTCCTCGAGAACCGCGATCTGGGTGTAGCGCGAACCCTGGTTCGGCGGTTCGGCGCGGACCTTGTCGCGCACCACCATCACCCGGTCGACAGCCTCCCGGCGGGCCAGGAACTCGGCTTCGGTCAGGATCGGCGGGCGACGGCGGCCGGCGTCACGGCCGTCGCGGCGACGTTGCCGCTTGGCCTCCAGACGGGTGGAGCCGCTGATGCCCTGGATCTCGTTGGATTCGGAGCGGGAGTTCTTCTCGCGCGGGGCGCGCTCGTGGACGACGGTGTTCGGCGGGTCGTCCGGTGAGCTCGAGTCCGTGTCCTCGGCACCGCCACCCCCGGCGGGCCGGCGGCGCCGACGGCGCCGGCGCCGGGTACCGCTTTTGGCGCCGGCCGACTCATCGTCGACGTCTTCGCCGGTATCGACCTCGGATTGGTCATCCTGATCATCAGGGTTCGCCACGGCAGAGTCCTCCGCAGCGTCCTCGGCACCGGCCTCCTCGCCGTCCGGTCCACCCTGTTCGCCCCGCCCACGGCCACGGCCACGACGGCCGCGACGGCGCCGACGGTTGGACGGCCGGTCCCCGGATTCGGCGTCGGACTCGTCCTCGGACTCCTCGGCATCGGCGTTCTCGTCAGCGTCCTCGCGGTCATCACCGTCCTTGCGGTGTTTGGCGGGGGCAGGCGGCGCGGCGGCGACGGGCTGCGGTGCGACGAACAGCGGCATGTAGGCGGGTGTCTCGGCTTCCGGGGTCTCCAGAATCAGCCGGGACTCCGGCTCGACCTCGGCCTGCGGTTCAGCGGCGGCCTGTTCGTCAGCAGGCTGTTCTTGGGAGGCGGCACTCTCCTCGGCGGCCCGGGCCTCGGCGGCCAAGACATCGCGCACCTTCAGGGCATCGGTCTGGTCGACGCTGGACTGCGCACTGCGGGTGCGTCCGTCCAGTTCCCTCAGCGCGTCGAGCACCCGCCTGCTAGTGGTGCCCAGGACCCTGGCCAGGGTGTGGACCCTCAGCCGTTCGGGCAACTCCAACTCGCCGACCGGGGACGAGAGCCCCGGCGACGAGGCTTCGGGCAGATCCTGGTTGCGATCATCATCGGCCACGTAATCTCCTCAAGCCCCCGGGCGCGTCTCGTCGACGCGGCCACGCGAGGGCTTCCGCTGTATGCCCGGGCCGGAACCCGGGCCTGTCCATGGTCTCGCTCCGACGGGCTCAAGATGATCCCGGTCAGGGCCTGGCTGAATGACGACCGTCGACGGTCCGCGCCGCACCGCGGGCCGCGGTGGTCGCGCACGTCAGCAAGTCTCATTCGGGACCGCCCGTTGCCGGACGGCCGTTACCAGTATCCCATACCGGCCGACTGGCGCGGACTCGCCGCCCCGCTACGGCGTCAGAGAGCGGGGAACCACAGTCCGATCTCGCGCGCCGCCGACTCCGGCGAATCCGAGCCGTGCACGAGGTTGAACTGGGTCTCCAGGCCGAAATCACCGCGGATGGTTCCGGGTGTCGCCTTCTCGACCGGATCGGTTCCACCGGCCAGCTGGCGCCACGCGGCGATGGCGCGCGGGCCCTCGACGATCGCGGCGACCACCGGGCCGGAGGTGATGAACTCCACCAACGAGCCGAAGAACGGCTTCTCGGCGTGTTCGGCGTAGTGCGCACGGGCCAGCGCGTCATCGACGTGCTTGAGTTCCAGCGCCGCGATGGTGAGTCCCTTGCGCTCGATGCGGTTGATGATCTCGCCGATCACCCTCCGCTCGACACCGTCGGGTTTGATCAGCACAAGAGTCCGCTCAGTCACGCAGCGGAGCGTACCGGTCAGTCCTCTCCCGATTGCTGACCGGGTAACAAACCGAGTCGCTGGCGGCGCAGCACCTCGGCGCGCAGGTAGGCGATCACACCCCAGACCACGACGAAGAGCACCCCGATGAACCCGATGGCCGGATAGATCAAAAAGCCCGCGACCAGCAGCAACTGCACGCCGAGATTGGCCCAGATCGCCCAGGGGCGGCCCTGCATACCGGCCAGCAGGCCGAGCATCACCGCGAAACCGACCAGGTAGGCCGTCGACCACGGTGTGAGGCCCCCGCCGACCGCGGCGACCACGGGCAGCGCCAGCAGCACCGTGATGATCTCGAGTATGAGCGTGCCGGCCATCACCCCGCGGAAGCTCTTCCACGGGTCAGACGGGCCGGGCCGGGCCGTCACAGCGGGTCCTTGCCGAACAGGGTGCGCGCTGCGCCGGCGGTCACGACCGAACCGGTGATCACGATGCCCGCCCCGGAGAACCCCTCGGCGGCCCGCTCGGCCAGCGCGGTAGCGGTCTCGATCGCGTCCGGGAGGGTCTGCGTGCGCACGACGCGCTCCGGCCCGAAGACCTCCTCGGCCCGTTCGGCCAGTGCGTCGACGTCCAGCGCCCGCGGTGATCCGTTATGGGTCACCACCAGCACGTCGAAGGCCGGTTCCAGTGCGGACAGGATGCCGGTGACGTCCTTGCCGTCCATCACGCTGATCACCCCCACCAGGTAGCGGAAGTCGAACTCGCTGCTCAACGCCGATGCGAGCGCGTCGGCGCCACCGGGGTTGTGCGCCGCGTCGATGAACACCGCCGGCGCGCTGCGCATCCGCTCCAGACGGCCGGGGCTGCGCGCTGCGGCGAATCCGGCCCGGACCAACTCGGCGTCGAGCTGGCGGCCGGCCCCGGCGCCGAAGAAGGCTTCGACCGCCGCGAGCGCGACGGCGGCGTTGTGCGCCTGATGCTCACCGTGCAGCGGCAGGAAGATCTCGGAGTAGACCCCTCCGAGGCCTTGGAGTTCGAGCATCTGCCCGCCGACGGCGACCTGACGGCTCAGCACCGCGAACTCCGAGTCCTCCCGGGCCACGACGGCGTCGTTGCGCACCGCGTGCCCCAACAGCACCGCCATGGCCTCGGGCGGCTGACGACCGATCACCGCGACGGTGTCGACCGGGACGAGATCTCCGCGCGGGGCGCCGATGATGCCGGCCTTCTCCGCGGCGATCTCGCCGACGGTGGCTCCGAGGAATTCGGAGTGATCCATGCTGATCGGCGTGATCACCGCCACCGGGGCGTCGACGACGTTGGTGGCGTCCCAGCAGCCGCCCATGCCGACCTCCACCACGGCGATATCGACCGGCGCGTCGGCGAAGGCCGCGAAGGCCATGGCGGTGATCACCTCGAACTTGCTCATCGCCGGGCCGTGATCGGCGACCGAATGAGCGTCGGCCATCTGGACGTACGGCTCGATCTCGGTGTAGGTCTCGACGTAGCGGGCCGGGCTGATCGGCCGGTTGTCGATGGCGATCCGCTCGACCGGCGACTGCAGATGCGGGCTGGTGGTGCGCCCGGTGCGCTGACCGAACGCGGTCAGCAGCGCATCGACCATCCGCGCCACCGAGGTCTTGCCGTTGGTGCCGCCGATGTGGATCGACGGATAGTTGCGCTGCGGGGAGCCGAGCAACTCCATCAGCATTTCCATCCGGGTCGTCGAGGGGATCGGCTTGCTCTCCGGCCAGCGCTGGTCGAGCAGGTGATCCACCTGCAAAAGTGCCGCTATCTCGTCGAGTGTCGGCTCGGACTCCGGCTCGGTCATGCCAGCGCAGCCAGGCGCGCGGTGATCCGGTCCACCTCTTCACCAGCCAGCTTCTGCCGGTCCCGGATCTTGTCGACGACCTCACCGGGCGCCTTGGCCAGGAACGCGTCGTTGCCGAGCTTGGCCGACGTGGCGGCGAGTTCCTTCTGGGCGGCTGCCAGGTCCTTCTCCAGCCGGCGCCGCTCGGCGGCCACGTCCACGGTCCCGGAGGTGTCCAGTTCCACCAGGACCGTTCCGCCGGAGAGCCGCACCTCCACCTGCGCGGTGGGACGGAAGTCCGCCGACGGGTCGGTCAGCCAGGCCAGCGCCGTTACCGGCGCGGCCTGCTCGGCCAGTCCGGCCCCCTCGATGCCGCCGATCCGGGCGGGCACCTTCTGCCGGTCGGCCAGCCCCTGGTCGCTGCGGAACCGGCGCACCTCGGTGACCAGCTTCTGCAGATCGGCGACCCGCTGCGCCGCGGTGGGATCCAGTTCGAGGCCGGAGGCCGCCGGCCACTCGGCGATCACCAGTGACTCCCGGCTGGTCAGCGACTTCCACAGCACCTCGGTGACGAACGGCATCACCGGATGCAGCAGCTTGAGCAGGGTGTCGAGCACCGCGGCCAGCACGGCGGTGGTGTGACCCACTCCCCCGGCGAGCTGGACCTTGGCCAGCTCCAGATACCAGTCGCAGAACTCGTCCCAGGCGAAGTGATAGAGCGCCTCGCAGGCTCGGCTGAACTCGTAGCCCTCCAAGGCCGCATCGACCTCGGAACGGACCTGCTCGAGCCGGCCCAGAATCCAGCGGTCGGCGTCGGTGAGCTCGGCGGTGGCCGGTAGCGACGCCGGGGCGGCGCCGTTCATCAGCGCGAACCGGGTGGCGTTGAACAGTTTGGTGGCGAAGTTGCGCGAGGCGCGCGCGTGATCCTCGCCGATGGACAGGTCTCCCCCGGGGCTCGCGCCGCGGGCCAGGGTGAAGCGCAGGGCGTCGGCGCCGAACAACTCGACCC
Source organism: Mycobacterium sp. (assembly GCA_020438905.1). Taxonomy (GTDB): domain Bacteria; phylum Actinomycetota; class Actinomycetes; order Mycobacteriales; family Mycobacteriaceae; genus Mycobacterium. The sequence goes on from JAGQTQ010000125.1 coordinate 34,365, forward strand.
AGTCCAGCGGGTCGATGCCGTTGCCGCGGGACTTGCTCATCTTGCGGCCGTGTTCGTCGCGGATCAGGCCGTGCAGGAAGACGTTCTCGAACGGCACCTGCGGCCCACGATTGCCGTCGCCGGTGATGGCGGCGTCGTCGGCGACGAAGGTGCCGAACATGACCATCCGGGCCACCCAGAAGAACAGGATGTCGTAGCCGGTGACGAGAACGCTGGTGGGATAGAACTTTTCGAGATCGGGCGTGCGGTCCGGCCACCCCATGGTGGAGAAGGGCCACAGCGCCGAGGAGAACCAAGTGTCCAGGACGTCGGGGTCCTGCTGCCAGCCCTCCGGCGGCGTCTCGTCGGGGCCGACGCAGACGGTCTCACCGTCAGGCGAGTGCCAGATCGGGATCCGGTGACCCCACCAGAGCTGGCGCGAGATGCACCAGTCGTGCATATCGTCGACCCAGGCGAACCAGCGCGGCTCCAGGCTCTTGGGGTGGATCACGATGTCGCCGCCGCGCACAGCGTCACCGGCCGCCTTGGCCATCGAGGAGACCTTGACCCACCACTGCATGCTCAGTCGGGGCTCGATCGGCTCGCCGCTGCGCTCGGAGTGCCCGACGCTGTGCAGGTAGGGGCGTTTCTCGGCGACGATCCGGCCGTCCTCGGTCAGCGCCTGGCGTACCGCGTAGCGGGCCTCGAATCGGTCCAGCCCGTCGAATTGCGTTCCGGTATTGGCGATCCGGCCGGCGGTGTCCATGATCGTGGGCATCGGAAGGTTGTGCCGAAGGCCGATCTCGAAGTCGTTGGGGTCGTGGGCCGGGGTGACCTTGACCGCGCCGGTTCCGAACTCCGGATCGACGTGCTCGTCGGCGACGATCACGATCTCGCGCTCCAGGAACGGGTGGGGCAGCGTGGCGCCGACCAGGTGCCGATAGCGCTCGTCATCGGGGTGCACGGCGATCGCGGTGTCGCCGAGCATCGTTTCGACCCGGGTGGTGGCCACCACGATGTGCGGCTGGTCGTCGTCGAGGGAGCCGTAGCGGAACGAGACGAGTTCGCCCTCGACCTCTTCGTACTTCACCTCGAGGTCGGAGATGGCGGTCTGCAGCACCGGCGACCAGTTGACCAGCCGCTCCGCCCGATAGATCAGACCGGCGTCGTAGAGCCGTTTGAAGATGGTGCGGACCGCACGGGACAGCCCCTCGTCCATGGTGAAGCGGTCACGGCTCCAGTCCACCCCGTCGCCGAGCCGGCGCATCTGGGCGCCGATCGTCCCCCCGGAAGTGTGCTTCCACTCCCAGACCTTCTCGATGAACCGCTCCCGGCCGAGGTCGTCCTTGTGCACGCCCTCGGCGCCGAGTTGCTTCTCCACCAGCGTCTGGGTGGCGATGCCGGCATGGTCCATTCCGGGCAGCCACAACACCTCGTAGCCCTGCATCCGCTTGCGGCGGGTCAGCGCGTCCATCAGGGTGTGGTCGAGCGCATGGCCCATGTGCAGGCTGCCGGTGACGTTCGGCGGCGGCAGCACGATCGAGTACGGCGGTTTGCCGCTGGCCGGATCGGCGGTGAAGTAACCCGCGTCGACCCACCCCTGGTAAATCTCGGTCTCTACCGCACCCGGATCCCAGGACTTGGGCAGGGCCGACGGGTCGGCGGGGGCGCGGGTGGGATCAGTGGTGGGCACCGGTCGATTCTAGAAACGGGTGCGAGCAGGCCGTCCGGCGACCTGCTCGCACCCGTCTAAATCGTCGAGTTACTTGCCGCCGCGCAGCAGCCCGCCCAGGATGCTGCCCAGCGCGCCGCCCTGGTTGCTCTGACCACCGCCCAGCACACTGCCGAGGATGGCGCCGAGCGGGTTGTTGCCACCGCCACCGCCACCGGCCGCCCCACCGAGGATGCTGCCCAGGATGTCGCCCATGCCGCCGCCCGGCGCGGCCTGCGCCTGAGCGCCCCCGGCGTTCTTCTGGGAGAACTGCTGGCCGACGTAGGCCAGCACGATGGGGGCCAGCATCGGCAGCAGCCGCTTGATGAGATCCCCGCCCGGCGCGCCGGCCCCGGACAGCGCCGAGGCGACCTGGTTGGTGTCGTTGCCGCCGAAGAGGCTGGCAACCATCTGGTTGCCCTGATTCTCGTCGAGCTGGTTGACGTCGACCCCGCCGGTCAGCAGGTCGCTCTGACCCTCGGCGACCACGACCGACTCCAGTTCGGTGGAGTCGATGTCGTCGGCCTGGACGTTTTCCTGCAGGCTGCCGAGCAGCGTGGGCACCAGGGTCGCGATGGCCTGGCTCACCTGGCCCGGGTCGGCTCCGAGTTTGTTGGCGATATCCGCCACCGGGATCTGGTTGATGAGGTCGTCGAGACCGGCCATGTCAAAGTTCCTTTGTCGTGTTTGCCGAGAACGCCTCAGACAGTAGTCGCCGGTGGGCGATCCGCGCATCGGTTACGCCGACAGCGCAGTGGAGTCAGCGCACTCAGTTCAGCCGGGCGGACTCCAGCGAGATGCCCGCCCCCGGGAATCGGGCCAGCAGGGCGTCGCCCATCGCGGCGGCCGGGGTGAGCACGCCGTAGAGCTCGGGCAGCTTGTCGCGGTCCATCGCCAGCGCCAGCGCGCACTCCCCCAGCATCACCGAGGTCGCCTTGTAGCCGGGATCCCCGCTTTGGGACATGGTGGCCACGTAGCGCGCGCCGGAGCTGGTGGTGGTGTAAGTCTCGACCCGGTACCAGCCCTGATCGCGGACCTCCTGGCTGGGACCGGTGCCCGGCTTGGGCGCCAGCCGCTCGACCAGCCGGCGCGGCAGGAAGCGGAAGAACCGGCTGCCCAACGCGGCGGTGCCGGCGGTGGCCGCGGTGGCCACCGCCGAGGTGACCGGGGCGAGCACGGACGGTCCCACGCTCATGTATTCCGCGTAGCGGAAGCGGCGACCGTAGGCGTAGTCGAGCAGGGCGTTGCTGCGCCGCACGATACGGGTGTTGTACATGGCCATCACGAACCCGCCCGCCCACAGCCCGGCCAGCTCTGGGGCGATCTCGGAGCCGCGGCGCCACGGCAGGTCCGGCTGGCCGCCCAGTTCCGGCTCGGCACCGCGGTCGGAGGTCAGGGTGTAGGGGTCCTCGAGCATCTTGCGAACGTCGGGATCGCCGGAGGTGGCCCGGAACACCTCGATCATGGACGCGATCGTTCCCCCGGACACCCCGCCGGAGAAACCGCGCAGCACGAAGTTGGTGTCCAGCAGATCCCCCGCGGCGTCCTGGCGGGCGCGCCGGAACAGTTCGTAGACGGTCATGTCGGAGGGCACCGAGTCGAAGCCGCAGGCGTGCACGATCCGGGCGCCGGTGTCGACCGCCTGCTTGTAGAAGCCGTCGATGCTCTGCCGGACGAACATCGCCTCCCCGGTCAGGTCGGCATAGTCGGTGCCGGCCGCCGCGCACGCCTCGACCAGCGGCAGACCGTATTTGCTGTAGGGGCCGACCGTCGTCACCACGACGCGGGTCGATGCGGCGATCGCCTCCAGCGTCGAGGGCTTGGCGGCGTCGGCGCTGAGAATGGGCCAGGAGTGCGCGGCCTCGCCGAGAGTCGACCGCACGGCGACCAGTTTCTCCGGCGAGCGTCCGGCCAGGGCGATCCGGGCCGTCGGGGCGGCCTTGGCGAGGTACTCGGCGGTGAGCCTGCCGACGAAGCCGGTGGCCCCGTACACGACGATGTCGAACTCGCGCCCGTTCTCATTGGAACTTTCCTTGCGACCGCTCATGGGGCCAACCTACGCCAGGGCGTACCCCCGCATCGCGGTCAGCCGAGACCGATCGCGTTGGCCAGGGCCTTGCCCGGGTCGGTGAAGGCCAGGCACACCTGGCCCCAGTCGACCAGGCCCAGCGGACCGCGGCCCATGCCCTGGCACCCGCCCGGCGCCGGGGCGGCCGGGGCGTCGGTGAAGACCGCGGTGGAGAAGG
>JAGQTQ010000023.1 GCA_020438905.1 Mycobacterium sp.
TGATGGTTTGGCTGAGCTCGGCGCGGTGCTGCGGGACGCGCCCTCCCGGGTGATCCGCACCCGCGCCGACTTCGAGGACGCCGCGCTGACGGCCACGGCCCGTCTGGTCGCTGCCGCGGCGCTGGACCGCGCCGAGAGCCGTGGCTGCCACCATCGTGCCGACTACCCCGACACCGATCCGGCGCAGGCCGCCAGCCGCACGGTCCACGGTCAGCCGGCCGCGGCCGTGCCGCTGTGATGAAGCTTTCCGCCGACGAGAGGTCCGAGGCGCTGGCCGTGATCGGCCGTGGGCTGGATGAGGACCTGCGCTACGGCCCGGACGTGACAACGAACGCCACCGTGCCCGCCGACGCCGTCGCCGAGGCCGCACTGGTGGCCCGCGAAGCGGGGGTGGCGGCGGGCGTCGAGGTGGCCCTGATGGTGCTCGACGAAGTCCTCGGGCCGCAGGGCTATCAAGTGGAAGACCGCGTCGAGGACGGCACCCGCCTTGAAGCCGGCCAGTCGCTGCTGCGCCTGCAGGCACCCACCCGCGGACTGCTGACCGCCGAGCGGACCCTGCTGAACCTCGTCTGCCATCTGTCCGGGATCGCGAGCGCGACCGCGCGGTGGGTGGATGCGGTCGAGGGCACCGAGGCCAAGATCCGCGACACCCGCAAAACCCTGCCGGGGCTGCGGGCGCTGCAGAAGTACGCGGTGCGGGTCGGCGGCGGAGTGAACCATCGGATGGGTCTCGGTGATGCCGCCCTGATCAAGGACAACCACGTCGCGGCGGCCGGATCGGTGGTCGCCGCACTGCGGGCGGTGCGCGCCGCCGCGCCGGATCTGCCGTGCGAGGTCGAGGTCGACACGCTCGAGCAACTCGACGAGGTGCTGGCCGAGGACGTGCAATTGATCCTGCTCGACAACTTCCCGGTGTGGCAGACCCAGATCGCCGTGCAGCGTCGCGACTCCCGAGCGCCCGGGGTGCTGCTGGAGTCCTCCGGCGGCCTGTCGCTCGACTCCGCCGCCGAGTACGCCGGAACCGGGGTGGATTACCTCGCCGTCGGTGCGCTCACGCATTCGGTGCGGGTGCTCGACATCGGCCTGGACCTCTAACAACCCCGCCGAGTGAGGACTCACGCAGCCAAAGTGCGGGTGAGCCTCTGCGTGGCTCCTCACTCAGCGTGGGTCGGCGACGAACACCCCGAACCACGGCGGGAACCTCATCGGCACCCCGGGGCGCGCATCACAGCAGCACCTGGCCGCCGTCGACCATCAGGTCATGCCCGGTGACATACGAGGACTGGTCGCTGGCCAGCCACAACACCGCCCGCGCCACCTCGCCGGGATCGGCGACCCGACCCAGCGGGATTCCGCCCGCAACCCGGGCCGCGCGGTCGGCGTCGGTCTCGCCGGCGCGCAACGACATCGTCGTCGCAGTCACCCCGGGGCTGACGGTGTTGACCCGGATACCGTATTTGCCCACCTCCATCGCGGCCGTCTGGGACAGCACGTGCACGCCGGCTTTGCTCGCGACGTAGGGTCCGAGGTTCTCCCGGTTCTTGACCACCCCCAGGCTGGAGGCGGTGTTGACGATGGCGGCCGGGCCTTCCTGGGCGATCATCTGGGCCAGGGTGTGCTTCATGCACAGCAACGTCGCGGTGAGGTTCACCGCAATGGTCTGGTTCCAGTCCTGCAGTGAGGTCTCGACGATCGGGGCCGGCGGCCGGAACACACCGGCCAGGTTCGCCATCGCGTCGATGCGCCCGGAATGTTCGGCGGCCGCCGCGACGGCATCGCGAACGCTGTTTTCGTCGGTGACGTCGATCGCCACCGGGTACGCCTGACCGCCCGCCGCACCGATCCGCTCCACCAACTCCTGCAGCGGGCCGGGCACCTTTCGCGCCCCGGCGACCACCGTCGCGCCGGCGGAGGCGAAGTGTTCGGCCACCACCGAGCCGATACCGCCGCCAGCCCCGATGACGAGCACGGTGCTCCCGCTGAAGTCGAAATCGTCGTAACGGCGACGGTGCGATCCCACGGCGGCAATCCTAATCAGGCGGGTGCGCCGCGACGGACCAGCGACAGCACCACCGCCGCGAGGGCGAACAGCCCGGACATGGTCCGGTTGAGGATCGTCTGCTGACGCGGGGTACGCAGCCATCCCAGCAGCCGTGCGGCTAGGCCCGTGTAAGCGCACATCACGATGACGTCGACCACCACCATGGTCACCGCGATGGTCAGGTACTGCGGCAGCAACGGCCGGTGCAGCACCACGAATTGCGGCAGGACGGCGAGCAGGAACACCAGCCCCTTGGGGTTGGTGACGTTCACCAAGGCGCCGCGGACCAGCAGCGCGAACCGCCCGGCCGCGGTGTCGGCGTCGACGACCAGCTGACCGCCGAGGTCCTCTGCCGTCGTCCGCCACTGCCGCACCGCCAGATAGACCAGGTACAACACGCCGGCCCACTTGATCACGGTGAAAGCGAGGACGGACTTCGCGACGGCCGCCCCCAGCCCGACGGCCACCACGGCCAACTGCGTCATGAGCCCGATCTGCAGGCCGGCCACGCTCCAGGCGCCCCGGCGCAGGCCGTGGCTGAGCCCGGTGGCCATCGACTGGACGGCGCCGGCACCCGGGGAGACGCTGATGGCGATCGAGGCGCCCACGAATGCGAGCCAGAGGTCCCAACCCATTTGTCGAGTATGAGGCTCCCCTCGAGGTCAGGCTTTTCCGGGCCGATGCGTAAACGATTTTCAATCGGATGCGCCGATCAGCGACAATTGCCGGTGATGAGCATCCCAACTGCCCGGCTGTCCCGTATCGACCTGCGCGGCCGCTCGCTGACGTCCGCGCAACTGCGCGCCGCGTTGCCCCGCGGTGGGGTAGACGTCGACGCGGTGGTGCCGAGGGTCCGCCCGATGGTCGACGATGTCGCCGAGCGCGGCGCCGTCGCGGCCCTGGAGTACGGGGCCCGCTTCGACGGCGTGCGGCCCGATACCGTCCGGGTCCCCGTTGCCGAACTCGACGCGGCACTGGTTCGGCTGGACCCGGAGGTGCGCGCCGCCCTGGAGGTGGCCATCGACCGGACCCGCGCCGTGCACGCCGATCAGCGGCGCACCGACACCACCACGCTGTTCGCCTCCGGGGCCGCGGTCACCGAACGCTGGGTGCCCGTCGAGAGGGTGGGTCTCTACGTGCCCGGCGGCAATGCCGTCTACCCGTCGAGTGTGGTGATGAATGTCGTGCCGGCCCAGGCCGCCGGTGTCGAGTCACTGGTGGTGGCCAGCCCGCCCCAGGCGGATTTCGGCGGACTGCCGCACCCGACGATCCTGGCCGCGGCACGGCTGCTCGGTGTGGAGGAGGTGTGGGCGGTCGGCGGGGCGCAGGCGGTGGCACTGCTGGCGTTCGGCGGCACCGACACCGACGGGGGCGAGTTGGCCCCGGTGGACATGATCACCGGACCGGGCAACATCTATGTCACCGCCGCCAAGCGGATCTGCCGCTCGCAGGTCGGCATCGACTCCGAGGCCGGGCCCACCGAGATCGCCATCCTGGCCGACCACACCGCCGACCCGGTGCATGTGGCCGCCGACCTGATCAGCCAGGCCGAGCACGATGTCCTGGCGGCCAGCGTGCTGGTCACCGACAGCATCGCACTGGCCGACGCGACCGACACCGAACTGGCCGCCCAGTTGCAGACCACGGTGCACCGGGAGCGGGTCGCCGAGGCGCTGAACGGCCCCCAATCGGGCATCGTGCTCGTCGACGACGTCGATGCCGGGGTGCGGGTGGTCAACGCCTACGCCGCCGAACACCTGGAGATTCAGACCGCCGACGCCGCCGGGGTGGCGGCCCGGATCCGCGCCGCCGGAGCGATTTTCGTCGGCCCGTGGTCACCGGTCAGCCTGGGCGACTACTGCGCCGGCTCCAACCACGTGCTGCCCACCGCCGGCTGTGCCCGGCACTCCAGCGGCCTGTCGGTGCAGACCTTCCTGCGCGGCATTCACGTCGTGGACTACACCGAGGCCGCTCTCAAGGATGTCTCCGGCCACGTCATCACGCTGGCCAACGCCGAGGATCTGCCGGCGCACGGCGAGGCGGTGCGCCGGAGGTTCGAAAGGTGAGCATCGGTGAGCGGGTGGGGCTTGAGGACCTGCCGCTGCGCGAGAGCCTGCGCGGCAAATCCGCCTATGGCGCACCGCAACTCGACGTGCCGGTGCGGCTGAACACCAACGAGAACCCGCACCCGCCCAGCCGGGCGCTGATTGACGACGCCGCCGAGGCGGTGCGGGCGATCGCCGCGGTACTGCACCGCTACCCCGACCGCGATGCGCATGCGTTGCGCCGGGACCTTGCCGGTTATCTGACCCGGGCCACCGGCGTGCGGGTGGGCGCCGAAAACGTCTGGGCGGCAAACGGATCCAACGAGATCCTGCAGCAGCTCCTGCAGGCCTTCGGGGGCCCGGGCCGCAGCGCGATGGGATTCGTTCCGTCCTACTCGATGCACCCGATCATCGCCGACGGCACCCAGACCCGCTGGGTCGAGGCGCTGCGCGCGCCCGATTTCAGTCTCGACGTCGAGGCGGCCGTGACCGCGATTCGCCGGGACCGCCCCGACGTGGTCTTCGTCACCAGCCCGAACAACCCGACCGGGCAGAGTGTTGCGCCGGGGGATCTGCGCCGACTGCTCGATGCGATGCCGCACGGTGTGCTGATCCTGGACGAGGCCTACGCGGAGTTCTCCGCCCACCCCAGTGCCATCACCCTGATCGAGGAGTATCCGGCGCGATTGATCGTCAGCCGGACCATGAGCAAGGCCTTCGCCTTCGCCGGCGGTCGTCTGGGTTACCTGGTCGCCGCCCCCGCGGTGATCGAGGCGGTCCTGCTGGTGCGACTGCCGTATCACCTGTCGGTGCTCACCCAGGCCGCGGCCTGCGCCGCGTTGCGGCACGCCGACGAAACGCTGGCCTCGGTGGCGGCACTGGTGGCCGAACGTGAACGGGTCAGCGCGGCGTTGGCGGACATGGGATTCCGGGTAGTACCCAGCGACGCCAACTTCGTGCTGTTCGGCGAGTTCGCCGACGCCCCCGCCGCGTGGCGGCACTATCTCGATGACGGGGTGCTCATCCGCGACGTCGGCATCCCCGGACACCTGCGCGTCACCGTCGGGCTGCCGGCGGAGAACGACGCGTTCCTGGCGGCCAGCGAGAAAATCGCCGCCGCAGACTTGACTCTTCACGCAGGGCCCAAGCCACTAGGAGCACCATGACCGAGACGTCCCGGCGCGCCCGGGTGGAGCGCAAGACCAGAGAGTCCGACATCGTCGTCGAACTCGACCTCGACGGCACCGGCGTGGTGTCCGTCGACACCGGGGTGCCCTTCTTCGACCACATGCTCACCGCGCTGGGCAGCCATGCCAGCTTCGATCTGACCGTCACCGCCCGCGGGGACGTCGAGATCGAGGGCCACCACACCGTCGAGGACACCGCGATCGTGTTGGGCACCGCGCTCGGTCAGGCCCTCGGTGACAAGAAGGGGATCCGCCGGTTCGGCGACGCCTTCATCCCGATGGACGAGACGCTGGCCCATGCCGCCGTCGACGTATCGGGACGGCCGTACTTCGTGCACACCGGAGAACCGGACTATCTGGTGGATTTCACCATCGCCGGTGCGGGCGTGCCGTACCACACCGTGATCAACCGGCACGTCTTCGAGTCGCTGGCCGCCAACGCCCGGATCGCCCTGCACGTGCGCACCCTCTACGGGCGCGATCCGCACCACATCACCGAGGCGCAGTACAAGGCGGTGGCCCGGGCGCTGCGGGCGGCGGTCGAGCCCGACCCGCGGGCAACCGGCGTGCCGTCCACCAAAGGTGTTCTGTGACATCGGTTGTCGTCCTGGACTACGGATCGGGCAATCTGCGATCGGCCCAGCGTGCGCTGGAACGGACCGGCGCCTCGGTGAGTGTGACCTCCGACGCCGCGGCCGCATTGGCCGCCGACGGTCTGGTGGTGCCCGGCGTCGGGGCGTTCGAAGCCTGTATGAGCGGTTTGCGCTCCATCGGCGGCGACGAGATCATCGCCGAACGGGTGGCGGCCGGCCGGCCGGTGCTCGGGGTCTGTGTCGGTATGCAGATCCTGTTCGCCCACGGGGTGGAATTCGGCGTGGACACCCGCGGGTGCGGGTTGTGGCCGGGGTCGGTGACCCGTTTAGAGGCACCGGTGATCCCGCACATGGGCTGGAACGTGGTCCAGGCCGCACCGGGCAGCAGGCTGTTCAAAGGGTTGGCGCCGGACACCCGCTTCTATTTCGTGCACTCCTATGCCGCCCAGGCGTGGAAGGGTGATCCCGACGCGTTGCTGACCTGGGCAACCCACCATGTGCGGTTCCTGGCCGCCGTGGAGGACGGGCCGTTGTCGGCCACGCAATTTCATCCGGAGAAGAGCGGCGACGCGGGTGCGGCGCTGCTGGCGAATTGGGTTGAGGGGCTCTGATCTATCAGATGAACAGCATTCAAATGAACAGTACTGGGACAGAACTGATTTTGTTACCCGCCGTCGATGTGGTCGAGGGCCGGGCGGTGCGGCTGGTGCAGGGCAAGGCCGGCAGTGAGACCGAATACGGCTCGGCGCTGGAGGCCGCACTGACCTGGCAGCGCGACGGCGCGGAGTGGATCCATCTGGTGGATCTCGACGCGGCCTTCGGTCGCGGCAGCAACCGCGAACTGCTCGCCGAGGTGGTCGCCGCCCTAGACGTCAAAGTCGAGATGTCCGGCGGGATCCGCGACGACGAGTCGTTGCGGGCGGCGCTGGCCACCGGGTGCGCCCGGGTCAACATCGGCACCGCCGCGCTGGAGAACCCGGAGTGGTGCGCCCGGGCGATCGGGGAGTACGGCGAACGGGTCGCGGTGGGCCTGGACGTGCAGATCGTCGACGGCGAGCACCGACTGCGCGGCCGCGGCTGGGAGACCGACGGCGGAGACCTCTGGCAGGTGCTGGAACGACTCGACAGCGAGGGCTGTTCGCGCTTCGTGGTCACCGACGTCACCAAGGACGGCACGTTGACCGGACCCAATCTCGATCTGCTCGAAGGTGTCGCCGAATGCACGGACGCCCCGGTGATCGCCTCCGGCGGGGTGTCGAGCCTGGATGATCTGCGTGCCATCGCAACGTTGACCGACTGCGGCGTCGAGGGCGCCATCGTCGGCAAGGCGCTCTACGCGGGCCGCTTCACCCTGCCTGAGGCGCTGGCCGCGGTGAGCCGGTAGCGTGCCGGACCTCGAGGCGCTGGTCACCCAAGCAGCGGCGATCCTGGACCGGGCATCGGCGCCCTTCGTGGCCGGGCACCGAGCCGAATCCGCGGTGCAGAAGAAGGGCAACGACTTCGCCACCGAGGTCGACCTGGCGCTGGAGCGGCAGATCGTCGCGGAGTTGGAAGCGGCCACCGGAATCGGGGTTCACGGCGAGGAATTCGGCGGGGCCGACCTCGGCGCGCCCCTCGTGTGGGTTCTCGATCCGATCGACGGCACCTTCAACTACGCGGCCGGTTCGCCGATGGCGGCCATCCTGCTCGGCCTGTTGCGCGACGGGGAACCGGTTGCCGGACTGACCTGGCTGCCGTTCACCGGCGACCGCTACACCGCCGTGGAGGGCGGGCCGGCGTACGTCAACGGCGTCCCCCATCCTCGGCTGGGCAACGTCGGCCTGGCCGATTCCATCGTTGGCATCGGCACGTTCAACGTGGACTGGGGAGGACGGCTTCCCGGTCGCTACCGCCTCGAGGTGTTCACCGAACTGTCCCGCGTCTGCGGCAAACTGCGGATACACGGTTCGACCGGCATCGACATCGCCTTCGTCGGCGCCGGGATCATGGGCGCGGCGATCAGTTTCGGCCACCACATCTGGGACCACGCCGCGGGGGTGGCGCTGGTGCGGGCCGCCGGTGGTGTCGTGACGGATCTTCAGGGTGAGCCATGGACGGCCACCTCGGCCGCGGCGTTGGCCGCCGCGCCGGGGGTGCATGAGGAGATCATGGAGATCCTGAACCGGGTCGGTTCGCCGGAGGAGTACCGCTGATGGACGTCGCCGTTCGCGTGATCCCCTGCCTGGACGTCGACGCCGGGCGGGTGGTCAAGGGGGTCAACTTCGAGAATCTGCGTGATGCCGGAGACCCGGTGGAACTGGCCGCCGCCTATGACGCCCAGGGCGCGGACGAACTCACTTTCCTGGACGTGACGGCGTCATCGTCGGGCCGGGCCACCATGCTCGAGGTGGTGCGCCGCACCGCCGAGCAGGTGTTCATACCGCTCACCGTCGGGGGCGGGGTGCGCTCGGTCGACGATGTCGACGCGCTGCTCCGCGCGGGCGCGGACAAGGTGTCGGTCAACACCGCCGCGATTGCCCGGCCGGAGTTGCTGGCGGAGCTCTCCCGGCGGTTCGGCTCACAGTGCATCGTGTTGTCGGTGGACGCCCGCACCGTGCCGCCCGGCGGTGCCCCGACGGTCTCGGGGTGGGAGGTGACCACTCACGGTGGTCGGCGGGGTACCGGCATCGACGCGATCGAATGGGCAACGCGCGGAGCTGAACTCGGCGTCGGAGAGATCCTGCTCAACTCCATGGACGCCGACGGCACCAAGGCCGGATTCGACCTGCCGATGCTGCGTGCGGTGCGTGCCGCGGTCAGTGTGCCGGTGATCGCCAGCGGCGGCGCGGGGGCGGTGGGAGACTTCGCGCCGGCGGTGCAGGCGGGTGCCGACGCGGTGCTGGCGGCCAGCGTGTTCCACTTCGGTGAGCTGACCATCGCCGAGGTGAAGGCGGCGATGGCAGCGGCCGGGGTGACCGTCCGATGAGCGTCAGCGAAGAGGACACGTCGGATTCGGTTCCGATGAGCGCACTGGACCCCGCCATCGCCGCCAAGCTCAAGCGCAACGCCGACGGCCTGTTCGCGGCGGTGGCCCAGGAGCGCGGCACCGGGGCGGTGCTGATGGTGGCCTGGATGGACGACGAGGCGCTGGCCCGCACCCTGGACACCCGCCGGGCCACCTACTACTCCCGATCCCGGGGCGAATACTGGGTCAAGGGAGAGACGTCCGGGCATACCCAGCACGTCCACTCCGTGCGCCTGGACTGCGACGGGGACACCGTGCTGCTCGAGGTCGACCAAAAAGGCGCGGCGTGTCACACCGGCACCCACACCTGTTTCGACGCCGAGGTGCTGCTCGGCCCCGGTCCCTAGCCTGCCGAGCGTGAACCCACTGCGGAGAAATCCGCCCAGAGTCGCAGTGGATGCACGCTCGGGGCAACGTCAGCCCGCCCGCTCCCGCAGCACCGCCAGCGCCTTGTCGGCGTGGGTGTCCATATTGACCTCGCTGGAGATCACCTCCAGCACGGTGCGGTCGGTGTCGATGACGAAGGTGGTGCGCTTGACCGGCATGAACTTGCCCAGCAGTCCGCGCTTGACCCCGAACATCTGGGCCACTGCGCCGTCGGCGTCGGAGAGCAGCGGATAGTCGAAACGCTGGGAGTCGGAGAACCTGGCCTGCTTGTCGACCGGGTCGGTGCTGATGCCGACCCGCGAGGCGCCGACGGCGGCGAACTCCGCGGCGAGATCGCGGAAGTGGCAGGCCTCTTTCGTGCAGCCCGGGGTCATCGCCGCGGGGTAGAAGAACAGCACGATGGGCCCGTCGGCGAGGAGGTCTGCCAGCGAGCGCGCCGTCCCGGTCTGATCGGGCAGTTCGAAGTCCGGGGCGCGGTCGCCCCGTTTGATCCCTTGTGTCATGAGTGTCAACGCTATCGGCGGTCGGAACCGGGCAACAGGTCTGGGAGGATGTAACCCGTGCACACCACGACGCGCGATGAGTTCCGCGCGCTGGCCGCCGAGCACCGCGTGGTTCCGGTGACCCGCAAGGTTCTCGCGGACAGTGAGACCCCCCTGTCGGCCTACCGCAAGCTGGCCGCCGACCGGCCGGGGACGTTCCTGCTGGAATCCGCGGAGAACGGCCGGTCCTGGTCCCGATGGTCGTTCATCGGCGCCGGTGCCCCGTCGGCCCTGACGGTGCGCGACGGCGAGGCGGTGTGGCTGGGTGCCACCCCCGACGGCGCCCCGAGCGGGGGCGACCCGCTGGAGGCCCTGCGGACCACGATGGAACTGCTCTCGACCGGTCCGCTCGCCGGTATGCCGCCGCTGTCGGGCGGGCTGGTGGGGTTCTTCGCCTACGACTTCGTCCGGCGCCTGGAGCGGTTGCCCGAACTGGCGGTCGACGACCTGGGGCTGCCCGACATGCTGCTGCTGCTGGCCACCGACCTCGCGGCGGTCGACCATCACGAGGGAACCATCACGCTGATCGCCAACGCGGTCAACTGGGACGGCAGCGACCGGCGAGTCGATGAGGCCTACGACGTCGCCCTCGCCCGTCTCGACGTGATGACCGAGGCCCTCGCCCAGCCACTGGGCTCGACGGTGGCGACCTTCGACCGTCCCGAGCCGAAGCATCGCGCCCAGCGCACCCAGCAGGACTACGCGGCGATCGTGGAACGGCTGGTCAAAGAGATCGAGGCCGGCGAGGCATTCCAGGTAGTGCCCTCTCAGCGGTTCGAGATGGACACCGCCGCCGAGCCGATCGACGTCTACCGGATGCTGCGGGTGTCCAACCCCAGCCCGTACATGTACCTGATGCACGTGCCGGACGAGTCCGGAGGTACGGCATTCTCGATCGTTGGATCCAGCCCGGAAGCGCTGGTCACGGTGCAGGAAGGCTGGGCGACCACGCACCCGATCGCCGGCACCAGATGGCGTGGCCGCACCGAGGAGGAGGACCAGCTGCTCGAGAAGGAGCTGTTGGCCGACGAGAAGGAACGGGCCGAACACCTGATGCTGGTCGACCTCGGCCGCAACGATCTGGGGCGGGTCTGTGTACCGGGCACCGTGCGGGTCGAGGACTACAGCCACATCGAGCGCTACAGCCACGTCATGCACCTGGTGTCCACCGTGACCGGCTTGCTGGCCGAAGGCCGGACCGCACTGGACGCGGTCACCGCCTGCTTCCCGGCGGGCACCCTGTCGGGCGCGCCGAAGGTACGGGCGATGGAGTTGATCGAAGAGGTGGAGAAGACCCGCCGCGGCCTCTACGGCGGTGTGGTCGGCTACTTGGACTTCGCTGGAAATGCCGACTTCGCGATCGCCATCCGGACCGCGCTGATGCGCGCCGGCACCGCTTACGTCCAGGCCGGCGGCGGCGTGGTGGCCGACTCCAACGGGCCCTACGAGTACACCGAATCGGCGAACAAGGCCAAGGCGGTGCTCTCGGCGATCGCCGCGGCCGAGACGCTGAGCGCCCCGTGATCCGGCTTGCGCAGCTGCTGCTCGTACTGGCCGCCGCGGCACTGTGGGTCGCCTCCCGGCTCACCTGGGTGTCGGTCACCTCATTCGACGGTCTGAGCCCGCCGCGGACCTCGACGCTGAACGGCGCGGAATGGTCCACGGCGCTGCTGCCGTTGGCGCTGCTGCTGCTCACCGCGGCCCTGGCCGCTCTCGCGGTGCGTGGGTGGCTGCTGCGGGCACTCGCGCTGCTGGTGGACCTGGCGTGCTTCGCCCTCGGGTATCTGGGCATCAGCCTGATCGTGATGCCCGATGTCGGTCCCCGCGGTGCCGAACTGGCCGGGGTTCAAATCGTCAATCTTGTTGCCAGTCAACGGCATATCGCCGGTGCGGTGCTGACGATCGCGGCCGCCGTCGCGGCACTTTTCGCCGCGGTCGTGCTGATGCGCTCGGCGGTCTCCTCGGCGCACGAGGCCAGGAAGTACGCGGCACCGGGGGGTTCCGGCGCCACCGACACGGCGGAGATGTCCGAGCGCGGCATGTGGGACGCCCTCGACGAGGGCCGCGACCCGACCCACGGCGGGATTGGCGCACCGGGATCACCCGGGTCCGACGCCGAGGGGCGGTGACGGGTGCGGACCGGAGGACGGCTACCCTTTCACCGATATCGGCAACGGACGACACCGCAAGAGGGGAATCGGCTGTCATGACTTCGGCAACCGTGCTCGACTCCATTCTCGAGGGAGTCAGAGATGACGTTGCCGCTCGCGAGGCGATCGTGAGCATGGCCGCCGTCAAGGCCGCCGCGGAGGCGGCTCCGCCCCCGCTCGACGCGATGGCGGCCTTGCGGGCGCCCGGCATTGCGGTGATTGCTGAAGTAAAGCGAGCCAGTCCGTCCCGCGGCCAACTCGCGGCCATCGCCGACCCGGCCGATCTGGCGCGGGCGTACCAGAACGGTGGGGCGCGGGTCATCAGCGTGCTCACCGAGCAACGCCGGTTTCAGGGCTCGCTCGCCGACCTCGACGCGGTGCGCGCCGCCGTCAGCATCCCGGTGCTGCGCAAAGATTTCATCGTGCGCCCGTATCAGATTCACGAGGCCCGGGCTCACGGTGCCGACATGCTGCTGCTGATCGTCGCTGCCCTTGACCAACCGGCCCTGGTCTCGATGCTCGATCGCACCGAGTCGCTCGGAATGACCGCTCTGGTCGAGGTGCACACCGAGGAGGAGGCCGATCGCGCCTTGCAGGCCGGCGCCAAGCTGATCGGCGTGAACGCCCGCAATCTCAAGACCCTGGAGGTCGACCGGGACTGCTTCGGGCGGATTGCGCCCGGCCTGCCCAGCAATGTCATCCGGGTCGCTGAATCCGGGGTGCGCGGGCCTGCTGATCTGCTCGCCTACGCGGGGGCCGGAGCCGATGCCGTCCTGGTCGGCGAGGGCCTTGTGACCAGCGGCGACCCCCGCGGCGCGGTGGCTGACCTGGTCACTGCGGGCGCCCATCCCTCGTGCCCGAAACCGGTACGCTGAACGCATCGTCTGGAACCCGACCATGGCCGATACCTCTTCCCCCAGCCTGCCCCGCGCGAGCGCAGCGGTCGCGGAGCCGACCGCGCACGAACCGGACGCCCGCGGTCACTTCGGCGTCTACGGGGGCCGCTACGTCCCTGAGGCGCTGATGGCCGTCATCGAAGAGGTCACCGCCGCCTACGGCAAGGCCCGCGCCGATCAGTCCTTCCTCGACGAACTCGACCGGTTGCAGACCCACTACGCAGGCCGGCCCTCGCCGCTCTACGAGGCGTCCCGCCTCAGCGCGCACGTCGGCGGCGCGCGGATCTTCCTCAAGCGCGAGGACCTCAACCACACCGGTTCGCACAAGATCAACAACGTCCTCGGGCAGGCGCTGCTGGCCCGTCAGATGGGCAAGACCCGGGTCATCGCCGAGACCGGGGCCGGGCAGCACGGCGTGGCCACCGCCACCGCTTGCGCTCTGCTGGGTCTGGAGTGCGTGATCTACATGGGGGCCGTCGACACCGCGCGCCAGGCACTCAACGTCGCTCGGATGCGACTGCTCGGTGCCGAGGTCGTGGCGGTGCAGTCCGGTTCCAAGACGCTCAAGGACGCCATCAACGACGCCTTCCGCGACTGGGTCACCAATGCCGATCGGACCTATTACTGTTTCGGGACCGCGGCCGGCCCGCATCCGTTCCCGTTGATGGTGCGCGATTTTCAACGGGTCGTCGGGTTGGAGGCTCGGGCGCAGATCCTCACCCAGGCCGGCCGGCTGCCCGATGCCGTCACCGCCTGCGTGGGCGGCGGATCGAATGCGATCGGCATCTTCCATGCCTTCATCGACGATCCGGGAGTGCGCCTGATCGGCTTCGAGGCTGCCGGCGAGGGAGTCGAGACCGGCCGGCACGCCGCCACGTTCAGCGGCGGCACACCTGGAGCTTTCCAGGGCTCGTATTCCTACCTGTTGCAGAACGAGGACGGGCAGACGATCGAGTCCCATTCCATCTCAGCGGGGCTGGACTACCCCGGGGTAGGCCCGGAGCATGCCTTCCTCAAAGACCTCGGCCGCACCGAATACCGGCCGATCACCGACTCCGAGGCGATGGACGCCTTCCGGTTGCTGTGCCGGCTGGAGGGCATCATCCCTGCCATCGAGTCCGCCCACGCCGTGGCGGGAGCGGTGGACCTCGCCGGCGAACTGGGGCCGGATTCGATCATCATGGTCAACCTGTCGGGCCGGGGTGACAAGGACGTCGAGACCGCCGCCCGCTGGTTCGGGCTGCTCGACGGTGCGGGGCCGGGGGCCTCGTGAGCGTCCAGCACAGTCCGGCGGGCCGGTTGGGGCCCGTCTTCGAGGCCTGCCGCGCCGAGGGGCGGGCGGCACTCATCGGCTACCTACCGACCGGGTATCCCGATGTCGAGACCTCGATCGACGCCATGGTCGCGATGAGCGCCGAGTGCGACATCATCGAAGTCGGCGTCCCGTATTCCGACCCGGGAATGGACGGTCCGGTGATCGCGACCGCCACCGAGAGCGCACTGCAGCACGGTGTTCGGGTGCGCGACACCCTGCGGGTGGTCGAGGCGATCAGTGCCGCCGGGGGCAACGCGGTGGTGATGACCTACTGGAATCCGGTGCTGCACTATGGAATCGATGCGTTCGCCCGCGATCTTGCCGCCGCCGGCGGCCTGGGCATGATCACCCCCGACCTGATCCCGGATGAGGCCGAGGACTGGCTGGCCGCATCGGGTCGCCACGACCTGGACCGGATCTTTCTGGTCGCCCCGTCCTCTACACCGGAAAGGCTGGCTCGCACGGTCGAGGCTTCACGAGGGTTCGTCTACGCGGCGTCCACCATGGGTGTCACCGGTGCCCGCGATGCGGTCTCCAACGCCGCGCCGGAACTGGTGCGCCGCGTCAAGGAGATCTCCGACATCCCGGTAGGGGTGGGTCTGGGCGTGCGGTCGCGGCAGCAGGCTGCCGAGATCGCCCACTTCGCCGACGGGGTTATCGTCGGTTCCGCTCTGGTGTCGTCCTTGACCGACGGCGGGGTGGCCGCTGTCCGCAGTCTGACCGCTGAACTCGCCGTCGGGGTCCGAGAGAAGGAGCCTGCCGCGTGACGACAACGGTTCTTGCCTATTTCCCGAGCCCGGCGCAGGGCGTCTGGTATCTCGGCCCGATCCCGATCCGGGCCTATGCGCTGTGCATCATCACCGGCATCATCGTCGCTCTCATGCTCGGCGATCGCCGCTGGGCGGCGCGCGGCGGCGAGCGCGGCGTCATCTATGACATCGCGCTGTGGGCGGTGCCCTTCGGTTTGATCGGTGGTCGGATCTACCACCTCATGACCGACTGGAAGACCTACTTCGGACCCGGGGGTGCCGGTCTGTCGGCGGCCCTGCGGATCTGGGAGGGCGGCCTGGGCATCTGGGGGGCGGTGGCCTTCGGCGGTGTCGGTGCATGGATCGCGTGCCGCCGCCGGGGCATTCCGCTACCGGCCTTCGGTGATGCCATCGCTCCGGGCATCGTGCTGGCACAGGCGATCGGCCGGCTCGGCAACTATTTCAACCAGGAGCTCTACGGCCGGGAGACCACCGTTCCATGGGGAATGGAGGTCTTCTACCGCCGGGACTCGTCGGGTGTGGTGGATGTGCACTCCCTCGACGGTGTGTCGACCGGGCAGGTGGCCGCCGTCGTCCACCCGACGTTCCTCTACGAACTGCTGTGGAACGTTCTGGTGTTCTTGGTGCTGATCTGGGCCGACCGCAAGTTCCGCCTCGGGCACGGCCGGTTGTTCGCCCTGTACGTGGCCGGCTACTGCGCGGGCCGGTTCTGGGTCGAGTTGATGCGCGACGACACCGCGTCGCTTATCGCCGGCATCCGGGTCAACGTTTTCACCGCTACGTTCGTGTTCATCGGTGCCGTGGTCTATATGGTGCTGGCGCCGAAGGGGCGCGAGGATCCAGCCTCGTTGCAGGGCAGGCAGCCCCCGGAGTCCGAGGTCGAGTCGGCGGTCGAGGAGTGGGCCGAGGATCTGGTGGCGGCTGCCAAGGGGAGCGGGGTCGTAGCCGCCGCCGCCGTGGCCGGGGAATACGAGGGTGCCGACGCCGAAGCCGTGGGCGATGCCGATGCCGGTGCCGAGGCCGAGGCCGAGGAAATTGGTGACGCCGAGCTTGAAGTCGAAGCGGAAGCCGAAGACGGGGCCGATTTCGTAGCGGAGGTCGACGCCGAGGAGCAGGTCGTCGAGGCACGTCTCGAAGAGGAGATCTCCGAAGCCGAAGCCGAAGCCGAAGTCGAGGTCGAAGTCGAAGTCGAAGAGCAGGTTGGCTCAGAGCCGGGGGAGGCGGCCGAGGCGGAGACCGAGGGTGCGTCGGAGACTGAGCCCGAGACTCAAGCGGAGGCAGAGCCTGCCGCAGAAGCGGGGCCGGAAACGGCGCCTGGGCCGGAACTCGACGCTGAACCCGAGCCCGAGCCCGAGGGAGAGGCTGAGCCGGAAGCAGAAGCCGGACCCGCCGACGGCCAGACCGAGCAGAAGCAGCCGGGCTTCGCATCGACCCTTCGTCGCCTGCTGTGGGGGGTCAGCGCCCGTAGCGGTGACTGAGGTCTCTGGCATGCTGAAGCCATGACTGAGCAGCCGTTCGGGGGGTCCGGTGAATCGCTGCCTCCGCCCGGCCCACCATCGTATTACCCGCCGCCCGGTCCGTTTCCGCCACCGCTGAACTACCCGCCGCCGGGCTACTACTTCGATCCGGCGGCGCCGTACGGCCGCCATCCCTTCACCGGCGAACCGCTGTCGGACAAGTCCAAATCGGTGGCCGGGCTGCTGCAGCTGCTGGGCCTGGTCGGAGTGCTGGGGATCGGCCGGATCTATCTCGGCTACACCGGACTGGGTATCGCCCAGCTGGTGGGCTGCCTGACTATCGGCATCCTCACCTGCGGCTTCGGCTTCATCGTGCCCGTCATATGGGGCATCGTCGACGCTGTCATGATCCTCTCGGACAAGGTGCGTGATCCCTACGGACGGCCGCTGCGCGATGGTTTCTGATACCCACCGCCGGTCCCGGCTGTACTCCGGCCTGGCCGCCGGCGGCTTGGGGCTGGGCGGGCTGGCCTATGTCGGTCTGGTCAATCCGCATCAGCCCGGTTCGCTGTTCCCGCCCTGCCCGTTCAAGCTCCTCACCGGGTGGGACTGCCCCGCATGCGGCGGCCTGCGGATGACCCACGACCTGCTGCACGGCGAGGTCTCGGCGGCCGTTGTCGACAACGTCTACCTGCTGATCGGGTTACCGCTGCTGGCCGTGTGGGCGCTGTGGCGGGCCCCCCGGGGCCGGCGGGTGCTGACCCCGGTTCTCCTGGTGGTGCTCTTGGTCACCGCCACGGCCTGGACCGTAGTTCGCAACCTGCCCGGGTTCCCCCTGGTTCCGACAATGCTCGGACCCTAGACCCACCGGCGGGACTATGCTCAAGCGTCGTGACACGGCGCGCAAAAATCGTCTGTACCCTCGGTCCGGCAACAACAAGTGACGCCATGGTCAAGGCGCTGGTCGAGGCCGGGATGGATGTCGCGCGGCTGAACTTCAGCCATGGAGAGCACAGCGATCACGAGACGTCCTACCATCGGGTCCGGAAGGCATCGGAGGCCACCGGGCGCGCGGTGGGGATCCTGGCTGATCTACAGGGACCCAAGATCCGTCTGGGCCGGTTCGCCGAGGGCAAGACGGAGTGGGCCAACGGCGAAAGCATCCGCATCACGGTGGATGAGTGCGAAGGCACCCACGACCGGGTTTCGACGACCTACAAGCAACTCGCCGCCGACGCCCAGCCAGGAGACCGGCTGCTGGTCGACGACGGAAAGGTCTCGCTGGTCGTCGAGCACGTCACCGGCAGCGACGTGGTGTGCACCGTCACCGAGGGCGGCCCGGTGAGCAACAACAAGGGCCTCTCCATGCCCGGGATGAAGTTCTCGGTGCCCCCGCTCTCCGAGAAGGACATCGCCGACCTGGAGTTCGCGCTGAAACTCGGCGTCGACCTGGTCGCGTTGTCGTTCGTGCGCTCGCCGGCGGATGCCGAGATCGTCCACGAGGTGATGAACCGGGTCGGCCGGCGGGTTCCGGTGATTGCGAAGCTGGAGAAGCCCGAGGCCGTCGAGAACCTCGAGGCCATAGTCAAGGCTTTTGACGCCGTCATGGTGGCCCGCGGTGACCTCGGGGTGGAGCTTCCCCTCGAAGAGGTCCCGCTGGTGCAGAAGCGGGCGATCCAGATCGCTCGGGAGAACGCCAGGCCGGTGATCGTGGCGACCCAGATGCTCGAGTCGATGATCGAGAACTCCCGGCCCACCAGGGCCGAGGCCTCCGATGTCGCCAACGCGGTGCTCGACGGTACCGACGCGGTGATGCTCTCCGGGGAGACCTCGGTGGGCAAGTTCCCGATCGAGGCGGTGCGCACGATGGCCCGGATCATCTGCGCGGTGGAGGAGAACTCCACTGCGGTGCCTCCGCTGATCTCCGTTCCGCGCACCAAGCGCGGGGTGATCTGCTACGCCGCCCGCGATATCGGTGAACGGCTCGACGCAAAGGCACTGGTCGCATTCACCACCTCGGGCGACACCGTGCGGCGGCTGGCGCGGCTGCACAGCCGCCTGCCGCTGCTGGCGTTCGTCACCGTGCCGGGGCTGCGCAGCGAGCTCGCCCTCAGTTGGGGAACCGAGACGTTCATCGTGCCGCCCACCGACAGCACCGACGACATGATCCGGCAGGTCGACCACTCTCTGCTGGAACTGGGCCGCTACGAACGCGGGGATCTGGTGATCATCGTCGCGGGCGCTCCGCCGGGCACAGTAGGCTCGACCAACCTGATCCAGGTCCACCGGATCGGGGAGAACGACCACTAGCGGGGGACACGACGAGAGGCGCCACGTGCCTGAAACGGCGGGACAGTCGGACTTCGACGAGTTGTTGTCGGTTCTCGAACTCTCCCCGGTCGGCCACGACGTCTACCTCGGGCGCCACCCCCGGAAGAACCCGGTGCGCACGTTCGGCGGCCAATTGATGGCGCAGGCGTTCGTCGCTGCCAGCCGAAGCCTCGAACACGATCTGCCGCCCAGCGCCCTGTCGACCCACTTCATCGCCGGCGGGGACCCGACCCAGGACATCGAGTTCCACACCGTGCGCCTGCGCGACGAGCGTCGGTTCGCCAACCGCCGGGTCGACGCGGTCCAGAACGGCACCCTGCTGGCCACCGCCCTGGTGTCCTACCTGGCCGGCGGCCACGGACTGGAACACAACTTCACCGCGCCCGAGGTTCCCGAGCCGCACGCGCTGCCGGGCATCGACGAGCTCCTGGTCGGCTACGAAGCGGTAGTCCCACACTTTGCCGAGGCGTTGCGCCCGATCGAGTGGCGATACACCAATGATCCTGCCTGGGTGATGCGGGACAAGGGCGACCGGCTCGACCGGAACCGCGTGTGGATGACCGCGGCCGGCGAGATGCCCGACGACCCGGTTCTGCACACCGCGGCCATGGTCTATTCCTCCGACACCACGGTGCTGGACTCGATCATCACCACCCACGGCCTGTCCTGGGGATGGGACCGGATCTTCGCCGTCACCGTGAACCACTCGGTCTGGTTCCACCGCCAGGTCGACTTCTCCGACTGGGTGCTCTATTCGACCGCGTCGCCGGTGGCTGCCGAGTCACGCGGGCTGGGTATGGGCCATTTCTTCAACCGCGCCGGGAAGGTTGTCTCGACCGTCGCCCAGGAGGGGATCGTCAAGTACTTCCCCGGCAGGCCGAGATGATCTCCGCTAACGGCCCGGCGTCGGCGTTTCGCTGAACTTGTTCTCCACCGACTGCCGGAACTGCTCGGAGCACTGCTCCACCTTGGCCCGGTCCTGGCCGGCCTGCTGCAGGCAATCGAAGTAGTCGCCGGCGCCGACCTCTTTGAACAGGCCGACCCAGATGGCGATGAAGGCCAGACCGACGACGATCGCGACGACTCCCAGGATGATGCCGGAGAGGGCGACGCCGCCGTTGTTGGCCTCGCCGCGTTTGACCCGGCCGCGTCCCAGGAAGCCAAGGATCACCGCGACGATGCCCAGCACGATCCCGCCGGCAACCGAGAACGAGGAGACGAGGGCGATGATCGCGATCACCAGCGCGGCGACGCCCAGTCCATTGCGCAACGGCGCCGGCGGTGCGGGGTAGAAGTCCCCGTATGGCATTTGCGGCGGCGGGTAGCTACCGGGGTACGGACCCGGCGGGTAGGAGTAGGGATTGGCAGGTTGCCCGTACGGGGGTGCGGGCGGCGGAGTCGGTGCACTGTCCGGTCTGTGCGACTGCTCCGGGTATTCGGTCATGGATCCTGCTTCACCTCGTGCGGACTGCGACGGCTGTCAGGGTACCCGTCTGGGGAAGTTGCGGGGACAACCTCAGGACAGCTTCCCGAGAAGCTCCACGACAAAAGGCGCGGGTTGCGGTTCGACGACCACCGCAACCCGCGCCTTCAACCGTCCTTAGCGGGTGCCGAGCACCTCGCCCACTGCGCTGCGAACATCCTTGCCCGCCTTGCGGATACCGAAGGAGGCGATGATCTCCATCACGCCGATCACCACGAGCCAGATGCCGGTCACCCAGATCAGCGTCGGCAGCGAGGCGAAGGGGTAGGCCAGCACGATGATGCCGGCGATCAGGGTGACGATGCCGATGAAGATCTCCCAGCCGCGGCTGGGGGTGCTGCTGTCGCTGATCGCGGCGGCGGCGGTGGCCACGCCCCGGAAGATGAACCCGATGCCGATCCAGATGGCCAGTAGCAGAATCGAATCGCCGATGCTTCGGAAGCACAGCACGGCCAGGACCAGGGAGGCGGCGCCGCTGATGAACAGCAGCGCCCGGCCGCCACCGGAGATGTGCAGGGTGAAGGCGTGGAACACCTGCGAAACACCGGTGACCAGAAGGTAGATGCCGAAGAAGATCGCCGCCACCAGAAGGGTCGCGTTGGGCCAGGCCAGGACCATCACGCCGAGGATCAGCGACAGGATGCCGGTCAGCAGTACGGACTTCCACAAGTGCGGAACGAGATTTCCACCGGTTTGAGTTGTCATGCGGGCAGCTTACAACCCGGCTTCCCGGCGGCCCGGGTACGACGCTTCGGCGGGCCGGCAACGATGTTTGCCTGTAGTTTTTGCAGCGGTGACTGAACATTCGGCGACCTCCGGCGGAAAGGGCAACCATGCTGACAGGATCTGAGACCCGGCCGAGTTGGTGGCGCGTTGCAGGGGTGCTCGGAGTGGCCGGCGCCCTGGCGTTGTCGGGCTGCGCCAAGAACAGTGAGACGGGCTCGGGGGGCGGGGCGGCGCCGACGACCTCGACCGTTGCGGTCACGGCCGAGAAAGTCGAGCAGATCGCAGCGACCGTTCCGGAGGAGATCAGGAAATCCGGCAAGCTGGTCGTCGGGGTCAACATCCCCTACACCCCCAACGAGTTCAAGGATTCCAGCGGTGAGATCGTCGGCTTCGACGTCGATCTGATGAACGCGGTCGCCGGCACGCTGGGGCTGGCCGCCGACTATCGCGAGTCGGACTTCGCCAAGATCATCCCGTCCATTCAGGGCGGCACCTACAACGTCGGCATGTCCTCGTTCACCGATACCAAGGAGCGCGAGCAGCAGGTCGACTTCGTCACGTACTTCTCCGCGGGCAGCCTGTGGGCACAGCGTCCGGGGGAGGCCATCGACCCGAACGACGCCTGCGGTAAGAAGGTCGCGGTCCAGGCCACGACGATTCAGGAGACCGACGAACTGCCGGCGAAGAGCAAGGCCTGTGCCGAGGCCGGCAAGCCAGAGATCGAGATCATCAAGTTCGACGGTCAGGACGCCGTCACCAACGCCGTCGTCCTCGGCCAGGCCGACGCCATGTCAGCCGACTCGCCGGTCACCGCGTATGCGATCAGGCAGAGCAACGGCAAGCTCGAAGGCGCGGGGGAAATATTCGACTCGGCGCCCTACGGCTGGCCGGTGCAGAAGGGCTCACCGCTGGCGCAGTCGCTGTTGCAGGCACTGGAGCACCTGATGAAGACCGGCGACTACAAGACCATCGCCGAGAATTGGGGCGTGCAGTCGGGAATGATCGACAAGCCCGTCATCAACGGCGCGGTCAACTAACGACCGTGGCCGCCGAGCCGTCGGCCCCCGCCGCCATCGACGCCGTTCCGTTGCGGCACCCCTGGCGGTGGGTGGGAGCGGCCGTCATCGTCGTCGTCGTCGGGCTTTTCGGCTACGGCGCCGCTACCAATCCGGCTTACAGCTGGGGCACCTACCGCAAATACCTTTTCGACCACCGGGTCTCCGAAGCCGCCTGGAACACGCTGCAGCTGACCTTCTGGTCAATGGTCCTGGGTCTGGCACTCGGGGTGGTTCTCGCGGTGATGCGGCTATCGCCCAACCCGATTCTCAAGTCGGTGTCATGGGTCTATCTGTGGATCTTCCGCGGCACACCGGTTTACGTGCAGCTGGTGTTCTGGGGTCTGTTCCCCACCATTTACCAGCGTATCCAGCTGGGTGTGCCGTTCGGCCCGACGTTTTTCCACCTCGATCTGCGCAGTCTGTCGATCAGCTTCATCCTGGCGATCGTCGGGCTGGGGCTCAACGAAGCGGCCTATATGGCCGAAATCATCCGTGCCGGAATCAGTTCGGTCCCCGAGGGCCAGTTCGAGGCTTCCACCGCGCTGGGCATGTCGTGGTGGATGACGATGCGCCGCATCGTGCTTCCGCAGGCGATGCGGGTGATCATCCCACCCACCGGCAACGAGTTGATCAGCATGCTCAAGACCACCTCACTGGTCACCGCGGTGCCCTACACGCTGGAGCTCTATACCAGGACCAGGGACATCTCGGCGGTGATCTTCGAGCCGATCCCGCTGTTGCTGGTCGCGGCCACCTGGTATCTGGCGATCACCAGCGTGCTGATGGTGGGTCAGTACTACCTGGAACGGCACTTCTCCCGCGGTATCTCGCGGAAGTTGACCGCCAAACAGCTCGAGGCGCTTGCCGGCGCGCAGACCGGCGCCAAGGAGGGGCACCTGTGAGCGCCGTCGGCGGGCGCGGCCCGATGGTCGACGCGCAGCGGGTGTGCAAGGACTTCGGCGCCCTTTCGGTGCTCAAGGGTGTGACGCTGTCGGTCGACCGCGGGCAGGTTCTGGTCCTGGTGGGTCCGTCGGGGTCGGGGAAGTCGACGTTTCTGCGCTGCATCAACCATCTTGAGAGGATCTCGGCCGGAAGGCTCTACGTCGACGGTGAGCTGATCGGCTACCGCGAGAGCCGCGGCCGGCTGTATGAGATACCGCCCCGGGAGGCGGCCAGGCAGCGGCGCGATATCGGCATGGTGTTCCAGCACTTCAACCTTTTCCCGCACCGCACCGCGCTGGAGAACGTCATCGAGGCGCCGGTGCACGTCAAGGGCGTCAAGAAGCCCGACGCCGTCGAGCGGGGACGTGAGCTGCTCGCCCAGGTCGGCCTGTCGGACAAGGCCGACGCCTATCCGGCGCAGCTCTCCGGCGGCCAGCAACAGCGCGTCGCCATCGCCCGGGCGCTGGCCATGGAACCCAAGCTGATGCTTTTCGACGAGCCCACCTCGGCGCTGGATCCGGAACTGGTGGGCGAGGTGCTCGGCGTCATGAAAGCGCTTGCCGCGGCGGGCATGACGATGATCGTGGTCACCCATGAGATGGGGTTCGCCCGGGAGGTCGCCGACGAGCTGGTGTTCATGGACGGCGGGGTGGTAGTCGAGAGTGGGCCGCCGCGGGACGTGCTGGCCAACCCGCGGCACGAGCGAACGAAGGCGTTCTTGTCGAAGGTGATGTGAGGCGGATCAGCCGGCCGGCGTGTGCAGGCCGATTTCCCCGGCCTGGTCCCGCGACTCGACCAGGGCCGTCGCCGGCCTGCGCCCGACCAGGAACCAGGTGCGCATCATGCCCTTGCCCTTGATGCGCACCTCGCCGCGGTCCTCGAGCACGAAGTCTTTCTCGAGGCGTTCGAAGACGTTTCGCGGCACTTGGATTCGTCCCTCGACGCCGGTGGACTCCATCCGTGAGGCGATGTTCACGGCGTCGCCCCACACGTCGTAGAAGAACTTGCGGGCGCCCACCACACCGGCGACCACCGGACCGGCCGCGATCCCGATCCGTATCGGCACCGGGTTGCCCCGGGGGTCACGTAGGTCGGCGACTGCCCGCAGCATGTCCAAGGCAAGCGCGGCGATCGCCTCGACATGGTCCGCCCGGGGGGTTGGCACTCCGCTGACCACCATGTAGGCGTCGCCGGTGGTTTTGATCTTCTCCAACTCGTGTCGATCGACGAGGCGGTCGAAGGTGGTGTAGAGCCGATCGAGGAATCGGACCAGTTCGGTCGGCGGGACCTCCCCGGCGCGTTCGGTGTATCCGGCGATATCGGCGAACAGGATCGATGCGTCGTCGTAGCGATCCGCGATCACCCCGTGCGAAGGGTCTTTGAGTTTCGCCGCCACGGTGTCCGGCAGGATGTTGGCCAACAGCGCCTCGGAACGGTCGTATTCCACCTCCATGGCGGCCTCGGCCCGGGAGACCTCCCGCAGGGCGTACCAGACGGTGGCGAAGATCATCAGACACGCACCGGCCGTGGCGAAGATGAATCCTGCGTCGAGAGCCCAGCGGGGCTGGATGCCGGTGTCGTCGGGGACCAGGAACTGCATCGCGGTCACCAGGCCGATGCCGATCGTCACCACCGTGCCTGCCAGGACCAGGTGGTCCATACCGAGCACCAACACCGCCAGCGAGGCCGAGACCAGGTAGTAGAACTGCACCCCGGAGTCGGTGCCGATCTGGGATCCGACAAAAGTCAGCGAACTGAAGGCGACGATGACGAAGAACAAGGCGGGGACGACGTCACCGAACCGGTAGAGGACCGGTGTGGCCAGGAAGACCATTGCCGTGGCCAGGTTGATCAACCCGATGTAGAGGACACCGTGGCCGGTGACGGTCTGCAGGATTCCCAATACGGCGGTGATGAAAGCGGCCAGCCAGGTGGCGATGGTCAGAACCTGCTGCGGACGGGTGACGGCGTCGGCCCAGTGCTGGTTGCGGGCTGAGGGCCGGCGTTGCAAACGCTCGCAGTCCGACAGCCGGAACCGCACCTCCTGCAGTTTCCGTCCAGCGAATCTCCGCTCGGAGCTCACATCGAAAAGCCTAACCGGCCGTTAGTCTCACGACATGTTTCTTACCTGTATGCGGACCGGTTCGTGAGTGATCGCGAGGTCTGCGTCCGGACAGCGATCGCCGCTCCGCCGGCCCGGGTTTGGGAAGTGGTCAGCGATATCACCGTCATGCCCCGGTTCAGCTCCGAACTGCAGACCGTGGAGTGGGCGGAGGGCTTTGACCACCCGGTGATCGGGGCGCAGTTTCTCGGCGTGAACACCCACCCCGCTGTCGGGCAGTGGACCAGTCGTTCCCAGATCGTTGTCTTCGACCCGCCCCGACGTTTCGGTTGGGTGGTCGGCGACCCGGATGAGCCGTCCGCCGATTGGACCTTCGACCTCGACCCGACGCCGCCGGGTACCTCGCTGTCCTTCACCGCCCGGATCGGGCCGGGCCGTTCAGGGGTATCGATGCTCGTCGAGCGACAACCGCACCTGGCCGCCGAGATCATCGCCGGGCGGTTGGAGCAGTTCCGTGCGGGCATGGAGAACACCCTGCGGGGGATACGCGATATCGCCGAGGGCCATTCCGGTTAGCCGTGTGCGCAGCCGCCTTCGGCTGCTAGTCGCGGAACGGCGAGCCGGGCTCGGCGGTGCCGACGACCAGGGGCGAGTCCAGCGGCGGGGACTGGCAGTTGATGGCGTTGTTCGGATCGGTGCAGTCCACCGGGTGCGACGGCGCGTAGGAGGGGCTTGCGGTCCCGGTGGTGCCACCCGGATCAGCAGGGGCGAGTGGGGCGTCGGCGCTCACACCGGTCAGTGGGGTGTCGACGCCGTGGGTGCCGAGCGCGAGGATTCCCATACACGCCAGAGCCGAACTGCCGGCGATGAGTGCGAACCGATGAAAAGCACGATCCGAAACCATGAAACGCTCCTGTTGTCAGAACTGTTCAAGCCCGGTTTTTCACCGGCCTGTCGTGATTAGCGTCCAGGTGAGCGGGAACGTTACACCGGCCGCTTTCCGGCGTCCGGGCAGGCGGCCGCCTCTGCTCCGTGAGCGGACTACCGGTTCCAACCGGGCTCGGATACCTCGGCCTCAGTGAGGTTTTCGTCGTTGATCGACGGTGCCTGCACCGGGGCCCCGTTGGTGTCACCCATGGGCGCGGGGGAGCAGTTCATCGAGAAGCTGCCGGTGGTGTCGACGACGTTGTCGCAACCGTCCTCGGCCAGCGCCAGCGGCGCAGACGCGGTGGAAGCCGTCACCAACCCGAGGAATGCGACCGCGACGCCGGCGACAAGTTTGCGAACGAGAAATGTCGGCCGGGGGGATGGGGCGGACAGGGACGTTCCTGTGAAGGCGTTCATCTGAGACTCCTTGCGTTGTTTCGTTGCGACGTGGACCGAGGCCTGTTCGATCTCGCCGGGGTCTACCCGCGTGATCGACCGCGACCAGCGGAATGCCGCCGCGTTGATCACTACAACGTGTTTCGGCGCCGGAAACTTCCACGTTACAAGGGAGCGGGGAAGCGTCGTGGCGTGCCAGCTCGGGCAAGAGCTCTGACCAGCCGTTTCTGGTGCCCTCGGTGAGATTCGAACTCACACTGCACGGGTTTTGAATCCGTTTCCTCTGCCAGTTGGGATACGAGGGCGTCGCAGGTTGCGTTGACTCACGATAGTGGATCGGCCCGACCCGTCGACCCCGGTGGCCGTTCGCCGCGGGCCGGGACACAATTGAGCCCATGACCGACCCTGACGGTAATCCGCCCCGGCGGGTCCTCATCGCCGAGGACGAGGCGCTGATCCGGCTCGACCTGGCCGAGATGCTGCGCGAGGAGGGCTACCTCGTGGTCGGGGAGGCCTGCGACGGCCAGGAAGCGGTCGACCTGGCCGAGAGCCTGCGACCGGACCTGGTGATCCTGGACGTCAAGATGCCCCGGCGCGACGGTATCGACGCCGCGGCCGAGATCGCCTCCAAGCGCATCGCACCGGTCATCGTGCTGACCGCGTTCAGCCAGCGCGACCTGGTCGAGAAGGCCCGTGACGCCGGCGCGATGGCCTACCTGGTCAAGCCGTTCTCGATCAGCGACCTGGTACCGGCGATCGAGGTCGCGGTGAGCCGGTTCCAGGAGTTGACCGCACTCGAACGTGAAGTCGCCGACCTCGGCGACAGGCTGGAGACCCGAAAACTGGTCGAGCGCGCCAAGGGAATCCTGCAGGCCAGCCACGCCATGACCGAGCCCGAGGCGTTCAAGTGGATGCAGCGGGCGGCGATGGACCGGCGCACCACGATGAAACGGGTGGCCCAAGTGGTGCTGGACACAGTGGTACCGAACACGGGGGTACCGAACGGAGTGGACGGGCGTAAACCCCCGCCTCCTGCGCGGTAGACCCGTGCGTTGTGGAGGTGCGTTGCGGGGGCACAACGCGCACTTTCCGAACCGGTTGGCTATGTTCTATCGGAGGCGTCGGCGTCCCCGGCCTCGAGTCGGCCTGTCCCTGATGCCGTAAACGACCATTGACCCGGAGGTTGACACGTGCGCGGTCGGGCGACACAGAGTGCCATCGCAGTGAGTACGGCTGCCCTTCTCATGCTGGGTTTCACCGGTTGCAGCCAGCCCACCCCCGGCGGCGAGTCCGGCAAGGGCGGCGAAGCGGCATCTGGGGACGCCTCCGCCCCGGTCGATCTGAAGATCGTCGAGCAGGTGCAGATCGACAAGGACGGCAAAGAGGTCAAGCCGGAGGCCGGCATCACGCCCGCCGACCCTGTCGGCGACGGCAAAGCCACCTGCGAGCCGGTGAAGATCGCCATGGCCGGAGCCCTCAACGGGCCGGACGCCGCGCTGGGCATCAACATCAAGAACGGTGTGCAACTGGCACTGGACAAGCACAACGCCGCCAACCCGGGTTGCCAGATCGAGCTGCGCACCTTCGACACCGAGGGCGATCCGCAGAAGGCCACCGCGATCGCTCCGCAGATCGTCGACGACGAGACCATCATCGGTCTGGTCGGTCCGGCGTTCTCCGGGGAGACCAAGGCCACCGGTGGGGTGTTCGACCAGGCCGGGTTACTCGCCGCCACCGCTTCGGCCACCAATGTGACCCTCTCGGAGCAGGGTTGGCAGACATTCCTGCGCGGCCTGGCCAATGACGGCGTGCAGGGTCCCTCGGTCGCCAACTACATGAAGAACACCCTCGGGGACAAGAAGGTCTGCGTCGTCGACGACAGCACGGACTACGGCATCGGGCTTGCCCAGGTCGTTCGCGAGACGCTCGGTCCCGTCGCCGACGCCAACTGCAACATCTCAGTCAAGAAGGGCGACAAGGACTTTTCGGCAGCGGTGACTCAGGTCAAGAGCCAGTCGCCGGACTCGGTGTTCTACAGCGGCTACTACGCCGAGGCGGCCCCGTTCGTCCAGCAGCTGCGTGACGCCGAGTTCAGCGGCCGCTTCGTCAGCGCCGACGGAACCAAGGACCCCGAGTTCGTCAAGCAGGCCGGGTCGTCGTCCAAGGACGCCGTGCTGTCCTGCCCGTGTGGGCCGGCCAGCCGCGAGTTCGCCGACGAGTACACCAAGAAGTTCGGCCAGGAACCCGGCACGTACAGCACCGAGGGTTATGACCTCGGCACCATCCTGGCCAAGGGCATCGACTCCGGTGCGGTCACCCGCGAGGCTCTGCTGGACTTCGCCAAGAAGTACGAGGGCCAGGGCGTGGCCCGCAAGTACCAGTGGACCGACACCGGCGAGCTCACCACCAACCTGATCTGGATCTACGAAGTCCAGTAACCGGCCCGGCCGGTTGCGGCTATGTTCTATTGGCTTGCGAGGCGTTCCACGGGCTCGCCAGTGATGCCCGACGACTGTTGATCCGGAGGTACGACGTGCCCGATGCGCGGATGTTGAAGACGATCGCGGCCGGCGCCGCCGGTCTCGCGCTGCTGGGCACGGCCGGATGTGCCGAGCAGTCCAAGCCGGGGGACAATCCGGCGCAGGGCGACCTGAAGATCGTCGAACAGGTCCAGATCAACCCCAACGGCGAGTCGATCCCAGCGGCGGCCGCCGGCGCCACCCCGGTCAACCCCGCCGGTGACGGCACGGCGAGTTGCCCGCCGCTGTCGCTGGCGATGGCCGGCCCCCTGACCGGACCGGATGCGCCCTTCGGCGCCAACGTCCGGGACGGCGCACAACTCGCCGTCGACCAGCACAACGCCGCCAACCCCGGCTGCCAGGTTCAGTTGAAGACCTTCGACACCGAGGGTGATCCGCAGAAGGCGGTTTCGGTCGCGCCGCAGATCGTCGACGACCCGTCCATCATCGGACTCGTCGGCCCGACCTGGTCGGGGGAGACCAAGGCAACCGGTTCGGTGTTCGACCAGGCCGGCCTGGTGGCACTGACCCCTTCGGCCACCAACGTCGCGCTGTCCGAGCAGGGCTGGAAGACCTTCTTCCGGGGCTTGTCCAACGACGGCGTCCAGGGGCCGTCGCTGGCCAACTATCTGAAGAACACCCTCGACGTCGGCAACGTGTGCGTTGTCGACGACAGCACCGACGCGGGTGTGGGCCAGGCCGGGGCCGTTCGCGACACCCTGGGACCGATCGCCGACACAGCCTGCAACATCTCGATCAAGAAGGGCGACAAGGACTTCTCCGCCGCGGTGAGCCAGATCACCGGCCAGTCGCCGGATGCGGTGGTCTTCGCCAGCTATTACACCGAAGGGGCGCTGCTCCTGCAGCAGCTGCGAGAGGCCGGATACACCGGACTGTTCGCCGGTCCGGACGGCCTCAAAGACCCCCAGTTCGTGAAGGCTGCCGGGGAGTCGGCGAAGGGCGCGGTGCTGTCGTGCCCCTGTGGCCCGCCGACCGGCGCCTTCGCCGAGGCGTACACCGAGAAATTCGGTCAGGCTCCCGGCACCTACAGCCTCGAGTCCTACGATCTGGCCACGATCCTGCTCACCGGTATCGACGCCGGCGCCGACAGCCGGCCGGCGCTGCTGGACTTCGTGCGCGGCTACGACGGACAGGGTGTGGCCCGCAACTACCAGTGGACCGAGAACGGCGAGCTCACGTCGAACCTCATCTGGATCTACAAGGTTCAATAGTCAAGGTTCAGTAGTCAGCGATGTTTCACGAGTGCGCCGTTCAGTACGCATGCCTGGCCGGTGACATCGGTTTCAACGTCGAGAACCTACGGGCGGGCTTCTGGCAGCTGACCGTCGACGGGCTGGCGTGGGGGGCCATCTACGCGCTGGTGGCGGTGGGCTACACCCTGGTCTTCGGTCTGCTGCGGCTGATCAACTTCGCCCACTCCGAAATCTTCATGCTCGGAATGTTCGGTGCGTACTTCTGCCTGGACGTCATCCTCGGCTTCACCCCGAGCGGCAACGCCTACAACCGCGGTGTCGCCCTGACACTGCTGTACCTCGGCATCGCGATGGTCTTCGCCATGATGGTGTCCGGCGCGGCGGCGGTCGGGCTGGAGGCGGTGGCCTACCGGCCGCTGCGGCGGCGCAACGCCCGCCCGCTGACCTTCCTGATCACCGCTATCGGCATGTCGTTCGTGCTGCAGGAATTCGTGCACTTCGTGCTGCCCAAGATCATCGACGGCTACGGCGGCAGCAACGCCCAGCAGCCCATCATTCTGGTCCAGCCCAAGACCCAGTTCCACATCTTCGGTGCGACGGTCTCCAACATCACGCTGATCATCATCGGTTCCGCGCTGGTGCTGGCCCGGCTCACCTACCTCGCCGTGCATCACACGAAATTCGGGCGCGGTATCCGCGCGGTGGCCCAGGATCCGACGACCGCCACCCTGATGGGTGTGTCGAGGGAACGCGTCATCATGACGACCTTCCTCATCGGCGGCCTCCTGGCCGGGGCGGCGGCGCTGCTCTACACGCTGCGGGTGCCGCAGGGCATCATCTACTCCGGCGGGTTCCTGCTCGGCATCAAGGCGTTCTCGGCGGCGGTGCTCGGCGGTATCGGCAACCTGCGCGGCGCACTGCTGGGCGGACTGCTGCTGGGGATCATGGAGAACTACGGGCAGGCGGTGTTCGGCACCCAGTGGCGCGACGTCGTCGCCTTCGTCCTGCTGGTACTGGTCCTGCTGATCCGGCCCACCGGGATCCTCGGCGAGAGCCTCGGGAAGGCCAGGGTATGAGCGCCCACGCGGCCAGTGCGGCGCTCGCGCCCGGCGATGCGCTGCGCCGGTGGTGGGCCGACCTCGGCCGGGTGCAGAAGTGGGCCTTCGGCGTGCTGGCCTTCGGCGCGCTGGCCCTGCTCCCGCTGTACACCCCGGGGTTCCTGGACACTCCCGGAATCAGCTTCGGCGGGACCATGGCCCAGTTCGCCATGCTGGCCATCATCGCCATCGGACTCAACGTGGTCGTCGGCCAGGCCGGCCTGCTGGATCTGGGCTACGTCGGCTTCTACGCCGTCGGCGCCTACAGCGTCGCCCTGCTGACCAGCCCGGACAGCCCGTGGAACCAGGTGGGCCCCGACGGGTTCCTCAGCGAGAAGTGGGCCTGGCTGGCCTGCGTGCCGATCGCCATGGCCGCCACCGCGCTGGCCGGCCTGATCCTGGGCACCCCGACGCTGCGGCTGCGCGGGGACTACCTGGCCATCGTCACCCTCGGTTTCGGCGAGATCATCCGGCTGATGGCCGACAACCTCTCCGGGATCACCAATGGTCCGCGGGGCCTGAACGCGGTCGCCTACCCGCGCGTAGGGCAGAGCGAGGAGCTTCCCGACGGGGTGTTCTCCAGCGGCAATTCCTCCGGTGACGCCAATTACGGCACCTGGTGGTTCTGGCTCGGCCTGATCCTGATCGTCGCGATCCTGCTGCTGGTCGGCAACCTCGAACGCAGCCGGGTGGGCCGGGCCTGGGTGGCCATCCGGGAGGACGAGGACGCCGCAGAGGTCATGGGCGTCAACACCTTCCGCTTCAAGCTGTGGGCCTTCGTCATCGGTGCGGCCATCGGTGGGCTGTCCGGGGCGCTGTACGCCGGGCAGGTGCAGTACGTGGCCCCGCCGACGTTCAACATCATCAACTCGATGCTGTTCCTCTCGGCGGTGGTCCTCGGCGGCCAGGGCAACAAGCTCGGGGTGATCTTCGGGGCGTTCGTGATCGTCTACCTACCGAACCGGCTGCTCGGCGTCGAGGTCATGGGCATCAACCTCGGCGACCTGAAGTACCTGTTCTTCGGTCTGGCCCTGGTGGTCCTGATGATCTTCCGGCCGCAGGGACTGTTCCCGGTGCGTCAGCAACTACTGACCTACGGTAAGTCCGCCCGCCGGTTACTGGGCTCGGCCAAGGCGGATTCATGACAGAGCCGGTGATCGACGAGGAGATGGCCGCCCTGCACCGGCAGATGCGGGCGGCCGAGGGCGAAACCCTCCTGCAGGCAACGGGCCTGACGGTGAAGTTCGGTGGCCTGACCGCTTTGGACTCGGTGGACTTCGCGATACGCCGCGGGGAGATCCTCGGGCTCATCGGACCCAACGGGGCGGGCAAGACCACCTGCTTCAACGCCATCACCGGCGTCTACCGGCCCTCCTCCGGAACGGTGGTGTTCGACGGGGAGCAACTGGGCCGGCGCAAGCGCCACCAGATCACCCGGCTGGGTATCGCGCGGACGTTCCAGAACATCCGGCTGTGGGGCGAGATGACGGCGCTGGAGAACGTGGTGGTCGGCACCGACGCGCGGCACAAGACCTCGGTTCCCGGGGCGTTGGTGCGCACCGCGCGCCACCGCCGGGAGGAACGCAGCGCCATCGAGAAGGCCGCCGCCCTTTTGGAGTTCGTCGGCATCGCCCACCGTGGCGAGGAGAAGGCCAAGAACCTGCCGTATGGCGATCAGCGGCGTCTGGAGATCGCCCGGGCGCTGGCCACCGAACCCAAGCTGCTGTGCCTGGACGAGCCTGCGGCCGGATTCAACCCCAGCGAGAAGGCCGCACTCATCGACTTGATCCGCGCGATCCGCGATGACGGGTACACCGTGCTGTTGATCGAGCACGACATGCGGCTGGTGATGGAGGTGACCGAGCGGATCGTTGTGCTGGAGTTCGGCCGCAAGATCGCCGACGGACTGCCCGCCGAGATCCGGGAGGATCCCGCCGTGATCGCCGCCTATCTGGGGGTGCCCGATGACGAGCTCTGAGACCGCCGCGGCGCCGCTGCTCGAGGTCCGCGACGTGGTGGTGCACTACGGCAGGATCGAAGCGCTGCACGGGGTTTCGCTGGTGGTGCGGGCCGGTGAACTGGTGACCCTGCTGGGGTCCAACGGAGCCGGCAAGACGACGCTGATGCGCGCGGTCTCGGGCCTGCTCCCGCTCTCGAAGGGCTCGGTCTGGTTCGACGGTGTCGACATCAGCCGCCTCAAGGCCCACAAACGGGTTATCGACGGTCTCATTCAGGCGCCGGAGGGCCGCGGTGTCTTTCCCGGTATGTCGGTGATCGAGAACCTCGAGATGGGTTGCTTCGGTAGGAAGTTCGAGTCCAAGGCCGCTCATGACGAGCGGCTGGACTGGGTGTTCGCCACCTTCCCCCGGCTGGCCGAGCGGCGCAAACAGGAGGCCGGCACACTCTCCGGCGGCGAGCAGCAGATGCTGGCCATCGGCCGAGCGCTGATGGCGCGGCCGCGGGTGCTGCTGCTCGACGAGCCCTCCATGGGACTGGCCCCCATGGTCATCTCCCAGATCTTCGGGATCATCGCCGAGATCAACGCCCAGGGAACCACCGTGCTGCTGGTCGAGCAGAACGCCCAGCAGGCGCTGAGCCGCTCGGATCGGGCCTACATCCTGGAGACCGGAAACATCACCCGCGAGGGTCCGGCGCGGGAACTGCTGGCCGACGACAGCGTTCGCGCGGCCTATCTGGGCGTCGGCTGACCCGGACGGCCTTGCTGGTCAGTCCCGGCCGGCGGCGATGGCCTCGTCCACTTCGAGAGCGCGCGTAGCCATCTCGGCGTGCGCCTTGTCGAGCTGTTCGGCTTGGTCCTCGTCGGCCTTCATCAGGGCGTCGATATCGAAGGCGGCCATGTCCTGGACACCCATGTCGGTGAACGCCCGCTGCACCTTGGGGCCCCATAGGCCGATGTCCTTGACGATCGGGACGATCCTGCTGAACAGGTGCGAGCGGAACTGGTTCATCAACGGCGAGTGGTCCACCCATTCGGCGCACTCCTTGACGGGCAGGCCGAGCGTCTCCAGAACCTCCTCGCCACGGAACCGGTCGCGCATCAGGTAGCAGGCCTCCACGACGAACTCCTCCCGGTCGTCGCGTTCGGCGTCGGTGAGCGCGGAGTAGTAGTCCTTCAGCGAGATCCGGCCGAAGGCCACATGTCTGGCCTCGTCCTGCATCACGTAGGCGAGCAGTTGTTTGGGAAGCGAGCCCTCCGGCGCCAGATCGCGCTGCACCCCGAAGGCGGCCAGGGCAAGCCCTTCGATGAGAACCTGCATGCCCAGATACGGCATATCCCAGCGCGAGTCGTTGAGGGTGTCGGCCAGCAGCGCCGACAGGTTGGTGTTGATCGGGTAGACGAGCCCCACCTTCTCCTGCAGGAACCGGGAGAACGCCTCGACATGCCGGGCCTCGTCCATGGTCTGGGTGGCCGCGTAAAACTTCGCGTCCATATCGGGGACGACCTCGACGATCTTGGCGGCGCACACCATCGCCCCCTGCTCGCCGTGCAGGAACTGTGAGAAATTCCAGGCCTGGTTGTGCTGGCGCATCTCTGCGCGGCGCTTCTCGTCGGCGGACTCCCAAGCCGGGCTGCCGAACAGCGGATGGAACTGGTCGGGCACGCCGATGGGGTTCATCGGGTCGACGTCCAGACTCCAGTCGATCCGCGATTCGGCATCCCACTGCTTGTCCTTGCCCTTTTGGTATAGGGCGAGGAGGCGGGCCCGGCCCTCGTCGTACTCCCAGGTGAAGCGCGCATCACCGACGCTGGGCACCTCCCAGGAATAGGGGTCCGGGATCTCGGTGTACTTGTCCTTCGTGGTCATCGCCCCTGCCGCCTCCCGCTCGTCGCTGTGATGTTCATCACCCTGGAGTCATTATCACCCCGCGCGGTCCACTCGGAAGCGCTTGACCCGTGACGTCATCCCGGAGACCAGCTGAACGCGACTCTTCGCCACCCCGAAGTGCGCGGCCAGCACCCGGGCGACAGCGTCGGTGGCTTTGCCCTCGATCGCCCGCTCGCGGACGTAGATCGTCAACGTCCCGTCGTCGCCGACCTCGACCAACGGGCCCTTCTTGCTGCCCGGTTTGACGGTGACGGTGACGAATTCGGTCATCGTCGGCCTCAGCGTTTGTTCAACGCTCAGCGGGCCACGACGACCGACGACCCGTGGCCGAACAGACCCTGATTCGCGGTGATGCCGACTGTGGCGCCCTCGACCTGCCGGCCGCCGGCCTGCCCGCGCAACTGCCAGTTCAGCTCGCAGACCTGGGCGATGGCCTGGGCCGGGATGGCCTCGCCGAAGCAGGCCAGGCCGCCGGAGGGGTTCACCGGAATCCGGCCGCCGATCGCGGTGGCCCCGGAGCGCAGCAGTCCCTCGGCCTCGCCCTTCGGGCACAGGCCCAGGTGCTCGTACCAGTCGAGTTCCAGAGCGGTGGACAGGTCGTAGACCTCGGCCAGGCTCAGGTCCTCCGGCCCGATACCGGCCTCGGCGTAGGCGACGTCGAGGATGTGGTCTTTGAACACCCGGTCGGGGGCCGCGACGACGGCGGTCGAATCGGTGGCGATATCGGGCAGCTCCGGCAGGTGCTGGGGATAGTTCGGCGTGGCGCAGGAGACCGCGCGCACCGATGGCACACCCGCGGTCGATCCGAGGTGTCGCTCGGTGAAGGCCTTGCTGGCCACGATCAGCGCGGCGGCGCCGTCGGAGGTTGCGCAGATGTCCAGCAGTCGCAACGGATCGGACACCACCGGGCTGGCCAGAACGTCGTCGATCGAGCTCTCCCTGCGGTAGCGGGCGTTGGGGTTGTGCGCGCCGTGGCGGGAGTTCTTCACCTTCACCGCGGCGAAGTCCTCCGGTGTGGCGCCGCAGAGGTCCATCCGGCGCCGCGCGAGCAGCGCGAAGTACACGGTGTTGGTGGCCCCGATCAGATGGAAGCGCTGCCAGTCCGGATCGGCGCGGCGCTCCCCGCCCACCGGGGCGAAGAAACCCTTCGGTGTGGTGTCGGCGCCGACCACCAGTGCCACGTCGCACAGCCCGGCCAGGATCTGGGCCCGCGCCGACTGCAGTGCTTGGGACCCCGAGGCGCACGCCGCGTAGCTGGAGGAGACCGGTATCCCCGTCCAGCCCAGCTTCTGGGCGAAGGTCGCCCCGGCCACGAAACCCGGGTAGCCGTTGCGGATGGTGTCCGCCCCGGCGACGAACTGGATCTGCCGCCAGTCCAAGCCGGCCTCGCTCAGCGCCGCGCGGGCGGCGAAGACCCCGTACTCGGTGAAGTCGCGGCCCCACTTGCCCCACGGGTGCATGCCCGCGCCCAGGATGTACACCGGTTCCGGGGCGCTCACTCGGCCACCCGCCAGGCATAGACGCTGCGCTGCACGCCGTCGTCGTCGACATAGAGCGGCATGGTGGTCAGTTCCATTTCCATCCCGACCCGCAGGTCGGCGGCCAGGGTGCCGGCGACCACCTTCCCCAGCACGATGATGCCCTCCTCGGCCAGCTGCACCGCGGCGATCGCAAAGGGGTGGAACTCGTCGGTCTGCGGGTAGGGCGGGGGCGGCTGATAGCGGTTCTCGGTGTAGCTCCACAGCGTGCCCCGGCGCGACAGCGCCACCGGTTCGAGTTCGTCGGCCGCGCAGGCCGGATTGGGGCAACTTCGCTCCCGTGGCGGGAACACGTAGGTGCCGCAACACGGACAGCGGGCACCCAGAAGTTGGGGCAGCCCCGCGTCGGCCCCGGAACGGCTGAGGGACCACCAGCCGTCGATCGCGGGTAGTTCGGCCGGTGCGTCCGGAGAACCTGGCACGCGGCCAGATTACGCGTCGGCCGGTGTGCCTACAGTAGGGACGTGAGCGATACGCCGACCCTGATGTTGCTCGACGGTAATTCGCTGGCCTTCCGAGCCTTCTACGCGCTGCCCGCCGAGAACTTCAAGACCCGCAACGGCCTGACCACCAATGCCGTCTACGGCTTCACGGCGATGCTGATCAACCTGCTGCGCGACGAGGCGCCCACCCACATCGCAGCCGCTTTCGACGTCTCCCGCCAGACCTTCCGCGCCGACCGGTTCCCGGAGTACAAGGCCAACCGTTCCTCGACGCCGGATGAGTTCCGCGGTCAGATCGACATCACCAAGGAAGTGCTGGGCGCGCTGGGCATCACCGTGCTGGCCGAACCCGGTTACGAGGCCGACGACATCATCGCCACCCTGGCCACCCAGGCCGACGCCGAGGGCTATCGAGTGCTGGTCGTCACCGGCGACCGCGACTCGCTGCAACTGGTCAACCCCAACGTCACCGTGCTCTACCCGATCAAGGGTGTCAGCTCGCTGACGAGGTTCACCCCCGAGGCGGTGGTGCAGAAGTACGGTCTGACCCCCGAGCAGTATCCGGATTTCGCGGCGCTGCGCGGCGATCCCAGCGACAACCTTCCCGGCATTCCCGGGGTGGGGGAGAAGACCGCGGCCAAGTGGATCCTCGAGTACGGCTCGCTGCAGAACCTGGTGGACAACGTCGAAGGGGTGCGCGGCAAGGTCGGGGAGTCGTTACGCGCGAACCTCTCCAGCGTGGTGCTCAACCGCGAGCTCACCCATCTGGTCCGCGACGTGCCGCTGGCCCAGACCCCGGACACCCTGCGTCTGCTGCCCTGGGACCGCGACCAGATCCACCGGATCTTCGACGATCTGGAGTTTCGGGTGCTGCGCGACCGGCTTTTCGACACCCTGGTCGCGGTGGAACCCGAGGTGGACGCTGGATTCGACGTGCGCGGCGGCGCGCTGGAACCAGGAGCCGTGGGGGACTGGCTGGACCTCCACGCCCGGGACGGCGGCCGCTCGGGGGTGGCGGTGGTGGGCACCCACGCGGTCTACGACGGGGACGCCACGGCGCTGGCGATCGCCACCTCCGACGGCGAGGGCGCCTACATCGACACCGCCGGGATGACCGTCGAAGACGAGTCCGCGCTGGGGTCCTGGCTGGCCGACACCACCGCCCCGAAGGCGTTGCACGAGGCCAAGATTGCGATGCACGACCTGGCCGGGCGGGGCTGGAGCCTGGGCGGCGTCACCTCCGACACCGCACTGGCGGCCTACCTGGTCCGGCCCGGGCAGCGCAGTTTCGCCCTCGACGACCTGTCGTTGCGCTACCTGCGGCGGGAACTGCGTGCCGAAACACCTGAGCAGCAACAACTCTCGCTGCTCGATGACGACGAGGGCATCGACGAACAGGCGGTGCAGACGCTGATCCTGCGGGCCCGCGCCGTCGCCGACCTGGCCGATGCCCTCGACGAGGAACTGGCACGGATCGACTCCTCGTCGCTGCTGGCTGAGATGGAACTTCCGGTCCAGGCGGTGCTCGCCGGTATGGAAAGCATCGGGATCGCCGTCGACGTGGACAAACTCGAGGCGCTGCAACACGAATTCGGCGACCAGATCAGGGCCGCCGCCGAGTCGGCCTACGCGGTGATCGGCAAGCAGATCAACCTGGGCTCGCCCAAACAACTGCAGGTGGTGCTCTTCGACGAACTGGGGATGCCCAAGACCAAACGCACCAAGACCGGCTACACCACCGACGCCGACGCGCTGCAGTCGTTGTTCGAGAAGACCGGCCACCCGTTCCTCGAGCACCTGCTGGCCCACCGCGACGCCACCCGGTTGAAGGTCACCGTCGACGGACTGCTCAAGTCCGTGGCCGCCGACGGGCGCATCCACACCACCTTCAACCAGACGATCGCGGCCACCGGCCGGCTGTCCTCCACCGAGCCGAATCTGCAGAACATTCCGATCCGGACCGACGCGGGTCGGCGCATCCGCGACGCGTTCTGCGTCGGCGAGGGTTACACGGAGTTGATGACCGCCGACTACAGCCAGATCGAGATGCGGATCATGGCGCACCTGTCCGGCGACGAAGGCCTCATCGAGGCGTTCAACACCGGCGAGGACCTCCACTCCTTCGTCGCCTCCCGGGCCTTTAGCGTCGAAATCGCGGATGTCACACCGGAATTGCGTCGTCGGGTGAAGGCGATGTCGTACGGCCTGGCGTACGGCCTGAGTGCGTACGGCCTGGCTTCCCAGCTCAAGATCTCCACGGAGGAGGCCAAGGCCCAGATGGACCAGTACTTCGCCCGATTCGGCGGGGTGCGCGACTATCTCCAATCCGTCGTCGAGCAGGCCCGCAAGGACGGTTACACCTCCACGGTGCTGGGCCGCCGTCGGTACCTGCCCGAACTCACCAGCAGCAACCGTCAGGTCCGGGAGGCCGCCGAGC
>JAGQTQ010000126.1 GCA_020438905.1 Mycobacterium sp.
AGCCAGGCGTCCAGTTCGGCCCGCAATGCCGGGGTGGCGACCAGCCGTCCGGTGCTCATTCCGCTGGCGTCCTGGCGGCTCCAGGTGAACCCGCGGCGCACCGCGCGGTCGGCGTCGCTGAACTGCCCGTCGGGGTTCAGGCTCAACGCCAGCCGCTCGGCCAGCCGGGCCAGTTGATCCGGGCGCAGGGTGCGGGCGTGGCCGGCCAGGAACGCCTCGGCTTCCTCGCGCTGCTCGCGGCTGACCGCGGTGGGCAGCTCGGTCAGGAACCGTTGGATGACCCGAACATGCTCGACGTCCAGGGCGCCCTCGCGCCAGGCCTGCGCGGTCGTGGGCTGGCGCGGCGGCAGCGACTCGCCGGTCAGCGTGGTGCGGGGGGCCAGGGGTTCGGCCATCGCCGAGCGCCGGCGGGCCTCGGCCGGGCTGAGCCGCAGCCAGTCGGCGAGCACCTTCAGCGGCGCCCCGCCGACCTCGGCGGCCTCGCGGCGCCCGACCGCCAGGGCGATGTCGGCGCGCAGCACCGCCTGCCGGCGCGCCAGCGTCTCGCACCGCCCGGCCAACCGCACCAGATCCCCCGCACTCAACGCCGAGAGGTCCAGCGACGACAGGACGTCGAGGGCCGCGTCGATCTGGGAGACCGCATCCTCGACATCATTCGAAAGCATGTTCGAATACTATGCCGGGGGTCCGACAAAACTGGGGTACGTCAAAAAGATGCGATCGCGGCGAGCTCCCGGCGGCCGCTCGCCCGGCTCAGGCCGCGCGCAACTCCAGGCCCACGGTGCGCTGGGATCCGCCGCGCAGCTTGGAGAAGAACGTGAACACCCGCCCGATGATCCCGTAGCGCTTGTTGATGGCCTGGTAGACCGCGTCGGTCTCGGAGTCGTCGAGCACCGTGGCCACGGCCTCGACCGCATCGCTTTTGACCTTGCCCCGCATATCGCAGATGGCCAGGGTGACCCGCGGGGTGTTGCGAATCCGCTTCACCTTCCAGGAGTTCTTTTCGGTGATGACCACCGCGCGGTCACCCTCGGAGGCGATCCAGATGGGGGTCGGCTTGGGCCGGCCGTCCTTGGTGAAGGTGGTGAGCAGCACGTACTGGGCCTTGGAAACCTCGTCGAAAGTGACAGCCATGCCACCAACCTACCGGCCCTCCAGCTCCCCCTCGGTGTCCAGCAGGACCTGGCGCAGCTGGGAGAGCGTGGCCGGATCGGGGTCCTCCCACATGCCGCGGCCCACCGCCTCGAGGAGACGCTCGGACATCCCGTGCAGCGCCCACGGGTTGGACTCGGAGAGGAACTTCCGGTTCTCCGGATCGAGGACGTACTGGGTGGTGAGTTCCTCGTACATCCAGT
Organism: Mycobacterium sp.; assembly: GCA_020438905.1. GTDB lineage: Bacteria > Actinomycetota > Actinomycetes > Mycobacteriales > Mycobacteriaceae > Mycobacterium. The sequence goes on from JAGQTQ010000126.1 coordinate 1,356, forward strand.
CCGACATCACCCGGGCGGTGGCGTCGTAGCCGAACAGGTAGTCCACCGTGGCGGCCATCTCGAAGGCACCCTTGTATCCGTGGCGGCGCATCGCGGCCATCCATCGCGGGTTGACCACCCGCGACCGGAACACTCGGGTGGTCTCCTCGGACAGCGTTCGGGTGCGCACCGCCTCGGGCCGGGTGTTGTCGCCGATATAGGCCGCCGGCGCCTCGCCGGTCAGGGCGCGAACGGTGGCGACCATGCCGCCGTGGTATTGGAAGTAGTCGTCGGAGTCGGCGATGTCGTGCTCGCGGCAGTCGGTGTTCTTGGCCGCGACCATGATCCGGCGATACTGCTGGCGCATGTCCTCGGCGGCCTGCCGGCCGTCCAGACCCCGGCCGTAGGCGAAACCCCCCCAGGCGGTGTACACCTCGGCCAGATCGGCGTCGTCGCGCCAGTTGCGACTGTCGATCAGCTGCAACAGACCGGCCCCATAGGTGCCCGGCTTGGAACCGAAGATCCTGGTGGTGGCGCGTCGCCGGTCACCGTGCTCGTCGAGATCGGCAACCACGTGGGCGCGCACGTAGTTCTGGTCGGCGGGCTCGTCCAGACCGGCCGCCAACCCGACGGCGTCGTCGAGCATGGCGACCACGTGCGGGAAGGCGTCCCGGAAGAACCCGGAGATCCGCACGGTGACGTCGATACGCGGCCGGCCCAACTCGGCAAGCGGAATGACCTCGAGACCGGTGACCCGCCGGGAGGCCTCGTCCCACACCGGCCGCACCCCGAGCAGGGCGAGAATCTCGGCGATATCGTCCCCGGAAGTTCGCATCGCCGAGGTCCCCCACGCCGAGAGCCCGACCGAACGCGGCCAGCTTCCGTAATCGGCGCGGTAGCGCGCCAGCAGCGAATCCGCCATCGCCACACCGGTTTCCCAGGCCAGCCGCGACGGCATCGCCTTGGGGTCGACCGAGTAGAAGTTGCGCCCGGTGGGCAGGACGTTGACCAGACCGCGCAGCGGCGACCCGGACGGGCCGGCGGCGATGTAGCGGCCGTCGAGGGCGCGCAGCAGCTGATCGATCTCGCCGGCGGTTCCGGCCAGCCTGGGCACCACCTCGCCGGCGGCGAAAGCCAGGATGCGGGCCAGCGCAGGATCGTCGGTGAGCTCGTCGACACGGTCCGGGTCCCAGCCGGTCGCCTGCAAAGCGGCCAGCAGATCGCGGGCGCGCTTCTCCGCAGCATCCACCCGGACACGCTCGTCGGTGCCGTCCTCGGCCAGGCCCAGTGCCTGACGAAGACCGGGCAGATGCTGCTCACCGGCGAACAACTGTCGGGCCCGCAGGATCGACAGCACCAGGTCCAGCTCCGACTCCCCCGCCGGCGCGGCCCCCAGGATGTGCAGCCCGTCTCGGATCTGAACGTCCTTGATCTCGCAGAGCCAGCCGTCGACCCCGAGCAGCATGTCGTCGAAGTGATCGTCCTCCGGCCGTTCGGCCAGGCCCAGGTCGTGGTCCATCTTCGCCGCCCGCATCAGGGTCCAGATCTGCTGGCGCACGGCGGGCAGCTTGGCCGGATCCAGTGCCGCGACGTTCGCGTGCTCGTCGAGCAGTTGCTCGAGGCGGGCGATGTCGCCGTAGGTCTCCGCCCGCGCCATCGGCGGGATCAGGTGGTCGACCAGGACGGCGTGGGCCCGCCGCTTGGCCTGGGTGCCCTCCCCGGGATCGTTGACCAGGAAGGGGTAGACCAACGGAAGATCGCCGAGGGCGGCGTCGGGGGCGCAGTCCGCCGATAGCCCGAGGGTCTTGCCGGGCAGCCATTCCAGGTTGCCGTGCTTGCCCAGGTGCACCACCGCGTGCGCCCCGAACTCGTGGCGCAGCCAGAGATAGGTCGCCAGGTAGTGGTGACTGGGCGGCAGGTCGGGGTCGTGATAGATCGCCACCGGGTTGGCGCCGAAGCCGCGCGGCGGTTGCACCAGGATCACTAGGTTCCCGGATGTCATTGCGGCGACGACGATCTCACCGTCCGGATCGGCGCTGCGATCGACGTACAACTCACCGGGCGCCGGCCCCCATTGGGCGACGACGGAATCCGCCAGAGCGGCGGGCAGAGCGGCGAACCACTGCCGGTAGCGGGCCGCGGGGATGCGGATCGGGTTGCCGGCCAACTGTCCCTCGGTGAGCCAGTCCGGATCCTGTCCCCCTCGTTCGATCAGCGCGTGCATCAACGCGTCGCCGTCCGATGCTGCCAGCCCCGGGACCTCGCCGATGTGATAGCCGTTGTCGCGCAGGGCTTTCAGCAGTGCGATGGCACTGGCCGGGGTGTCCAGACCGACCGCGTTGCCGATCCGGGAGTGCTTGGTCGGATAGGCCGAGAACACCAGGGCCAACCGCTTGTCCGCCGCGGGCACCCGCCGCAGTGCGGCATGGTTGACCACCAGACCCGCTACCCGTGCGCAGCGTTCCGGGTCCGCGACGTAGGAGATAAGCCCGTCGTCGTCGATCTCCTTGAACGAGAACGGCACCGTGATGATCCGGCCGTCGAACTCGGGCACCGCCACCTGGGTCGCGACGTCCAGCGGGGTCAGCCCGTCGTCGTTGTCGGTCCAGCGAGAGCGGGAACTGGTCAGGCACAGTCCTTGCAGGATCGGGACGTCCAGGGCGGCAAGATGTTTGACGTCCCAACCGTCGTCGGCTCCGCCGGCCCCTGCCGCAGCCGGGGTGGCGCCTCCGGCGGCCAGCACCGTGACCACCATGGCGTCGGCGGTGGCCAATAATTCCAGCAGCTCGGCCGCGGGGTTGCGCAGCGACGTGCAGAACACCGGCAGCGGCCGTCCGCCGGCGTGTTCGATCGCCTCGCACAACTCCTCGATGTAGGCGGTGTTGCCGGCGAGCTGCTGAGCGCGGTAGTAGAGCACCGCGATCGTCGGTCCGTCGATCGGCGATCCCGCCCGCGACCCGACACCCCACGCCGGGGTGGGGGCCGGCGGGTCGAACCCGAACCCGGCCATCAACACGGTGTCGCACAGGAAGGCGTGCAACTGGCGAAGATTCTCCACCCCGCCCTCTGCCAGGTAGGTGTGGGCCTGTACCGCGATACCCGCCGGCACCGTGGAGCGTTCCATGAGGTCGGCATCGGGCGCCTGCTCGCCGCTGACCACGACCACCGGCAGACCGCTTGCCACGCAGGCGTCGATGCCGTCCGGCCAGGCCCGGTAGCCGCCGAGGATCCGCACCACGACCAGAGCGGCATCGCCGAGCAGCTCGGGCAACTCACCGTCGACAAGTCGCGACGGGTTGGCCAGGCGGAACGGGACGCCGGTGGCACGGCCGGTCATCAGGTCGGTGTCGGATGTCGACAGCAGCAGCACGGTGGGACGGGGCACCAGCTATTCGTACCCTAACCGGGCCGCTCGGGGCCGGGCGCGGGGTTGGCAGCCGGTTCGGCACGGGCCTGGCGCAACAATGGCGCCCCGGCCACCACCATTAGGGCTACGACGAGCGCGGGGGCCAGCATCGGCACCCAGGTGAGTGTCACCGGGATGGCGGTGGCGACGATCCCGGCGACGGTGAAGCCGACCAGAGCGATCGCTCCCGGAACGGTGATCGAGGCGCCGCCCCGGCCGACCGCGTGTCTGGTGACCAGGTAGGCCGCCGCCGAAAGCCCCGAACCCGCGGCGAACAGTGCCGGGGCGTCCAGCAGAACCAGCGCCGCGCCGGTCAGCAGCACCGCCGCGGTCGCCGCCGCCCGGACGTAGACCCCCGCCAGGACGGCCACCGCCGCCGGTGCCACCGCCGCCAGCCCGGCCTGACCGGCCGGCCAGGCCGCGGTCAGCACCATGAGGGCCGCGAAGACCGTCGCAAGCGGCGGCGAACCTGCCCTCATCGCCGCCTCCCGCGGTCGTCGGGCAGCAGCCGCATGGCGTGGTCGAGTGGGACCTCGGCCGGCCACGACACCACCTCGACACCCATCACCCGCATATCGCGGTACATCGTCGAGCGCTCCAGCATCCACATCTTCTGCAGCAGCGGGTCGGTCTCCCCCTCGAGGGGATAGCCCTCCAGAACGTCGACCACAACCACGCTGTGACGCCGTCGGCTCAGTTCGATCAGCGCCAGTGCGAACGAGGTGTTCAGCAGGGTCGAGAACGCCACCACGACCGCGCCCGGCGGGACCGCAGCCCCCGGAGCCAGCGTGGTGCGCACCGGCCGGCCGGCCATGCCCAGCACCGCGGCGCAGACCCGGTAGAACTGGCGCTGGCCGATATCGGGGCCGAGCCACAGCGGTCGTCCGCCGCCGAGGGTGACCAGCCCGGCACGGTCGCCGCAGCGCAGCGCGCTCTGAACGACCTGGACCGCGCCCTCCACCGCCCGTTGGGTGGCCGCCGTCGCGGGCCCGGGCGGCTGAGCGCCCATGTCGACCAACACCACGACGTCGACGGACCGGTCGGTCAGCCGCTCGGTGACGTGCAGGGCGCCCCGGCGGGCGCTGACCGGCCAGTTGACCGTCCGCAGCGGGTCGCCGGGGACGTAGGCGCGGATGTCGGCGTACTCCACGCCCGGGCCGGTGTGGCGGGTCAGGTGGGTGCCGAGCCGGTCGGGCACCTCGCCCCTGGGAATCGCGGTGGAGGGTGCGGGTGCGGTCGGGAAGACGGACACCTCGGCCACCTCCGCAGAGGCCGAGGCGGTGAGCAGTCCGCCCGGGGCCACCACCGCCAGATGGGCCTGCAGCGGATAACGGCCCCACCTCGGCGCGCTGAGCACCGCGGTGCAACGGATCGCAGCGCCGTCGTCGAAAGCCTCGATCTTCATGCCGGTCGCCGCCGTGAGCCTCAGGTCGACGGCGGCCGCGCCCGGGTCGGCGCCCAGTTCGACGACGACCCGGACCGTCTCCCGCTCGAAACAGCGCGACTCGGCGGGCCGGGCGACCACTTCCATCGCCGTCGGGAGGCGCTGCCACCCCAGTGACGACAGCACCCCGAGGATCGGTGCGGCGAAGGCCACGAGTTGCCAGCGGCCGGGCAACATGGCCGCGGCCAGCGCCACGGCCGCACAGATGAACAGTGCTCGGGCCAGAGCCGATGTGCGCCAGACCAGTCCGACCTCAACCCGGCGCGCAGTCGCGGCCTGCGCGCCTTCGTCATTGGACCCGTCGTCATCGAACCCGCCGCCCATGATCTCGTCGCCCACGAGCTAGAACGGTCCCGGCGCCCGCGGCACCGGCAACCGGCGCAGCAGCTGCTCGACGACGTCGGCACCGCGCAGGTTGCGCACCCACATCTCCGGGCGCAGCGTGATCCGGTGACCGAGGGCGGCGACGGCGAGCGCCTTGACGTCCTCGGGCAGGACGAAGTCCCGGCCGTTGAGCAGGGCGCGGGCCCGGGAAAGCTGGACGAGGTCGAGTTCGGCCCGAGGGCTGGCGCCGACCACCAGCTTCGGATGGTTTCGGGTGGCCGCGGCCAGGGACACCACGTAACGCAGTACGTCCTCGTGCACCGAGACGCTTTCCACCGACTCCCGCATCGCCAGCAACTGCGCGGCATCGACGACC
>JAGQTQ010000127.1 GCA_020438905.1 Mycobacterium sp.
GCACCGTCGAGCATCTGCGCAGCCTGCGGGCCACCCCGGTGCCCGCGCCGCGCAACCTGGGCCGGCTGCCCAAACACGCCGAGGTCGTCGTCGCCGGCACACCCGAGCAGGTGGCCGCCCGGATCTCCGGACACCTGCGCGGATGGCGGAAGGTCACCCGGCGCAGCGGCGAGGTCACCGAGATCTCGGCGGAAAAGGGCTACCTTCGCGAGTTCGGCAACATCGTCTTTCATTTCTCCCTGCTCGGCCTGCTGGTCGCGATCGCGGTGGGCAAGTTGTTCGGATACGAGGGCAACGTCATCGTGATCGCCAACGGGGGGCCCGGCTTCTGCTCGGCCTCCCCGGCCGCCTACGACTCGTTCCGCGCCGGCAACAACGTCGACGGCACCTCGCAATACCCGATGTGCGTGCGGGTCAACGATTTCCAGGCCGATTATCTGCCGTCCGGGCAGGCCACGTCGTTTGCGGCCGATATCGACTACCAGGCCGGGGCGGACCTGACGGATGGCACCTGGCGGCCCTATCGGCTCGAGGTCAACCACCCGCTGCGGGTCGGCGGCGATCGGGTCTATCTGCAGGGCCACGGCTACGCGCCGACGTTCACCGTCACCTTCCCGGGCGGCCAGAAGCGAACCCAGACCGTGCAGTTCCAGCCGGACAACGCCCAGACGCTGCTGTCCTCGGGCACCCTGCGGTTCGACCCACCGGCGGGCCTCTACCCGGGCGACGAGCGGCGCAAGCACCAGATCGCCATCACCGGACTGTTCGCCCCCACCGCGCAGCTGGACGGCAAACTGCTCTCCTCGAGCTTCCCGGCCATGAACGACCCCGCCGTGGCGGTCGACATCTACCGTGGCGACGCCGGGCTGGACACCGGCCGGCCGCAGTCGCTGTTCCAGCTCGACACCCGGTTGGTCGAGCAGAAGCGTCTGACCAAGGTCAAGCGGGTCAATCTGACCCTCGGCCAGGAGGTCCGGCTGGACGACGGAACCGTGGTGCGCTTCGACGGTGCGACCCCGTTCGTGAACCTCCAGGTCTCCCATGACCCCGGTCAGGTGTGGGTGCTGGTGTCCGCGCTGGCGATGATGGCCGGGCTGATGGTGTCGCTGATCGTGCGTCGCCGCCGGGTGTGGGCCCGCATCACCGAGGCCACGGGCGGTACCGTAATGGTCGAGCTGGGCGGTCTGGCCCGCACCGACAACTCGGGGTGGGGCGGTGAGTTCGACAAGCTCAGTCAGGCAGTGACGGAGGATTCATGAGCACCGACATCGACCTCGGGTTGTCCCGTTACTCGGACTGGGCGTTCACCGCGTCGGTCGTCGTCCTGGTCCTGGCGCTGCTGCTGCTCGCGGTCGAACTCGCCTCCAGCCGCGGCCGACGGGTCGAGGAACGCGAACTCGTCGCCGCCGGGGCCGGCGGTGTGGCCTCCGACTCGCAGGGGCCCGGTGTAGTGGCATCGGCCCCCGTCGCGCCGCTGGGCGAACGCGTCGGCAAGGCCGGGCTGGGGCTGGTGTACCTCGGCATCGGGCTGCTGTTCGCCTGCATCGTGCTTCGCGGCCTGGCCACCTCACGCTCCCCGTGGGGCAACATGTACGAGTTCATCAACCTGACCAGCTTCTGCGGGCTGGTCGCCGCCGCGGTGGTGCTGCGCAAACCGCAGTATCGGGCGCTGTGGGTGTTCGTCCTGGTCCCGGTGTTGGTCCTGCTCACCGTCTCGGGCAAGTGGCTCTACACCCACGCCGCGCCGGTGATGCCCGCGCTGCAGTCCTACTGGCTGCCCATCCACGTCTCGGTGGTCAGCCTCGGTTCCGGGGTGTTCCTGGTGGCCGGGGTGGCCAGCATCCTGTTCCTGCTGAAGACCTCGAAGTACGGTGAGCCGGCTCCGGGGCAGACGTCCCCGCCGGGAGTTCTGGCGCGCATCGTCTCCCGGCTGCCCGATGCCCAGACACTGGACCGCATCGCCTACCGGACCACGATCTTCGGATTCCCGGTGTTCGGGTTCGGGGTGATCTTCGGCGCCATCTGGGCCGAGGAGGCCTGGGGCCGCTACTGGGGCTGGGATCCCAAGGAGACGGTGTCGTTCATCGCCTGGGTCGTTTACGCCGCCTACCTGCACGCCCGCTCGACGGCGGGCTGGCGCGACCGGAAGGCGGCCTGGATCAACGTGGTCGGCTTCGCCGCGATGGTCTTCAACCTGTTCTTCATCAACCTGGTGACCGTCGGTCTGCACTCCTACGCGGGAGTGTGAGTTCCGCGGGATGTAAGGGTCCGGGCGGCGGAGTCAGTGCGGGGTGTTGTCCCCGCGACCGATCTTCCACAGGAAGTCCGGGTCGTCGTCGGGTCCGATGACGCGCGTCGTGGGCCGCTGCGCGTTGGCGCGAATCGACCGCACGACGACATAGGTCAGCCCGATAACGATCAGGATGAGCAGCAGGTAGAGCACGGGCGAAAACCTCCTTAACCCGAATATACGCGCGTCGGTAGGCTCGGTGGCGTGACGGACAATCAGGCCGGTGGCTCGACCGGGCGCATGGTGGGCAACGTTGTGGTCTACACCCTTGCTCGACTGGTGCTGGTCGGCGTGCTGACCGCGGCCATCTTCTTCGGGGCGCACGCCCTGGGCATCGAGGAATTCCCGCTCGTGGTGGCGATGCTGTTCGGGATCGTGCTGGCCCTTCCGCTGGGAGTGTGGCTGCTCGCCCCGCTGCGCCGGCGCGCCACCTCCGGTATCGCCGAGATCGACGAACGCCGCCGCCGCGACAGAGAGCAGCTCCAGGCCCGGCTGCGTGGCGAGAAACCGGCCGAGTAAGGGCCGGTCCGGTCAGCCGGTGAGGCCCAGTGCCGCCGCCACCGCCACCGACCAGATCAGCATCGTCAGGCCGGTGTCGCGCAGCACCGGGATCAGTTCGCGTCCGGTCTTGCCGCCGCGGACCGGCGCGGCGGCCCGCAACGCCGCCGGCACCGCGGCGAAACCGGCCGCGCACCACGGAGTCGCCGCCATCAGCAGCACGGTCATGACCGCGGCGAGCGCCAGCAGCGACTGGTAGAACCGCCGGGTGCCCGCGTCGCCGAGTCGCACCGCCAGCGTGATCTTGCCGGCGACCCGGTCGGTTGGGATGTCGCGCAGATTGTTGGCCACCAGGACCGCCGAGGACAACGCGCCGATCGCGATGGCCAGCACCAGGCCGACCCAGTCCACCCGCAGCGCCTGGGTGTACTGGGTGCCCAGCACAGCGACCAGGCCGAAGAACACGAACACCGCCACCTCGCCCAGGCCGGCGTAGCCGTAGGGCCGCGAGCCGCCGGTGTAGAACCAGGCGCCGGCGATACACACCGCGCCGAGGGCGATCAGCCATGGTGCGCTCGCCAGCGCCAGTGCCACCCCGGCGACCGCGCCGAGGGCGAAGCTGAGCATCGCGGCGTTGCGCACCGCACGCGGGGCGGCAAGTTTGGCCCCGACCAACCGCACCGGTCCACTGCGCTCGTCGTCGGTGCCGCGGATGCCGTCGGAGTAGTCGTTGGCGTAGTTCACCCCGACGATCAGCGCCACCGACACCGCCAGCGCCAGCAGCGCCTTCCACCAGACCGCCGAATGCAGCCAGGCCGCCGCGCCCGTTCCGGCGATCACCGGGGCTACGGCGTTGGGCAACGTGCGAGGACGCGCACCCTGAACCCATTGCGCGAAGGTGGCCATCGGGCAATCGTGCCACGGCGTGCGGGCACAATGAGACGGTGATCGGCGTCATCGGCGGCAGCGGCTTCTACACCTTCTTCGGTGCCGACGCGCACAGCGTCGTCGTCGAGACTCCCTACGGCGAACCCAGCGGTCCGATCACCATCGGCAGGGTGGGCGCGCACGAGGTGGCCTTCCTGCCACGGCACGGGCGCAGCCACGAATTCTCCCCGCACACCGTGCCCTACCGGGCCAACATGTGGGCGCTGCGGGCACTGGGTGTGCGGCGGGTGTTCGCCCCGTGCGCGGTGGGCAGCCTCACCGCCGACCTGCCCACCGGCGCGGTGGTCGTGCCCGACCAACTCGTCGATCGCACCCGCGGTCGCGACGACACCTACTTCGACTCCGGCGGAATCCACGTCGAGTTCGCCGACCCGTACTGCCCGACGCTGCGCGCGGTGGCCGCCGCCGCGCCCGGTGTGGTCGACGGCGGCACCATGGTGGTGATTCAGGGACCGCGGTTCTCCACCCGGGCCGAGAGCCAGTGGTTCGCCCGCCAGGGCTTCACCCTGGTGAACATGACCGGCTACCCGGAGGCTGTTCTGGCCCGTGAGCTCGAGATGTGTTACGCGGCAATAGCTCTGGTCACCGACGTGGACGCCGGGGTCGCTGTGGGCCAGGGGGTCCGGGCGGTCGACGTGTTCGCCGAGTTCGAGCGCAACATCGGTCCGTTCAAAGAGCTGGTGCACCTGGCCATCGACCGGGTGGCCTCCGAGCGGGTGTGCACGCACTGCCTGGCGCACGAGGGTGTGGAGCTTCCCTTCGACCTGCCCTGACCCGACCTGCCCTGACCGCCTCACCGCGGTGAGCGCGATACTGGGAGGGTGAAGACACAGATCTGTGACCAGTACGGCATCGAGTTCCCGTTGTTCGCCTTCAGCCACTGCCGCGACGTCGTCGCCGCGGTCACCAACGCCGGCGGAATGGGTGTTCTGGGCGGGGTCGCCTTCCGGCCCGACCAGCTCGAGAAGGAACTGTGCTGGATCGACGAGCACGTCAACGGCAAGCCCTACGGCGTCGACATCATCGTGCCCGCCAAGTACGAGGGCAAGGGCGAGAACCTCACCCGCGACCAGCTCGCACTGCGCATCCCCGACGAGCATCGTGCCTTCATCAATGAACTGCTCGTCGCGCACGGCATCGAGCTCGAGGAGCTGCGGGTGGCCTCCTCGGCGCTGTCCGGGGACACCGGGCACAGTCTGCTCGAGGTCTCGCTGAACCACCCGATCAAGTTGATGGCCAACGCCCTGGGCGTGCCGCCGGACTACATGATCGAGGCCGGTAAAGAGCGCGGCATCCCGGTCGCCGCGCTGGTCGGGGCCAAGGAGCACGCCATCAAACAGGTCCACGCCGGGGTCGACCTGATCGTCGCCCAGGGCACCGAGGCCGGCGGGCACTGCGGCGAGGTTTCCACCCTGGTGCTCATTCCCGAAGTGCTGGAAGCGATTTCGGAGATCCCGGGCGGCCGCGACGTGCCGGTTCTGGCGGCCGGTGGGATCGTCACCGGACGGCAGATGGCGGCGTGTGTGGCGATGGGCGCCGCCGGGGCGTGGACGGGCTCGGTCTGGCTGACCACCGAGGAGGCCGAGACCGCACCGCACACCAAGCAGAAGATGCTCGCCGCGAGCTCACGGGACACCGTCCGGTCGGCCGGGCGCACCGGCAAGCCCTCCCGTCAGTTGCGCTCGGACTGGACCGATGCCTGGGCGCCCAACCCCAAGGGACGCCAGCCGCTGCCGCTGCCGCTGCAGGCGATGGTCGCCGAACCGGCGCTGCGCCGCATCGACAAGCTCGCCGAGACCGGTCACCCGGGCGCGCAGGCGCTGTCCACCTATTTCGTCGGCCAGGGCGTCGGTCTGATGAACAAGGTCAAACCCGCCCGTGAGGTGGTGCTGGAGTTCATCGAGGACTACGTCGCCGCCGCCGAACGGCTGGGCGGAACGCTCGAGGACTGAGCCGGTCAGCCGGCGGCGAGTGGCAGCCGGACCTCGAAACGTGCGCCGCGGTCGAGATTGTGCGCCGACAGCGTCCCGCGGTGCGCGCGGACCAGGCCGGCCGCGATCGCCAGGCCCAGACCGGATCCGCTGGGCAGCGACGAATCGGCCCGCGGCACACGGTGATTGGACCCCCGATAGGCCACGTCGAACACCCGCGGCAGGTCGGCGGCGTCGATGCCGACCCCGGTGTCGTCGACCCGGGCCCAGGCGCCTTCCCGGTCGGCGCCGATCGCCAGGGTGACCGTGCCCCCGGCCGGTGTGTGCGCGATGGCGTTGGCGACCAGGTTGGACAGCACCCGCACCAGGGCCCGGTCGCTGCCGACCACCCGCACCGGCTGGGTGGGCAGGTCCACGTCCAGCCTGACCCCGGCGCGCTCGGCGGCGATCCGGTGGGTGCTCAGCACGTCGTCGACGACCTCGTCGAGGGCCACCCGGTCATAGGGGGCATTGACCGCTCCGGCGTTGATCTTGGCCATCTCGAAGAGATCGTCGACCATCTCCGAGAGCCGGATGCTCTCCTGTTCGATGTTCTTGGCCTGAACCCGCACCTCGTCGTCGCTGACCACCCCGTCGGCGATCGCCTCCGACAGCGCCCGGATCCCGGCCAGGGGCGTGCGCAGGTCATGGCTGACGAAGGCGACCAGTTGACGCCGGGACTTCTCGGCCGCCCGCTCGGCGTCCTGGATCTCCTGCTCCCACACCGTTCGGCGGGCCTGGAAACGGGCCAGCATCACCGCGGCGGGAAGGGTAACCACCGCCACCACCGCGAGCACCACGGTGATGGTCCGAAAGGCGCCCTCGGTCATGAACCGGCTCGCGCAGAACACCCCGGCCAGTGTCGCCAGGGTCGGAATCAGCACCAGCGCCACCATGCTCACGGTGATCGACCACGACCGCGCCAGTCGGATCACCAGGCCGCCGGCCAGCACCACCGGCAGTGAACAACTCAACGCCAGCAGGGCGATTTCAGCCAGGCTATGCCCGGGCACCGTCACCGCCGGCGGTGTCGCCGCGCCACAGGTAGCCGCGGCCCCAGACCGTCTGCACCCGGTGGTGCTCGCCGAGTTTGGATCGCAGCCGCTTGACGTGCACCGTGACCGTCGACAGATCGCCGAAGTCCCAGTTCCACACCCGTTTGAGCAGGTCCTCCCGGGAGAACACGGTGTCGGTGTGGGTCAGGAAGAACATCAGCAGGTCGAACTCCCGGTTGGTCAGGCCGACCGGCTGATCGCCCACGGTGACCGAACGGGACGCGGTCGACACGGTGAGCGCGCCGACGGTGATCTCCAGGGGGATGGTCGACGGCGCGGCCGGTGCGCGGCGCAGCACCGAGCGGACCCGCAGCGCCAGCTCCCGCGGACTGAACGGTTTGGTCAGGTAGTCGTCGGCCCCGGCCTCCAGCCCGGCGATCCGGTCGTCCTCCTCGCCCAGGGCGGTCAGCAGGATCACCGGCACCGAGTAGTCCCCGCCCTGGCGCAGGGTCCGGCACAGCGACAGCCCGTTGGGGCCGGGCATCATGACGTCGAGTACTGCGACGTCGATCCGTTCGGTGCCCAGCAGCCGCAGCGCCTCGCCGCCGTCCCCGGCCATCAGAACCTCCAGCCCGTCGCGCTGGAGATAGCGGCGCACGACATCGCGCACGACGGCATCGTCGTCGGCGATCAGCACACGGGCCGGCATGTTTCCGAGCCTAACGGCGGCCCAGGCTTGTAGGCCGGGTCGTCACGCTTTCGTCACGGCCGTTCAGCCGTAGCGCTCGCGCAGCGCCCTGCGGTCCAGCTTGCCGATCCCGCGCCGCGGCAGTTCCTCGACGATGTGGAGTTCCCGGGGGGCCGCGGTCGGGTCGAGCGACCGCTGCACCCACTCCCGCAGTTCGGCCAGGCCCGGCTCCGGCTCCATGGACGAGACCACCACCGCGGCCGCCACCCGCCGGCCCAGCCGTTCATCGGGCACCCCGAACACCGCGCACTCGGCCACCGCGGGGTGCCGGCTCAGCACCGCCTCCACCTGATCCGGCATGACGGTGAGGCCGCCGGTGCTGATCGCCTCGTCGGCGCGGCCCAGCACCGTCAGCCGGCCCGAACCGTCGAACCGCCCGATGTCATCGGTGCGAAACCAGCCCGGCTCGGCGAACGGGTCCTCGGGTGGCGGGTTGCGGTAGCCGACGGCCAGGGTGGCACCGCCGATGACGACCCGTCCGTCGGCGCCCGGTCCCGGGGCGTCGATGCGCACCTCGACGCCGTCCAGTGGCACTCCGTCGTACACGCATCCGCCGGCGGTCTCGCTGGAGCCGTAGGTGCGCACCACGGTGATGCCGGCCGCTGCCGCGCCGTCGAGCACCGGCCGCGGAGCCGGCCCGCCGCCCAGCAGCACCGCGTCCAGTCCGGCCAGTGCCTCGGTCGCGGCGGGGTCGGCCAGCGCTTTGGCCAACTGGTTGGACACCAGTGCGGTGTAGCGGCGTCCGGAGCCCATTTTCGCCACCGCGCCGGGTAGTCCGGCCGGGTCGAACCCGTCGGAGAGGCCGAGCTCGGCCGGAACCGTGCCGGCCAGCACGCTGCGAACCAGCACCTGGATTCCGGCGATGTGGTGGGCCGGCAGCGCCAGCAGCCAGGTGCCCGGGCCGCCGAGACGGTCGTGGGTGGCCGACGCGGCGGCGATCAGCGCGGCCGGTGTCAGCATCGCCCCCTTGGGTGTGCCGGTGGTCCCGGAGGTGGGGACCACCAGGGCGATGTGGTCGTCGATCTCCTCGCCCACCCGCAGAGCCGTCGTCAGTGCCGTGCTTTCCCGCAGGTTTCCCGCCGGTATGGGCAATAGGGGCGCGTCGCGGCCGTCGAGGACGCCCTGCAGCGTCTTCAGCAGGGACAGCGCCGACGGACACGGCGGGATGGCGAGTGCGCGCAGGGCGACTATCAGGTCACCTCGTCGTCGTGTGGGGCATCCGAGTCATCACGGGGATTATCCAGGGGCCAGCCGTTGGCGGCGAGCCGGGCGCGAACCCGCTCGACGTCTGCCGGCGCCGGAAGCTGGTCGGTGATGCGCAGGATCTCCACACCGATGTCGATCAATCCGGGGCTGGGGAGGCGATCCATCAGCCGGGCCACCTCGGCGACCTCGTCGCAGGACAATCGCCGGGACAGCAAGGCCAGAATCGGGAGGTAGTCGTTGCTGGGAACTCCGTTCGGGTAGCCCGCTCGAAGCCAGGACACTATGTTGCCCAGGAATCGGTTCACGCGCGTCACCTCCGAACCGGGCATCCGCAGGCGCACGGTCTGGGTTCCCGATTGTAGGCGGGTCGGCGCCGCTGCGTGCGGCGGCTTGGCATCGGCCCGCCGCCGGGACCGGCGAACAGTCGGAGGGCTCAGAGTGAACGTTAGGTGAACTCCTCTGGCGCTGCGGCGAATTGCCTTTTCAGGCAGCCCGTCCCACCTCGTCGGAAACTTGGTCAAAACGACGGCGAAGGTTCAGAATTGCGCCATGTCTGCAGAGATGATCATCCTGGTGTTGTTGATCGCCACCGCCCTGGCGTTCGACTTCACCAACGGATTTCATGACACGGGCAACGCGATGGCGACCTCCATCGCGACCCGGGCGCTCAAGCCCAAGACCGCCGTTCTGCTGGCAGGCGTTTTGAACCTCGTCGGCGCCTTCCTGTCGGTTGAGGTGGCCGTCACCGTCACCACCTCCGTGCTGCGGGTTCAGGACTCCAAGACCGGGCAGCTGCTGCCCGGAATCGACGCCTCGATGGGTTTGACGATCATCTTCGCGGGTCTGATCGGCGGCATCCTGTGGAACCTGCTCACCTGGCTTTTCGGCATACCCTCGAGCTCATCTCACGCCTTGTTCGGCGGCCTCATCGGTGCGGGCCTGGCCGCGTTGGGCCTCAACGGCGTGAACTGGAGCGGCGTCAGCCAGAAGGTGTTGATCCCGGCTATCGCGGCTCCGCTGATCGCCGGTCTTGTCGCAGCCTGCGGCACCTGGCTGGTGTACCGGATCACCCGCAGGGTGTTGAGCCGGCGGCGTGAGGAGGGTTTCCGCTGGGGACAGATCGCCACGGCGTCTCTGGTCGCGCTCTCGCACGGGACCAACGATGCGCAGAAGACGATGGGTGTGATCGCCCTGGCGCTGATCACCACCGGACACCTGACCGGCGACGTCAAGAACGACGGTCTGCCGATGTGGATCATCGCCAGCTGCGCGCTGGCGATCGGCCTGGGCACCTATCTGGGCGGCTGGCGGGTGATCCGCACGCTGGGCAAGGGTCTGGTCGAGATCGAATCGCCGCAGGGCCTGGCCGCCGAAGCCTCATCGGCTGCGATCATTCTCAGTTCGAGCGCTGCCGGCATGGCGTTGTCCACCACCCACGTCGCCACCGGCTCGATCCTGGGCAGTGGGGTCGGCAAGCCCGGCGCCCAGGTTCGGTGGGCGGTGGCCGGACGGATGGCGGTGGCCTGGCTGGTCACTCTGCCGGCGGCGGCACTGGTCGGCGCGCTCTCCTACTGGGCGTCCTATTTGATCAAGGATCTGACCGGCTCGCGGTTGGCCGGTGACGGGGTGATCTTCCTGGGCCTGGTCGGTCTGTCGCTGTACATGTGGTGGCGTGCCCAGCAGCAGAAGGTCGACCACAGCAACGTCAACGCGGATTGGGACGAGACCACCAATTCGGTTGTGCCCGCGGACGTCCGCAACAAGAACGCAGGTGGGTCAGAGCAGTCCCCGCCCAAGACCACCACCGCCGTCTGACCGAAGGACACGCTGATGCACTATCTGGAAAGTATCTTCAAGGTGCTGGTCATCGGGCTTCTGCTGGGAGCCGGGCTGCCTGCGCTGTTCGCCGCCGGGATGCTGGCGTACTCCTTCGGCGCGGGCGGTGAGGAAGCCGACCACGTGATCCATCGGCCCAACCCTCCGCTGAAGTACCTCGGCATTTTCCTTTTCCTGTTCGTGGCCTTCGTGATCCTCACCGCGGTCGCCTGGATCACCCGGGCGACGATCATTCACCACTTCGGAGTGGACCTCTTCCCGATGTTCCCCAAGAAATGACGTTCCCGACGAAGTGAGGTAATTCATGTCCGTCGAGCACCACGAAGGATTCGTCGACAACGTCGTCGGCTGGCTCCATGACGGCTATCCCCATGGAGTGCCGACCAAGGACTACTTCCCGTTGCTTGCGCTGCTCATGCGCTCGCTGACCGAGGCGGAAGTCGTCAAGGCGGCGCGGACCATCGTCCGGCAGAGCGATGTCGATACTCCGGTGAGCGAGGAACAGATCCGCACCGCCATCCATGCGGTCATCGAGAAGGAGCCCAACCCGGAGGAGATTCACCAGGTCGCCGCCCGGCTGGCCTCGGTGGGATGGCCCCTGGAAAACAGCCGCTGAACTCAGGTTCGGCCGTCGCGGCGCAGTGGATGATCCTCGGGGACCTGCACGAAGATCAGCGTGATCCCGTCGGGATCGGTGACATGCATCTCATGTAGGCCCCACGGTTCTTGGCGGGCCTCGCGGGCGATGCTCACGCCGCGGGCCCGAAGTTCCTCGGAGGTGGCGTTGATATCGCGGACCTGGAGCCACAACGCGCCCGGGAAGGGGCCCTTTGCGTCGTCGGGCCTACCGTGGCCGGCCAGTTCGATCAATGACTGGCCCGCGAAAAAGACTGTGCCGCCGGGGTATTCGCGTGCGATCGCAAGTCCGAGGGCATCACGGTAGAAGGCCAGGGATAACGGGTAGTCCGACGGCCGGAACAGCACCCGGCTGGCGAGGATCTCCATGGGTTCGTGTCTACCTCAGCTGGGCTGCATGCGCTGACGCTTGAGCAGTCCGTTGAGCACCCGGGGTGCGACGAGGTCGACGGCACGGGCGGTGATGCCGAACCGCGGGGCGATGCGCACCGGCCGGTGCCGGGCGGCGTCGATCATCCATCCGGCCGCCTCGTGCGGGGTCAGCGCCGGAACGCCGCGGTACTCGCTGGTGGGGGCGATCATCGGGGTGGACACCAGCGGGTAGTAGAGGGTGGTGGAGTGCACGCCGTTGCGCGACCACTCCGTCTCGATCACCCGGCTCACGGCCGACAGGGCGGCCTTGGAGGCGTTGTAGACGCCGAACAGCGGTGAGGCTTCGCCGAGGACGCCCCAGGTTGCGACGTTGATGATGTGGCCGTCGCGGCGTTCGATCATTCCCGGCGCCAGGCCGCGGATCAGCCGTAGCGGGGAGTAGTAGTTCAGCGTCATCGTGCGCTCGACGTCGTGCCAGCGGTCCAGCGACTCGGCCAGCGGACGGCGGATCGAGCGGCCGGCGTTGTTGACCAGGATGTCCACCCCGCCGAACCGTTCCTCGACGGTGGCCGCGAGTTGGTCGACGGCGTCGAGGTCGGACAGGTCGCAGGGGATCGCCGCGGCGGTTCCGCCCGCGTTCTCGATCCTTTGTGTGAGTGCTTCGAGCAGGTCGGCGCGGCGGGCGACGACGATCACTTCCGCGCCCTCGGCCGCGAACCTTTCGGCCCCGGCCTCGCCGATCCCCGAGGACGCCCCGGTGACGAGCACGCGTTTGCCGCGCAGGTTGATGTGGTTCGTGGCGGGCATTCGAAGGGGCGGGCGCATGCCGGCCAGAGTGATCGCGTCGGTGAGCCGATGGCGCAGTGGGGTCACGGACTCGAGTCTATGGAGTTGGCGGATTTGGCGGATTTCGCGGCGTCGGGGGGTGTGCTGCATTTTTGCCCACCTCGTAGCGACTAAGGGCACCACCCCTAGTCGCTACGAGGTGGGCAAATCGCCTGGTGGTCCACCCGGCTCGCCGGCCGGCCGGGCCAGGCCCGGCCGGTTCACAGCGGCAGGCCGAACTCCCGCAGTCCGTCGAGCAGGCCGGTAGGACGTTGGGCGGTGGGCAGCGGATCGACCAGGATGAACCCGCAGCCCAGTTCACGGGCCGCGCCGTCGTTCTCCTCGCTGTCGCCCACCATGACGGCATCGGCGGCCGCCACGCCCAGCCGATCCAGTGCGGTCTGGAAGATCCGCAGGTCCGGTTTGGCCGCCCCGACCTCGAAGGACAGCACGAATTCGTCGGCCGGCGCCCCGGCGTCGGCGAAGTTGCGGCGAATGTCCCAGGCGATATTGGAGACCACCGCGGTGCGAATTCCCTTGTGGGGCAGTGCGTTGAGGACGGTTGAGGTGTCGGGGTAGGGCGTCCACGACGCCGGGTCGATGACCCGCTGGTAGAGCGCACGGGCATGCTGGTCGGCCAGGCCGGAGACCTGCAGAACGTGCATGTAGGCCTCGCGGTGCAGCGCGGGCTCGAGGTCGCGGTGCAGCCAGGCGTGGTAGGCCCGCTCGGTCATCCGGACCCCGGAACCGGTCGGATGGGTCAGCCGCTCCATCAGTTCGGCCTGGAACTGTTCGTCGACGCCGGGCATGTCGTCGAACCACCTGTCGTCCTCGTCGAGCCGGAACAGGGTGCCCGAGAAGTCGAACAGAACCGCGCGCACGGAGCCCACTTCCTCGGCCGCATCGTCAGCCAACGGCGCCGACGCTCGGCTTCCTCCTCGGCCTCGTTCCTCGGCCGCATCGTCAGCCAACGGCCCGCCCCGAGCTTTCCCAGAACCGCGCCCGCACCGCCTTCTTGTCCGGCTTGCCCAGCGCCGTCACCGGAACCGAGTCCACCACGATCACCTGCTTGGGCGAGTGCACCGGGCCCTTGCGCTGCCTGACCCGCTCTTGGATCTCACCGGTCAGCACGGCCACCGACTCGGCATCGGAGGACTCTCCGGGTCGCAGCACGATCACCGCCGTCACCGCCTCACCCCATTTCTCGTCGGGCGTACCGATGACGCACACCTGCGCCACCGCCGGATGCTCGGCGACGACGTCCTCCACCTCGCGGGGAAACACGTTGAAGCCGCCGGTGACGATCATGTCCTTGACCCGGTCGACGATGTAGAGGAATCCGTCCTCGTCTTGGCGGGCCAGATCGCCGGTGTGCAGCCAGCCGTCGCGGAACGCCGCGGCCGTCTCCTCGGGAAGGTTCCAGTACCCGCCGGCCAGCAGCGGCCCGGACACGCAGATCTCGCCGACCTCGCCGCGCGGAACCGGTTTCCCCTCGGTGTCGAGCAGTGCGACGCGGGAGAACAACGTCGGCCGCCCGCACGATGTCAGCCGCTTCTCGTCGTGATCGCCCTTGGCCAGGTAGGTGATCACCATCGGGGCCTCGGACTGACCGTAGTACTGCGCGAAGATCGGGCCGAACCGGCGGATCGCCTCGGCCA
>JAGQTQ010000128.1 GCA_020438905.1 Mycobacterium sp.
CCGAATACTATTTCGGAAATTATTTTTGTGTCGCGGACCAGGGCGCTAGCGGGCCGCCGCCACCGCCCCGGCTCCCCGACGCGCCGTCATCAGGTAGGCGACCCAGGAGACCAGCACCGCGGAGAACGCAGCGGCCTGCGCGTACCCGGTCGCGCCCGAGGGATACATCACTCCGGTGATGTAGTGGTCGATGAATCCCGTCTGCTCCAGCGACGCCATCCCGGCCCGCGGGCGGGCCCACTGCTCCAGCGCCGTCAGCGGGCACCAGAAGTGCAGGGCCACACTGCCTATCCCCCACAGCACCACCGGCACGTGCAACCAGATGGAACGCCGCCAGCGCAGGGCCAGGAACCCCCCGCTGGGCAGGTAGACGAGGAAGGCGAAATGAGCGGCCACGACCAGCCAGACCAGCGCGATGTACAGCGGTCGCATGCGGCTCAGCCTACCGGCGCGACGGTCTGCGGACGTACCGTGAACCCATGCCCCGCCAGGTGCTGTTCCTCTACAACGACCCCTCGGCGCCGGAGGCCCTGCTCGGCGAGGCCTTCGCCGAATCGGGTTTCGAGATCGACACATTCGAGGTCGTGCCGGCCGACCGGTGCGAGGACCCCGCAGTGGACGTCGCCTTCCCCGATCCCCTCGACTACGACGCGGTCGTGCCGCTGGGGGCGCGATGGGCGGTCTACGACGACCGGCTGGCCGGCAGCTGGGTGGCCGGCGAGATTGCGATGGTGCGACGCGCGCTGTCCGCGGGTGTGGGGGTGCTCGGGGTGTGTTTCGGCGGGCAGCTGCTGGCCCGCGCGCTCGGGGGCACCGTCGCACGTTCCCCGCTGCCCGAACTCGGCTGGCACGAGGTGTCCAGCAGCAGGGCGGACCTGACCCCCGGCGGCCCGTGGTTCCAGTGGCATTTCGATCGCCTCACACCCCCGCCCGGCGCCATTGAGATCGCCCGCAACGACCGCGCCACGCAGGCCTTCGTCTCAGGCCGCGCCCTCGGGTTGCAGTTCCATCCGGAGGTCGACGCGGAGCTGGTGGAACGCTGGATCGACGAGGACGGCGGCGCGGACCTGGCCCGGGTCGGCCTCGACGCCGACGATCTGCGGGCTCAGAGTGCCGCGCACCTCGACGATGCGGCCCGGCGGCTACGGCTGCTGGTCCGCGGATTCACCGGCCTGCTCGAGGACCGCGGCGTCTAGCAGGCTTTCGACTAGGCGAACCGCATCCGGCAGGGCGGCCGCCACCGCCGGGCTCAGGCCGGGGCCGTGGCCGGTGTCGGCCACGTCGACGGCCACCACCACCAGCGCGGCGGGCGCCCGGTCCAGCGCCCGGCCCAACTCGTAGGTCTGCCGCAGGCCCAGGTCGTGGGAACTCAGCGGGACCGGGTCGGCCAGATCCTCGATCGCGCACTGGCGGATCCGGCCCGGGGTGCCACCGTCGGCGGCGTCGACCAGGACGGCCAGGTCCGCGCCGGTCCAGGCGTCCAGAATCTCTGCCGGTTCGCCCCCGCAGGCCACTACGCGCAGACCGGGCCGTGCTCGCGCCGCCAGCACGGCGGCCACCGCCGGGCCGATGCCGTCATCGCGGCGGTGGTCGTTGCCGATCCCGATCACGACGGACCCGCCGGTCCGCCGGTTCACCTGCGCGACACCGTCAGGTTCAGGAAGTGGGTGGCACAGGAGATGCACGGGTCGTAGTTGCGGATGGTGCGCTCACACATCGCGGTCAGCGAGGCGTCGTCGAGGCCGGCGTCGGCGACCACCACCCGGGCGAGGTCGTCTTCGATGGCCGCCTGGTTCTGCGCGGTGGGCGGCACGATCACCGCGTCGGTGACCAAGCCGGCCTCGTCGATCCGGTAGCGGTGGTAGAGCAGGCCGCGCGGGGCTTCGCTGACCCCGTGCCCGATCCCGGGACGGGCCTCGACCTCGACGAAGGGCCGCGGCGGCGGCTCGTAGGCGTCGATGATCCGCAGCGCCTCCTCGACCGCGTACACCACCTCGACGGCCCGAACCACGATGCTGCGGAACGGGTTTCGGCATTCGGCGCCCAGGCCGGCGGCACCGGCGGCCTCCCTGGCCAGCGCCGAGAGCAAATGGTGGTTCAGCGAGTAGCGGGCCAGCGGACCGGTCAGATGACGGCGGCCGTCGAGCGTGGCGTGCAACGCGGTGGAGTGCGGCACCTGGGTCTCGCGAACGTGCTCGCTGAATTCGGCGATCGGGAAGGACGGACCCGCGCTGCGGGTGATCGTCCCGTCCTCAAGGGCATAGCGCTGACCGGTCAGGGCGAGCAACTCGTGGGAGACGGTCAGGTCGGGGAAGTCGAACCCGGCGACCCAGGTGACCGTCGCCAGCGCGTCGTCCAGCGCGCGCCGTAACTGTTCGGCGACCTCCGCCAGATCCGCCCGGGTCGGGACCGAATAGAACCCGCCGAGACGGACGTTGATCGGGTGGATCGACCGGCCGCCGACCACTTCCATCAGCCGATTGCCGGCCTTCTTCAGCGCCAGTCCGCGTTCCACCGCCTGCCGGTGATCGCGGGCCACGGTGATGATGTCGGGGGCGCCGAGGAAGTCCGGCGCGTGCAGCATGTAGATGTGCAGGGCGTGGCTGTGAATCCACTCCCCGCAGTACAGCAGCCGGCGCAGCGCCGTCAGCTGTGGATCCAGGGTGACCCCGCAGGCGTCCTCGATCGCGTTGCAGGCGCTGGTTTGATAGGCCACCGGGCAGATGCCGCAGATGCGAGCGGTGAGGTCGGGCGGCTCGGTGTAGGCCCGGCCGCGCAGGAACGCTTCGAAGAACCGGGGCGGCTCATAGATGTTGAGTTCCACCCGTTCCGGCACGCCGTCACGCAGTTCGACGTGCAGTGCGCCCTCCCCCTCGACCCTGGTGAGGGCTCCGACCCGAATGGTTCGCGACGTCATCGGTCCCCGCCCCGCTCGTTGTGGGCCCGCTCATGGTTGAACTGGGTGACGTTGAAGGTGTCGAAGACCCGCTCGACCTCGCCGCCGGACATGCCGTCGCGGTGCAGCAGCGGGATCATTGCGCCCATGTTGGGCGTGGCCATCGGCCCGAAGCACCCGTAGCAGCCGCGGTGGTGCCGGGGACACAGCGCCCCGCAGCCGGCATGGGTGACCGGCCCCAGACAGGCGATGCCCTCGGCGACCGTCACGCAGCTCACTCCGGAGCGCTTGCATTCGGTGCACACCGTGGCGGCGGGCAGTCTCGGCTTGCGGCCGACCAGCAGGGCGGCAAGCGTATCGAGCAACTGGCCGCGGTCGATCGGGCAGCCCCGCAACTCGTAGTCGACCGTCACGTGCGCAGACGCCGGCGTGGAGGTGGCCAAAGTATCGATGTAGTCGGGCCGCGCGTAGACCACCGAGGTGAACTCCGCGACGTCGGCGAAGTTGCGCAGCGCCTGGATCCCGCCCGCCGTGGCGCAGGCGCCGATCGCCACCAAGACCGCCGACTGCTCGCGAACCTCTCGGATCCGCCGCTCGTCGGCCGGGGTGGTGATCGAACCCTCCACCAGCGACACGTCGTAGGGCCCACCGGTCATCGCACTGGACGCCTCGGCGAAAGCGGCGATATGCACCTGCTCGGCGAGGGTCAGCAGTTCGTCCTCGCAGTCGAGCAGGGTCAGTTGACAGCCGTCGCATGACGCGAATTTCCATACCGCCAGGCTGGGCATCTAGAGTTCCTCCGTTTCCAGCAGCGGCCGGGCGACGTCGTAGCCCACCACCGGGCCGTCCCGGCACAGCAGCAGCGGACCCAGCTGACAGTGCCCGCACCATCCGATACCGCACTGCATGTTGCGCTCCAGCGAAACCCGGACGTCTTGAGCCGCAACCCCTTTCGACATCAGCGCCCGGGCCGCAAAGTGCATCATGGGTTCCGGGCCGCACAGGAACGCGGTAGTCCGGTCGGACTGCAACGTGAGCCGTTGCAGCGGCTCGGTGACGAAGCCGACCTCGCCGGGCCAGCCGTGGATCGGGACGTCGACGGTCAGGTGGACCTCCAGACGGGGGTCCTCCCGCCAGGAATCGAGTTGCTCGGAATAGAGGAAATCCCGCGTCGAACGCGCACCCGCGATCAGCACCAGCCGCCCGTAACGGTCGCGGTCGGCCAGCGCCCCCAGTACGACCGGCCGCAGGGGCGCCAGCCCGACCCCGCCGGCGACGACGACCAGATCGCGTCCGGCGGCCTCGGCCAGCCCCCAACTGGTTCCGAAGGGCCCGCGCACCCCGATCGTCGATCCCGGTTCGGCGGCACACAGCGCGGCGCTGACCGCCCCGACCGAGCGGATGGTGTGGGTGATGGTCCTGTCGGTGACCGACGGGTCGCCGCTGACCGATATCGCGATCTCCCCGACCCCGAAGGCGTAGAGCATCATGAACTCCCCCGGGGCCGGAGGGTTCAGCGCCGCGTCGACGGGTTCCAGACACAGCGTCACCGAATCGGAGTTCTCCACGTCCCGCCGCAGCACCCGGTAGGGCACCGGCGCCATCTCAGTCATCGCCGCACTCCCGCTCGGCCTCCAGCGTCGCCATCTCCTCGGTGATGTCGATCCCGGTGGGACACCACGCGATACAACGGCCGCAGCCCACGCAGCCCGACATTGCGAACTGGTCATGCCAGGTCCCCAGTTTGTGGGTCAGCCAATGCCGGTACCGGGAGGCGCCCGAGTTCCGCACCGGGCCGCCGTGGATGAAGGTGAAGTCCAATTCGAAACAGGACGCCCAGTGCGTCCACCGCTCGGCGTGCGCACCGGCGAGGTCGGTGACGTCCTCGGAGGAGGTGCAGAAGCAGGTCGGGCAGACCATGGTGCAGTTGCCGCACGTCAGACAGCGGTTCGCGACCTCGCCCCAGTGCTCGGATTCCCGCGAGTCGATCAGCAGCCGGCGCAGATCGACCTCGGGCATCCGCCGTCCCATCCG
>JAGQTQ010000024.1 GCA_020438905.1 Mycobacterium sp.
CGCGGCGGAGGCGAGAGGATTTGAACCTCCGGTCCCCTGTAAGGGGGACAACTCATTAGCAGTGAGTCCCATTCGGTTTTTTTGTCACGCATCCTGAACCACCGAGAGCGTACACAGGGCCGTCAAGGTAAGGCAAAGCCAGCCCAGAGCCGGTCCTGAGCAGGCCGTCACCGCCCCTAGACTTGGCCGGATGACCGCGCGCCTGCGCCCCGAACTGGCTGACATCCCCGCCTACACCCCCGGCAAGACCGTTGCCGGGGCGATCAAGCTGGCCAGCAACGAAACCGTCCATGGGCCGCTGCCCGGCGTGCGGGAGGCGATCGCCGCGGCCACCGAGACCATCAACCGGTATCCGGACAACGGAAACGTCGAACTCCGCGAGCACCTGGCTCGTCACCTGAGCCACGGAAAAGACGTCACCCCGGAGCAGATCGCCGTGGGCTGCGGGTCGGTCAGCCTGTGCCAGCAGCTGATCCAGATCACCTGCACGGTCGGCGACGAGGTGGTCTTCGGCTGGCGCAGTTTCGAGGTGTACCCGCTTCAGGTCAGGGTCGCCGGCGCCACGCCGGTCAGGGTGCCGTTGCGTGATCACACCTTCGACCTGGACGCGATGCTCGCCGCGATCACCGACCGGACCCGGCTGATCTTCGTGTGCAACCCGAACAATCCCACCTCCACGGTGGTCGATCCCGACGAACTGGCCCGGTTCGTGGCCGCGGTCCCGCCCGAGATCCTGGTGGTGATCGACGAGGCCTATGTCGAGTACATCCGCGACGGCCTGCTTCCCGACAGCCTCGGGCTGGCGAACACCCACCCGAACGTCGTCGTGCTGCGGACTTTTTCCAAGGCCTACGGCCTGGCCGGCCTCCGGGTGGGCTACGCCGTCGGCGACCCGGAGGTGATCACGGCTCTGGGCAAGGTGTACGTCCCGTTCACCTCGAGCACCATCTCCCAGGCCGCCGCGATCGCCTCCCTCGCGGCCGCCGGGGAGTTGCTGGCCCGCACCGATGCGGTGGTCGAGGAACGTGTGCGGGTCAGTGCCGAACTGGCGCGCCTGGGCTACCGTCTCCCCGCCACCCAGGCCAACTTCGTCTGGCTGCCCCTCGGTGAACACACCGCCGACTTCGCCCGGCGAGCCGCGCAGGCCCGGGTACTGGTTCGGCCGTACGCCGACGAGGGGGCCCGGGTGAGCATCGGGGCCCGGGATGAGAACGACGCATTCCTGGCCGTCGCACGGGAGTGGATCGGCCGGTAACCGGCAGCATCCGCCCGCCCGTTAGCGTGGACGTGGCAGCAGCGCCCCAGAGGAAGGATCAGCCATGGGCAGGATCTATGGCAACGTCAGCGAACTGGTCGGTCGGACCCCGCTGGTCCGGCTCAACCGGCTGACCGAGGGGCTCGGTGCGCAGGTGGTCGCCAAACTTGAGTTCTACAACCCGGCCAACAGCGTCAAGGACCGCATCGGGGTGGCCATCATCGACGCCGCGGAACGCTCCGGTGAGCTGCGCCCCGGCGGCACCATCGTCGAGGCCACCAGCGGTAACACCGGTATCGCCCTGGCCATGGTCGGCGCCGCCCGCGGTTACAAGGTCATCCTGACCATGCCCGAGACCATGTCGACCGAACGCCGCGTGATGCTGCGCGCCTACGGCGCCCAGATCGTGCTCACCCCGGGTTCGGAGGGGATGGCCGGCGCGGTGGCCAGGGCCAAGCAGATCATCGCCGACACCCCCAACGCCATCTCGGCCAACCAGTTCGGCAACCCGGCCAACCCGGCCGTCCACGAGATCACCACCGCCGAGGAGGTCTGGGGGGACACCGACGGCGAGGTCGACATCTTCGTCGCCGGCATCGGCACCGGCGGCACCATCACCGGTGTGGGCCGGGCACTGAAGGCGCGCAAGCCCGGGGTGCGGATCGTCGGGGTCGAGCCCAAGGATTCGCCGCTGCTGACCGAGGGCCAGGCCGGGCCGCACAAGATCCAGGGGATCGGGGCCAATTTCGTTCCCGAGGTGCTCGATCGCGAGGTCTACGACGAGATCGTCGACGTCGAACTCGACGACGCAGTCCGGGTCGCGCGGGACCTCGCCACGCAGGAGGGCATCCTCGGGGGCATCTCTTCCGGGGCGATCGTCTGGGCGGCGCTGGAGCTGGCCAGGCGTCCGGAGAACAAGGGCAAACTCATCGTCGCGGTGGTCTGCGACTACGGCGAGCGCTACATCTCCACGGTGCTCTTCGACGATATCCGGGAGTGACGCGGTGACGGTGCTGTCGACCCTGCGCGAGGACCTGCGCAACGCGCGCCAGCACGACCCCGCCGCCCGTGGTGACATCGAGAACGCGCTGGTCTATTCGGGACTGCACGCAATCTGGGCCTATCGGCTCGCCCACCGCCTGTGGTCCCGCCCCGGACTGCGGGGCGCGGCCCGGGTGCTGAGCCAGCTGACCCGGTTCCTCACCGGCATAGAGATCCACCCGGGAGCGCGGATCGGGCGCCGTTTCTTCATCGACCACGGGATGGGCGTGGTGATCGGCGAGACCACCGAGATCGGCGACGACGTGATGATCTATCACGGGGTGACCCTGGGCGGGCGTTCGCTGGAGCGGGGCAAACGCCATCCCACCCTCGGAAACGGGGTGACCATCGGCGCCGGCGCGAAGGTGCTGGGACCGGTCGTCATCGGTGAGGACAGCGCCGTCGGCGCCAATGCCGTTGTCACCCATGATGTTCCGAAGGATTCGATTGCCACCGGAATCCCCGCGGTGATCCGGCCCCGGGCCGACGCCCAGCGTGAACCCCTCGTCGACCCCACCACCTACATCGACCCGGCGATGTACATCTGACCCTGAAGGCCGTCACCGGCGTCAGCAGCCGTAGCCTTCATGGCTATGAGCACGCCGAACGAGTCACTCGCCGTCGAGATCACCGATCATGTCGCCCAGGTGACCCTGCTCGGGCCGGGCAAGGGCAACGCGATGGGGCCGGCGTTCTGGGCCGAGATGCCGGTGGTCTTCGCCGAGCTCGACGCCGACCCCGAGGTGCGGGCGGTCGTTTTGACCGGATCGGGAAAGAACTTCAGCTACGGGCTGGATCTGTTGGCCATGGGCAACACGCTGGGCGACGCCATGTCCGGCGAGGTATCGGCACGGCCACGCACGGACTTCCACGCGACCGTCAAGCGTATGCAGCAGTCCATCTCGGCGGTGGCCGACTGCCGGACGCCGACCATCGCCGCCATTCACGGCTGGTGCATCGGCGGTGGGGTCGACCTGATCAGCGCGGTCGACATCCGCTACGCCAGCGCCGACGCGAAATTCTCGGTGCGCGAGGTGAAACTGTCGATCGTCGCCGACGTCGGCAGCCTGGCCCGGCTGCCCTACATCCTCAACGACGGGCACCTGCGCGAGCTGGCGCTGACCGGCAAGGACATCGACGCCGCCCGCGCCGAGCGGATCGGATTGGTCAATGACGTCTTCGACGACGCGGAGGCGGTGCTGAAGGCCGCCCACGCGACCGCCGCCGAGATCGCGGCGAACTCGCCGCTGGCGGTGCGCGGCACCAAGGACGTGCTCGACGAGGGGCGCACCGCCGCCGTCGCGGCCAGCCTGCGCTACGTCGCGGCCTGGAACTCGGCGTTCCTGCCCTCCCGGGACCTCAAGGAGGGCATCACGGCGATGCTGCAGAAAAGGGAGCCCAATTTCACCGGCGAGTAGCCCAGGCGCGCCCCCGACAGGAGGTACGGCGGTGGCCGTCGTCGGGGCCGGTCTTTCCGGACTCATCGCGGCCCGGGAACTCGAGCGCCAAGGCATCGAGGTCGTCGTGCTGGAGGCCGCCGACCGGGTCGGCGGCAGGGCGCTGAGCGAACCGACCGCTGCAGGCTCGACGGTGGATCTCGGCGGTCAGTGGATCGGTCACGACCACCACCGCTTGATGGCACTTGTCGACGAGGTCGGCGCCACCCGGTTTCCGATGCACACCGGCCCGATGCCGGTCCTGATCGACGGACCCCGCCGACTGGCCCCGGCTTACCCATCGGTGCTGACCGCCGGGGCGGTCCTCGGTGGCGTCGCCGCACTCGCCCGGACGGGGGCACCCAAACGCTGGAACACCCGGACCGTGCAGACGTGGTTGGGCAGAGTTCCGGGCCGGAGCACCCGGCGCCTCCTGGAGGTGCTCGCCCTGGTGTCCTGGACTGCCGACCTGGACCGGCTCTCGCCGTATGCCATGGCCCGGTTGGTGCGCCACCAGGGTGGCGTGCGCACGATGCTCTCCACCGCCGGCGGCGCGCAGGACGCCTTAGTGGTCGAGGGCATGGGCTCCGTCGTCGAGCGTCTGGCGGCGGGCCTGCAATCACGAATCCGCCTGGGCCACCGCGTTGAACGCGTGTCCAGCGGCGACGGGCGGCTCGTGCTCGAGACCGCTGCGGGCCGCGTGGATGCCGCTCGGGCGATCATCGCGATTCCCCCGCCGATGGCCGCGAGGATCGTCTTCGACCCGCCGCTGCCGGCGGCGATCGCAGGCCTGCAGCGCAACACCGTGATGGGTTCGGCCTATAAGGCCATCGCCGTCTACCCGCGGCCCTTCTGGCGAGAGTACGCCGCCGGCGAGTTCATCGTTCTCGACGAACCCGGGTTCGCCGTCTTCGACAGCAGCCCGCCCGGCGGGCCGGGCCATCTCACACTGCTCAGCGCCGGTCCGCGAGCCCGCCGTCTGGCGGATTTGGACGCCACTGCGCGACGAGATCTGCTGCTCGGCCCGCTGCACCACCACATCGGCGTCGATGTCCTCGACCCGGTCGGCTGGCATGAAAAAGCCTGGCATCTCGATGAATTCGTGGGGGGTGGCTACTCCGCTCTCCCGCTACCGGGGACGTTTGAGGGCATCCCGCCGACCGCACCGCCGCCGGCCGGCAATCTGCACTGGGCCGGAACCGAGACCGCCACCGATCATTCCGGCTACTTCGAGGGCGCCATCGAATCCGGCCTGCGGGCCGCCCGCGAAGTCGCCGATGCGTTGAGACCCCCCGGTTCACCCATGCCTTGATGGCGGCGGAACGCCCGACAAGTCGGCCGCAACATCGTTATCGTCCCAACCATGAGCGCCAACTCGGCACGGGTGTGGGCGGCGGCCGCCGTGCTGGGGCTTTCCCTGGCAGGCCCCCAGGCATTGGGCACCGCGACGGCAGACAGCGGCGACCACGAGACGGCACGGGCCAGTGCTAACCCCGGTCCCCAGCGGGCCGCGACTTCCACGGGGGCCGCCCGCCCGACTCGAAACGCCGGGCCCGTCCGCACGTCCCGGTCAGCCGCGCCCCGGCCCCAGACCGGGCAGGCGAGCGGCCCAACGGTGACGACATCGGTGCCGGTCGTCGCCGCGCCCGCCGAGTCGCGCGCCGTTGCCGTGCCCGCTGCGGCCCTCGCCGTCAACGCGACCCGGCCCCGGGTCACCGCGGCACCGCCGCTGCCGTCGGCGACGCTGGAGCCGGGCCTTACGACGGTCGTGAACGTCACCTCCCCGACCTTCACTCGCGGCCGGCGGGCCGCCCCACCGCCCGCCCCCGGAGCCGAGATGGTCGCCGGCGCGATGCTGCTGACCCGGCGTTCGCTGAGCCCGGTACCGACGGCCACCTCCGCCGCCCAGATTTCGGCCAACCCGATCGCCGACTTCCTCACCGACGTCGGGGTGTGGGTTGACACCTACGCCAACCTCTACCAGTGGTGGAGCGGCAGCCTGCTGCCCAACCCGATCCGGCAGTTCTTCTTCAGCGCCACCCCGGTCGCCGACCCCATGCAGGTCGAACTCGACCTCGCCGCGGGCGTCACCAGCCGGGCCATCCCGTTCAGCGCATCCGATGCCGACGGCCACCGGCTGGTCTTCTCGGTGCCCGATCAGGGCCAACCCGGCGGGCCCAGCCACGGCACGGTGAGCGTCGACAACGCCGCGGGCACCTTCACTTACACCCCGGACGGTGACTTCACCGGAACCGACACCTTCTCCTTCGTCGCCAGCGACGACACCTCACTGCACTTCCACGCCTGGGCCGGGTTGCTCAACGCCGCGTTCGGCCTGCTCGGCACCGGACTGGCCGGCGGGCACCGCACCACCGCGACTGTGACCGTCTTCAACAACGTCGACATCCGGCCCGACCCGGAGCTGGCCGTGTACACCGATATCGTCGGCGACTTTTCGGTGCTGACCTACAACGTTTCCGGCCTGCCGTTCCCGTTCTCCGGCGGCCCCTTTCCACGGATCACCAGCACGCTGGAAATCGGTTCGCGGCTCGACGGTTTCGACGTCGTCAACGTCCAGGAGGACATCGCCTACCACCAGTTCCTGATCGCCGGCACCGACTTCCCGGATCGGACCGCCCCGTCGGTTCCCACCTGGGCGTGGCCGGTCGGCGTGCCGTTCTCCGACGGACTGAACTCGATGTCCTCGTACTACCTGGAAAGCCTGCAGCGCCAGGCCTGGTCCGCCCGGGCGGACCTGCTCAACCCGGGCGGGTTCACCTACACTCGCCAGCACATCCCGGGGGGCTCCTCGGTCGACGTCTACAACGTCGACACCAGCGGCGGCGCCCTGACGAACGACGAGATCGCCCAGTTGTCGGCGTTCATCGGGGCGAACTCGATCGGCCGGGCGGTGATCGTCACCGGTGACTTCGGCCAGTACTACTCCGACCCGGGGCAGACGCTCAGCGCCTTCGCCGCCGTCAACGGCCTCACCGACGCCTGGGTGCAGGTCGAGTTCGGCGGGCTCACCCCCACCGACGCGCAGCGCTGCGCCTACGCCGACAGCTGCGAGCAGCCGGACAAGATCTTCTTTCGCGACGCCGCACCGCTGGACCCACTCGACCCGGCCAGCAGTCCGGTGCGGCTGCAGGCACTTGACTACACCAACGAGGGCCTGAACTTCCTCGACGACGCCGGCCGGGACCTCGCCGCCAACCGGCCCCAGTCGGTGAACTTCGGCTACACCGTCGATGCGATCGGCCCGATGAACGTCGAGTTGTCCGACTGGATGGGTGACCTGCCCGCGCTGTCGATGCTGCCGCTGACCCAGATCCCGATCCCCGGCACCCACGACTCGGGCAGCTACGGCATCACGCCCCGTTCCCCGTGGGCGCTGACCGGCAAGGACCAGTTCGGCATCCTCACCGAACTTCCCGAATTCCTGCAGGACCTCATCGTCAAACCGATCGCCGCCGGCTACGGCAAGACCCAATCCAAGGACATCTACGAGCAGTTCGACGACGGCATCCGCTACGTGGACCTGCGGCTGACCAACGAACCCGACGGCCAGGTCTACCTCGAACACGCGCTGCGCTCGGTGCCGTTCACCGATGTGGTCGACGATATCGGCGCCTTCGCCAACGAACATCCCCGCGAAGTGCTGGTCATCTACGTCCAGGGCATCAAGAACTTCACCGCCGAAACCCACGCCGCGGTCATCGCGCAGATGGATGCCGCGTTCGGATCGCGGATGGCCCCGCGGGCACTGGGCACCTCGGCGACGCTGCAGGATCTATGGGCGGCCGACCGCAACGTCATCGTCGTCTACAACAACTCCGCCGTGGTCGCCGCCGACCCGGAGCTGTGGCCGGATGACACCCTCTACCGTCCGTGGCCCCAGGTCGCCTCGGTGCCGGATCTGCTGGCGGGCAACGAGACGAACCTGGCCAACCGGCCGCCGGAAGCGATCTGGGGCATGTTCGGCGAGTCGACCCCCAGCCCGCTGAACTACGTCACCGGCATCCTGACGCTGGGCACCCGCAACATCGAGCAGTTCATGTTCAACGTGCACCCCCCGGTGCAGCAGTGGATGAGGGTGAATTTCAAGGAGACGCTGAACCTGGTGACCGCCGATTGGTACCAGGAATTCTGGCCCGCGGGTTCGACATTGGCGCGTGACAACATCGGTGCCGTCTACGAGACGCTGGGTTCGCGGGGAACGGTCGCGGCGCTGTAGGGATCCAGGGCTGTAGGGACACACGGCTGTAGGGACACAGGGCTGTAGGGACACAGGGCTGTAGGGACACAGGGCTGTACTGACACAGCCGATCCAACGCGCGTTACGGGTTGAGGTCAGCCAGCCAGCGCAGGGCACTCAACCCCGGCATGAAGCAATACTCGCCACCGCGGGTCACGACGAAACTCGGCAGGTTGTGCAGGCGGCGCCGGATGGGCCGTTCCGGGATGGTCGCAACTCCCGAACCGTCATTCCGTCCAGCCATCGGGTCCTGTTCGCCGGGATAACCGATGAAGTTGCCGTCATTGATCCATTCGGACTTGATGAACTCGAACTGGCGATCAAGATGAGCACCGATGAAGATCCCGAACAGTCCACGATCGGCACCATCGTCGTCGAGGACCCCGTCCGGCAGTGGAGGACCGTAGGTCGTCCCGCGCCGCAGGATGCGGTGCATGCGCGCCACCCCGATGATGGAGGCGTCACGCGGGTTCGCGCGGCGAACGTGCGCACCGGCCGGGCACTTGAAACCCTTGTCGTCGTCGTTGTAGAGGAAGTCGTTGTTGCGGGAGTTGTCGGCACCCAGCGCCTCGTCGTCGCGATCCGGCGATAGAGCCAATGGCGCTCCGCTCGGCCAGCGGCCGACCATCTTGGCCGCCAGCAGTTCCTCATCGGCGGGAGAAGACGCCGACGCGTGCAGGTACTGGCGCCAGAGTGCGACCTTGGTGTGCAACTTTCTGATCGCGACATAGGTTCCGTTGCGACCGAGCACATCCGGTTGCGGCATCGGCGGGACGTTGCCGGTCTCGTCGGGATAACCCAAGACGAATTCACCGGCTTTCAGCGGGACTTCCCGGGTGTTGGTGCTGGGGATCCCGGTCCCCTCGATCGAGGGGTAGCTGATGCCGTCGCGAAATCCGAAAGATGTTCGCCCGGTGGGGAGTTGCTGCACCTCCTGGCGCATGACCACCGTTATCCCGGCGGTGTCCTGCAAGGCGGTGCCGACGCGGCCCAGCGCCGCTTCCAGGCGCTCCACATCCGGCGCGATCGCGGCGATCGCCACGTGCACATCCGGTGTCCCGAACGGCGCGTCCCAATGAGCCGGGTCGCTCTCCCCGACATCACCGAGAACCTCCGCCCGGGCCGCCATCCCCTGTCGGAACGGGATGGGAAAGCTCGCTAAAGAGTCTTCAGGAACCCCCAGCGCACGCAGCCCCTCAAACGTGAAGGCCACGCTGACCCAGGCATCGCGATCCTGATTGCCGGCCGGCAGGCCGATGCTGATCGCCGGCAGCAGCGCGCGCACCATTGCACTCCCCGCGGCCGGACTGCCGATTCGCACGAGCAGGAACCGGCCGACGTACGGCGTCGGCCTCGGGTGCAGCACACCGCTCTGGATGTCGTCGAGCTCGAGTTCGTCGCCGGCACCCGACGACGTGGGGGCCACTGGCTCGGACATCTAGCTGGCACCCGCTTTCCTCGCGGCCTCAGCCGCCCGGTTCTTCCAGCCCGCACCGCGGTTGACGGCAGATGTCTCGTAGATCCCGCGGCGGGCGGCCAGGATCGGGTCGTCGCTGGTGTCGATGCCATCGGTGGTGCGGGTGGGGTCGTGCAACATGATCGGGTCGCCGATCTCCTCCAGCGAGGTCCGCCTTTGCACGGCCAGCCGTCCCAGCACCACTCGCTCCCTGTCCTGGGGCCAGGCGGTGCTGGGGTCGAGTAGGTCATCGCCCTCCTGAGCCAGGCTCAGGATCAGACTGAACGCAACCGGTCCGTCGGCCAGCCGCGTCTCGAGCTCAGCGAACAGCACATCATTCGGCTGCGCCGAGAGCTCGGCGGCGGGTTGTGTGCTCACCCCGGCTTCGGGCTCCCAGTGATAGCGACCCGCCCGTCGTTCCCGGGCGTCGTTCTCAAACCAGAAGGTATGGATCGCGTGGAACGCCGTCTCGGCCAGACTCCTCGGCGCGGGAACCGCGGCCAGAGCCTGAAGGGCACGCGCGATTTCGGGATTCTCGGCGAAGAACGCGCGCCGGGCGTCAGGGTCTTTGTTCGCCGTGACGACCCTCAACACATCATCGGGCGTAGCCATCGGGAAGGCCGGGATGTTCAGCGCGATCAAATCGGTGACCGTGCCGTTGTCGAGGTAGAACTTCGTCGCCATCGCGGTCACCGGCGAGGGGGGAGCCTCCGGGTCCGACGAGGCCGAGGAGAACCGCATCGTGGCCGGCACGACCGAACCGGGCTGTAGGTGGGCGGCGCGGGTCAGCGCGGAACCCTTGCCGGAAGCCGTGAAGACGCCACGGTAGATCCGACCCAACGCGTGCACGGCGCGGTAGCCCGGGTGGAAACCGTTCGCCTGATGGATTCCGGTGACCAGAGCGTCGGCGCGTTGATACTGGCCGTGTGGCTGCATGCTTACCTTCCGGGTCCGAGAATTGACCTTCGCGGTTGAGTCAACCGCGCTCGGTTCGACGCCGCTGGACGCCTAGCTCGAGGCCTCGTCGAGCAGCGCCTGGAAAGCCGGCGTCGCCAACAGGGCCGCATTCGCCGGATTTTCGATCATCTCCCGGAATTCGGGGGTGTCGAGGACCGCTTGGAAAGCCGCGTTGACCCGCTGGTTCTTCCAGATCTCTTGGGTGGTGAGGTCTGGGTAGGCGCTCAGGAAGATGGTCGCCGGGACCTGGTGGGCGACGAACCACTCCTTGACGCCAGGATCCTTCATCCCGGGGAACCCTTCTGAGAACGAGAACATCTCGTCGAAGGCCTCGCCGATGGACGTCGTGGCGAAGTCGTCGATGTACTTGTCCCATGAGCCGTCGAAGACGCTCGCGAACATGAAGCGGGTGTCGTTGTCGAAGATGACCTGCCGTGAATCGTGCAGGGTGCCGATCTCGCGCACGGCCCCCCGAGTCTCCCGGTCCTTGCTCGGATCGGCGACACGCTTGTCGTGCCAGGCGCGAAGCCCATCGGCACCGCCGGGCTTCAGTTTGGTCATCACGAGAAACTCGCCGCTGTTCCCGTCCTTCAATCCAGGACGCGGCGATGTGGCGGTCGGGGCGGACTCTGATGACGTAATGGGACTCTCCCTTCGGCGGACCCTGACACTATCCAATCGCCTCAGCCGCGGTGACGGGAATCGCCGACGCTGCACACATCAGGATCAGCAAACGTGACCGTCCCGGCAACCGTGTTGGCTACCAGTTTCTTTGGCTACCAGGTGAATGCGAATGTTTCCCTTTCAGGTTTTGTTGTCGGCGTCGACCAGCGGTCTGGCCGTCGATTCCAAGGCTCAGGCCGAGCCAGTCAGATCCGTTGCAAGGCAACGTCTACCCCGTCGAATCGGCCATATCTCGCCGACCGAACCGGTCGGCCTGGACCACGCGCTCAAACTCCATCTGACTCTGTAGCCCGCGGCCCGAGCGCCCGAATTCGCACCAAAAAGAGGCTCAGTGGTGATACCGGGCTTTCAAGATCTTCACCCCGCCGCGGCGTCCGCCCGGTAGACCAATCGGTGCTCGTCATCGGTCCTCTGCGACCAATACCCGGGCAACTCCCCTTTGAGCGGCTCCGGCTTGCCGATCCCGGCTTGCCACGAATCGAAGTCGTCAGCGGTGCCATCACCGGTGGCGTCAATCAGGGATCCGCCGTGCCAGATCGCATTCCACAGCCATCTGTCCAACCTGCGGTGGCGGAGGGATTTGAACCCCCGGACGGTGTTAGCCGTCTCTCGCTTTCAAGGCGAGTGCATTAGGCCGCTCTGCCACGCCACCGCCGTTCAGCGTAGCGGCCGGACTAGTCAGACCTGGGCCGCGGCCCCATCGCGAACACGCCCGCCACCACCATCGGGGTGCAGCGCCGAGCTGATCCGCCGACAGTTCTCTCCCAGCGACGACATCTGCGAACGGGTCAGCGGAAGCAGAAAGCGTTGCCGTATCGCTTCGGCGTAGGTGAACATCGCCTCGGCGGTGGCGGTGCGCCCCACCTCGGTGATGCCGGCGAGCACGCCCCGTCCGTCGTGCGGACTGGCCTCCCGCCGAACCAGACCGGAGCGCTCCAGCCGATGGATCTGCCGGGTCACCCGGCTGGGCAGGGACTGCAGTTGCCCGGCAAGCTCACCCATCCGGGCCGCACCGGTCTCCGACTTGTCCAGGAAGTCCAGCAGTCGGACGTCCAGCAAGCTCAGCCCGTGGCGCTCGGTGAGCAACTTGTTCAAAGTGCTGTAGACCCGCAACGCTGCTTCCAGAAAGTTGTCCCAGGACCGCTGCTCGGCAATGTCCAGTCCCGGCATCTCGCTTGCGGTCCGCACCGCGTCGACCCCACCCATGGCGACATAGTAGGTCCCTTTCAGCGAATTTCGGTGCGGTTCGGCGATACGCAA
This sequence comes from Mycobacterium sp., assembly GCA_020438905.1. GTDB lineage: Bacteria > Actinomycetota > Actinomycetes > Mycobacteriales > Mycobacteriaceae > Mycobacterium. Next base: position 12,348 of record JAGQTQ010000024.1, read on the forward strand.
CCGGGTAGCGTGACGGCCATGCGCGCCATCGTGATGGAGGCCGGACGGCTTACCTGGGCGGAAGTACCCGACGCCACGGCCGGACCTGGCGAGGTGCTGATCGAGACCCGGGCGGCCGGAGTCAACCGCGCGGATTTATTGCAGGCCGATGGCAAATACCCTCCCCCGCCGGGGGCCAGCGACATCATCGGCCTTGAGGTCGCCGGCACCATCGCTCGGGTCGGCGACGGTGTCACGGGATTTTCCGTCGGACAACAGGTTTGCGCGTTGCTGGCCGGCGGGGGCTACGCCGAGTACGTGTCGGCGCCGGCCCGCCAGGTCATGCCCGTTCCCGACGGGGTCGGTTTGGAGGATGCGGCCGCACTGCCCGAGGCGGCCTGCACGGTGTGGTCGACTGTCGTCATGGGCGCCCAAATGGCGCCCGACGAGTTCATCCTGATCCACGGCGGGGCCAGTGGTATCGGCACCCACGCCATCCAGATCGCCCGAGCGCTCGGCGCCCGCGTCGCGGCAACGGCCGGCTCCCCGGCCAAGCTCGCGCTCTGCGGCGAACTCGGCGCCGAGGTCGTGATCTCACACCGGGACGAGGATTTCGTCGAACGCGTGCGGTCCGCCACCAACGGCCAGGGCGCCGATCTGATTCTCGACATCATCGGCGCCGCCTACCTGGAACGCAATCTCGCCGCACTCGCCACCGACGGGCGGCTGGCCGTTATCGGCATGCAGGGCGGCATCAAGGCCGAACTGAACATCGGCACCCTGATCGGCAAACGGCTCAAGGTGATCGGAACGGCACTTCGCAACCGACCGATCGAGGGCCCGCACGGAAAGGGCGCGATCGTCGATGCGGTGGTGGCCTCGGTGTGGCCGATGATCGCCGAGGGCCGGGTCAAGCCGGTCATCGGCGCCCGGTTCCCGGTCGAACAGGCCGCCGAGGCGCATCGGGTCCTCGCCTCCGGCGAGGTGTACGGCAAGGTGCTCCTGACGGTCCGGCGGTGAAATTCAGGCCAGGGAGGTTCAGCCCAGCGAGGCCAGAGTCCTTACCAGATGGTCGATTTCGGACGCCGTGGAGTAGTGGGCAAGCCCCAAGGTGACCGCACCGCCGATCTCGTCGACACCGAGCACACCCAGAACCCGGGACGCGGCGTTGCCGACCGCGAGCACACCGTTTTCGGCAAGGCGCTGAACCACCCGTTCGGCGGGTACCCCGGAAACGACGATGCTCACCAAGGGAATTCGCGCTTGCGGATCACCGATCACCGACACCAGCGGCAACGAGCGCAGTGAGGTCATCAGATAGTCGAACAACCCGTCGAGATAGTTGCGTGCGGATCCCATCGACTGGGCGAGCCTTTGCCGCCGGTCACCGCGGGCGCTCTCGTCGAGACCGGCCAGATACTCGATGCTGGCGACCATCCCGGCCAGCAGCCCGTATTGGTAGAGGCCGAGTTCCAGTCGGGCCGCGCCGCTGGCGTACGGGTTGGTCGACACCGAACCCAGCCTGTCTATCAACGCGGGGTCACCGAACACCAGGGCACCGATCGGCGGCCCGCCCCAGGCGGCGGCGTTGAGTGCCACCACATCGGCTCCGGCCGAAGCGATGTCGAGCAACCGGAACGGGGCAGCGGCCGAGTGGTCCACGACCAGCAGCCCACCGACCCGGTGCACCCGCTCGGCGACGGCCGCGACGTCGACCACGGTTCCCAGCGCCGAGGAAGCCGACGGAATCGCCACCAGCCGGGTGTCGGAACTGAGCAGTTCGTCCCACTGCCAGACCGGCAGTTCCCCGGTTTCGATGTCGACCTCGGCCCACTTCACGGCGGCGCCGTGCCGGCTCGCCGCCCGCAGCCAGGGAGCGATGTTCGCCTCGTCGTCGAGCCGGCAGACCACCACCTCGTTGCCCAGCCCGGCCCGGGTCGACGAGGCGTCGGCCAGCGAGGCCAGCAGGACGGCGCGATCCGCCCCGAGCACGACCCCGGCGGGATCGGCGTTGAGCAGGTCGGCGACGGCCCGGCGCGCGGCGTCGAGCAGCGCGACGCTGCGAGCCGCGGCCGGGTGGGGGCTGGAAATGTTAGCCGTGGAACCGCGGAAAGCCGTCGATACGGTGCTGGCGACGGACTCCGGGATCACCATGCCGGCTTGGGCGTCGAAGCGGGTCCACCCGTCACCCAGAGCCGGGTGCAGACCGCGCACGCGCGCGACGTCGTATGCCATCGCACCACCCCTGACCCGTTCGCGAACTGCGACAGCCCCGAAAAAGCCATCCAACCCGGGGGACGGCGATCGCGACCGCGCCACCATACTAAGCCAGTGAACTTCGGCTCCGGAGTGCTAACCGCAGTCTTGCTGCTGGCCGTACCCGGGGCCGTCGTCGGCTGGGCCGGCGGGCTGCGGTGGCCGGCGGCATTGGCAGTCGGTCCGGTGCTCACCTACGGCGTGGTGGGTCTGGCGGTCGTACCGTTCGGCGCCCTCGGCATCCGGTGGGACGCAGTCAGCGCGCTGGCGGCGTTGGCCGCTGTGACGCTGGCGTTGCTGGGCGGCCAGGTTTTGCTGGCCCGCCACGTCTTGTTCGACGGCCGTGACGGCGCCCGGCCGGTGCTTCGATTCGGACGTTCGGGCGGGCCCGAACTCACCGCCGCGGCAGGGGTGCTCCTCGGAGCCGTCGCGATCGGCATCGCGGCCTGGCGCGGCATTCCGGACTGGCAGTCGGTCCCGAGTAACTGGGATGCGGTCTGGCACGCCAACAGCATCCGGTGGATCCTCGACACCGGCCAGGCCTCGCCCACCCACATGGGTGAGTTGCGCAACGTCGAGACCCACGCGGCGCTGTACTACCCGTCCGCCTTCCACGCCCTGGCCGCCGTGCTGGCACAACTGACCGGGGCCGCACCGACCACCGCCTACACGCTGAGTTCGCTGGCGGCGGCCGTCTGGCTTTTCCCGCTCAGCGCCGGCCTACTCACCTGGCGGTTGCTGAGCGGGTGCAGCACTCGGTGGCGCACGGCCGGGGCCGCGGCCACTGCGGCCGCCCTCTCGGCATCCTTCACCGCCGTTCCCTACGTCGAGTTCGACACCGCCTCGATGCCCAATTTGGCGGCCTACGGGCTGGCCGTGCCCGCGTTCGTCCTGGTGACGTCCTCGGTGCGCGCGGCCGCGCGCATCCCGCTGGCAGTTCTGGCGGTCGTCGGGGTGTTCTGTGTGCACATCACCGGCGGCGTGGTGCTGGTGACCTTCCTGCTGGCCTGGTGGCTGTTCGATGCGCTGAGACACCCGGTGAGCGGACGGGCGAGGGACTTCGCGACGCTGGCGACGATCGCGGTGGTGTCCGCAATGGTGCTGCTGCCTCAGTTCCTCGCAGTGCTGCAGGAGGCCGGGATCATCACCGGGCACACCTTCCCGACCCACCAGGGCCGCCTCCGCGGACTGTTCGACGCGGTGTTCCAGCACAGCCGCCACCTCAATGACTTCCCGATCCAGAACATCCTCATCGCCCTGGCCGGCGCCGGATTCGTGCTGCTGCTGATCAAGCGGATTTGGTGGCCGGCGGCCGTGTGGGCGCTGCTGGTCGTGGCGATCGTGCACTCATCGGTACCGTTCGGCGGCCCGCTCGGTGCGGTTGTCGGCGCCTACGCCGACCTCTTCTACAGCGACCCGCGGCGACTGTCGGCCGTGGTCACCATCCTGCTGACCCCGATGGCCGGGGTGGCGCTGTACTCGGCGGCCCTGCTCGTGGTGGCCTCCGCCCGCCGTCTGGCCGAACCTCGGCTGCACCTGGGCCGGCGGGTCTGGATCGGGGCCACCGCGGCACTTCTTGTCGCAGTATGCCTGGGCCTGAGTTGGCACTACTTCCCTCGGCACCGCTTCTTGATGGGCGAGAAGTATGACCAGGCCATCGTCGATGAGAAGGATCTCGAAGCCATCGCCTACCTGGCGACTCTGCCGGGGGCACGCGAGACGGTGATCGGCAACGGCAACACCGACGGCACCGCCTGGATGTACGCCGTGGCCGGGCTGCATCCGTTGTGGACCCACTACGACTATCCCGTCCAGCAGGGGCCGGGCCGCAACCGGTTCATCTTCTGGGCCTACGCCGACGACGCCGACCGGGACCCACGGGTGGCCCAGGCGGTCAGAGCCCTGAACATCAAGTACGTCCTCACCAGTACCCCCGTGGTCCGCGGGTTCGTGACGCCCGACGGGTTAGTGTCACTGGATAAGTCCGCGTCGTGGACGAAGATCTACGACAACGGCGTTGCCCGCATCTACCAATGGCGCGGATCACCGCCGACGGCTGTGCGGAACTGAGACGCAACACCGAAGAACTGCAGAACGACCGAGAAACGGGAAGCCGGGATGGGAATGCGCAGCGCATGACAGCGAACGCCGACGACGACAACATCGCTGACGACAACATCGAAGTGATCACCGGACCGGAGTCCGGACCGGGATCGGAGGACGCGGCCGACGACGGGCAGCGCTCGGTGACCGATCTCGTCGAGCAGCCTGCCAAGGTGATGCGCATCGGCACGATGATCAAACAGTTGCTGGAAGAGGTGAAGGCGGCCCCGCTGGATGACGCCAGCCGCAGTCGGCTGCGCGAAATCCACGCCACCAGCATCCGCGAACTCGAGGACGGGCTCGCGCCGGAATTGCGCGAGGAACTGCAGCGGCTGGCGCTCCCCTTCTCCGGGGACTCGGTGCCCTCGGACGCCGAACTGCGCATCGCCCACGCCCAGCTGGTCGGGTGGCTCGAAGGCCTCTTCCACGGTATCCAGACGGCGCTGTTCGCACAGCAGATGGCCGCTCGAGCCCAGCTCGAGCACATGCGCCAGGGCGCGCTGCCACCGGGCATGGCCGCGCCCGGCGGCAACCCCGGTCACGGCACCGGGCAATACCTGTAGGGCCGCCGTCACCTTGTCAACCGATCCCTACATCGAGACCCGCGACGCCTGGGTCGAGTTCCCCATCTTCGATGCGAAAACCCGTTCGCTGAAGAAGGCCTTCCTGGGCAAGGCCGGCGGGGCGATCGGGCGCACAAGCGACAACGTCGTCGTCATCGAGGCCCTGCGCGACATCACGATGACACTGAAGATGGGCGACCGGGTCGGACTGGTCGGACACAACGGCGCGGGCAAGTCCACGCTGCTGCGCCTGTTGTCGGGCATCTACGAACCCACCCGCGGCCGGACCGTCATCCGGGGCCGCGTCGCCCCGGTGTTCGACCTCGGTGTCGGCATGGACCCGGACACCACCGGCTACGAGAACATCATCATCCGGGGCATGTTCCTCGGACAGACCCGCAGGCAGATGGCCGCCAAGGTCGATGAGATCGCCGATTTCACCGAACTCGGCGAATACCTGTCGATGCCGCTGCGTACCTACTCGACCGGGATGCGGGTGCGCCTGGCCATGGGTGTGGTCACCAGCATCGACCCCGAGATCCTGCTGCTCGACGAGGGGATCGGAGCGGTCGACGCCGAGTTCCTCAAGAAGGCCCAGTCGCGGCTGCAGGCACTGGTCGAGCGCTCCGGCATCCTCGTCTTCGCCAGCCACTCCAACGAGTTCCTGGCCCGGCTGTGCCGGACCGCGATGTGGATCGACCACGGCACCATCAGGATGCGCGGCGGGATCGAGGAGGTGGTGGGCGCCTACGAGGGCCCGGACGCGGCCCGCCACGTTCGCGAGGTGATCGCCGAGCACGCCGGCGAATGGTCGCCGGTTGGGAATGCCGACGACGAGTTGACGGACACCGCGTCATGACCGAGATGGTGTGCGGGGTCGTCGTCACCCACCGTCGGCCCGACGAGTTGGCCAAATCGCTGACGGTGGTGAGCACCCAGAGCAGGATGATCGACCACCTGATCGTCGTCGACAACGACGACGACGACCGGGTTCGTGACCTCGTCGCCGGCCAACCGGTCCCCAGCACCTATCTGGGATCACGCCGAAACCTCGGTGGCGCAGGCGGTTTCGCGCTCGGAATGTTGCACGCACTGGCACTCGGCGCGGACTGGGTGTGGTTGGCCGACGACGACGGCCGCCCACGGGACACCGACGTGCTGGCCACCTTGCTGGCCTGTGCGCACCGGCACGGCCTGGCTGAGGTATCGCCCATGGTCTGCGATTTGGACGATCCGGACCGCCTGGCCTTCCCGCTGCGCCGGGGCCTGGCGTGGCGACGTAACGTCGAAGAGCTCCGCGCCCGGGACTCGCCCGACAGCGATCTGCTGTCCGGTTACGCATCGTTGTTCAACGGCGCACTGTTCCGAGCCGAGACCATCGAGGCGGTCGGGATTCCCGACATCCGGCTCTTCGTACGCGGCGACGAATACGACGTGCACCGGCGACTCGTTCGCAGCGGCCTGCCGTTCGGCACCTGCCTGGACACCATGTACCTGCACCCCTACGGAAGCGGGGAGTTCAAGCCGATCCTCGGCGGCCGGATGCACACCCAGTACCCCGACGATCCGGTCAAGCGGTTCTTCACCTACCGCAACCGCGGTTATGTGCTGGCCCAGCCCGGGCTGCGCAGGCTGCTCCCCCAGGAGTGGGTGCGCTTCGGCTGGTTCTTCCTGGTGACCCGCCGTGACCCGGCCGGCCTGTGGGAGTGGATGCGGCTGCGCCGTCTGGGCCGCAAGGAGCGATTCGGCCGTCCCGGAGGTGATCGCCCGTGACCATCATCGAGGCCGCCAGCCAATCCAAGACCTTCAGCCGCGCCTGGGGGGACCTGATCGAGGGCTTCGGCAAACGCGAGCTGTGGCTGCATCTCGGCTGGCAGGACATCAAACAGAAGTACCGCCGATCGGTGCTGGGACCGTTCTGGATCACCATCGCCACCGGTACCACCGCAGTGGCGATGGGCCTGCTCTACTCCAAGCTGTTCAAACTGCCGCTCTCCGAGCATCTTCCCTACGTGACGCTGGGTCTGATCATCTGGAACATGATCAACGCGGCCATCCTGGAGGGCTCGGAGGTCTTCATCGCCAACGAGGGCCTGATCAAACAACTTCCGACCCCGCTGAGCGTGCATGTCTACCGGCTGGTGTGGCGCCAGATGATCCTGTTCGCGCACAACATCGTGATCTTCGTGATCATCGCGATCATCTTCCCCAAACCGTGGTCATGGGCCGACCTGACGGTTCTTCCCGCCCTGGCGCTGATCATGCTGAACTGCGTCTGGGTCTCGTTCTGCTTCGGCATCCTGGCCACCCGCTACCGCGATATCGGCCCGCTGCTGTCCTCCCTGGTGCAGCTGCTGTTCTTCATGACGCCGATCATCTGGAACGCCGACACCCTCGAACAGCAGGGCGCCGGCGACTACTGGCGGATCATCGAACTGAACCCGCTTCTGCACTACCTGGACATCCTGCGCGCCCCCCTGCTGGGTGCCCAGCAGGAACCACGGCACTGGATCGTCGTGATCGTGCTGACCGTGCTGGGCTGGGGTGCGGCCGCGCTGGCACTGCGGCAGTTCCGGGCCCGGGTGCCCTACTGGGTGTGAGGGCCGACCGACTCAACAGTGCAGCGGGGCCAGAGCGCCGGCGCGAACCAGTCCGACCGCGCGGTCGGACTCCTTGGGTCCGCGGCCCGGGCCGGCCCAGAGATTCAGCGCGAGGGTGCCGCCCCTCGACGCCGTGACCATGTCGTACTGATCCGGGTTGCGCGGAGTCAATTCGGCCACCGCGCCCGATCGAGTGTCGACGATGGTCGCCGAAACTCCCAACGTTGACGTCATGCCACCCGCGCCGATGATGACGAACGAATCGAACACCAGGACGCGCGCGAATTTGGTCACGTCCGGGTGGAGGTCCACTCCGTTGACCTTGACGATTCCCGTCTGCGGTGACCAGTAGCCGATCCCGTCACCGCCGTGCGCCACATCAGCGATCCAGCCGAAGGCCGTGCCGTCGGTGCCGACCGAGGCCTTGTTGACCGACGGGATCGCGGCGACTGCGGCCGGCAGGTCGGCCGTAGTCCATGGCGCCCAGGAAGAACCGGTGCGAAGATCGCTGATCGGCCCGGCGGCAACATCGGTTTGCGTCCCGGTGGCCGGATCGAACGAGTGCACGACGCCGCTATCGCCGTTGTAGGTGTCGCGGGTGATCCAGTACGCCTTGCCTTCTGACAACACCACATCGTCGATAACGTTTCGGTCCGGCGTGGCCGCGGCATCCGCCGCGGACTGCTCGGCCACGGTGCGCAGCGACCCGACCTGCCGGTCGATGAGATCGATTCGCACTGTCTGGGGCAGTACTCCGTTGGCATCGCGCGGGTGACGAACAACCGCGAACAGAATCCAGCGGTCATCGATCCCGGCATAGCCGATGGTGAACAGTTCGGGCCGCGCCATCGAAAAGAGTTGCCGAACCGACTTGTCGGTCCCTATCAGCAACAACTGCCGTTCTTCTCCGCTGTCCCTGACCGCGACGACCTCGCCCGAGGGACTGACCGCCCGAGGAGTGGTCGAGATGTCACCGGTGTCAACCGCGCTCGCGGCGATCGCCTCCGACCACTGGGCCGGCATATCGACCGTGCAGGTCCCCCGTTCGACGGGCGCCTCTTGCGCCATCCGGGGGTCGCCGCCCGTGTTCTGCCCGCACGCCGAGGCGACAAACAGCGGAATCGCCAACAAAAACGCCCTGGTAAGCACCCCCCTCAACGCCCCCGCGCCGGGTCAGCTCGGCACGCCGCCATGCTGCGGTTCCGGACCGAACGTGAAGTGGCGAGCGGTCAACTCGGTGGGGGTCACCCGGACGTAGCGCAGTTTCTCGGTGGGGACCCAGGGCATGAGCCCGGCGCGGTCGGCCTCCTGGATCTCCTCGGCGCCGGTCAGCAACCGGGCGGTCCCGCGGACGATCACGCTCCAGCCCTCGGCCACGGTGTGGTCGTCGGCTTCGAACAGGACCTTTTCGTTCATCACCGTGGTGAAGAGTTTGGTTCCCTCAGCGGTGCGGAACAGGACGGTGTCGTTCTGTACGACGAAGTTGACCGGGAAAATCTCCAGTTGACCGCCGAATGACGTCACCAACCGGCCCAGCGCGACACTGGAAAGCCGGTTCCACGCCTCCCTGTCGTCGAGAACGGTTATCGGGCCATGTTCGATCGCCATGGGCCACATAGTGTCTGCGCAACGGTCCGAGCGCAAGGGAAACGCTGCGATTCGGTGGCCTGAGTTCCATTCACTCAGTCCGCAAACGGGACGCACAGGTCGGCCAACTCGGCGCGCATGTTCTCCCGCGCCGCGGCTTCCCAATGCTTTCGCCCGCGCGCGGTGCGGAACACCCCGGGACCTTCCAGCAGCGCCACCAGAACCTGGATGCGATTCGCTCGGAAGACCTCCGTCGGGACGTGGGAGTACTCGGCCAGGATGGCCGCGGTGTTGTCCCGATAGCGATCCCGGGGCAGCGCCAGCGCGGCGAGGTCGGCATCGGAGAGCACCGCGCCGTTGCGATCCCCCGCCGCCGGATCGTGGGTGAGGGTCAGGCGCACCAGCCTGCCCACCTCCTCGACCAGTTCCGGCGCCACACCCAGGCCGTCCAGGTCCCGCTCCGCGCGCACCGCGCTGCGCTCCTCGTCGTCGGGCAGCCCGTCGTAGACCGCGTCGTGATACCAGGCCGCGAGGCGGACCGCGTCCAGGTTCTCGGCGTCGCCGGCGAGTTCCTCCACACGGGCGAGGATGTCGCGCAGGTGGGCCAGGCAGTGATAGCGGCGATGCGGCTCGGACCAGGCCTGGATCAATCGTCGCCCGACATCCGCCGCCTCGGGGTCGGTGGTGTGGCGGGCGATCAACCCCGCCCACGAGTCGACAAGATCCTGCACACCGCCGTCGTGCACACCACCATCGTGCCCGTCCCGGCACCGTAAGCTTCCCGGGATGGCCGAAATCGCCCACCCGACACCGCTGAGCCTGAAAACTCAGGTGTTGCGCTTCGTGCTGACCGGCGGATTCTCGGCGATCGTCGACTTCGGCCTCTACCTGCTGCTCTACAAGTCATCCGGGGTTCAGGTCGACCTGGCCAAGGCGATCGGTTTCGTCGCCGGCACCCTCACCGCCTACCTGATCAACCGACGGTGGACCTTCGGCGCCGCCCCGAGTCGGTCGCGGTTCATCAAGGTGATGACGCTCTATGCCCTGACATTCGTCGTTCAGGTAGGTCTGAACCACCTGTGCCTGCGGATTCTGGAATACGAGGACTGGGCGGTCCCGGTCGCCTTCGTCGTCGCGCAGGGGACGGCGACCGTCATCAACTTCATCGTGCAGCGGGTGTGGATTTTCCGGCGGCCGGACGCCTAACGGGCAGGAGCGCAGGCGGTACCCTCGTCACGATGTCCGCAACGCCCACATCCCAGCGGTTGACCGGCTGGGGCCGTACCGCCCCCAGCGTGGCCGAGGTTCTGTCGACCCCCGATGCCGAGGAGATCGTCAACGCCGTCGCCCGGGTCGCCGCCGAGGCGGCTGAAGGACGTACCCGGGGGGTGATCGCACGCGGCATGGGCCGTTCCTACGGCGACAACGCCCAGAACGGCGGCGGCCTGGTCATCGACATGGCCGCGCTGAACCGGATCCACTCCATCGACGCAGCCTCCCGCATGGTCGACGTCGACGGCGGGGTGAGCCTGGACCAGCTGATGAAGGCCGCGCTGCCGTGCGGACTGTGGGTCCCGGTGTTGCCCGGCACCCGGCAGGTGACCATCGGTGGCGCCATCGGCTGCGACATCCACGGCAAGAACCACCACAGTGCCGGCAGCTTCGGCAACCATGTGCGGTCGATGGACCTGCTGACCGCCGACGGGCAGGTGCGCACCGTCACACCGGACGGACCGGAGGCCGAACTGTTCTGGGCCACCGTCGGCGGCAACGGGCTGACCGGAATCATTCTGCGCGCCACCATCGAGATGACCCCGACCGAGACGGCATACTTCATCGCCGACGGCGATGTCACCCGAGACCTGGACGAGACCATCGCCTTCCACAGCGACGGCAGCGAGGCCGACTACACCTACTCCAGCGCCTGGTTCGACGCCATCAGCCCACCGCCGAAACTGGGCCGTGCCGCCATCTCCCGCGGTTCGCTGGCCCGGCTGGACCAGCTGCCCGAGAAGTTGCAGCGCAATCCGCTGAAATTCGATGCGCCCCAGCTGTTGACGTTCCCCGACATCTTCCCCAACGGACTGGCCAACAAATACACCTTCGGCCCCATCGGTGAACTCTGGTACCGCAAGTCCGGGACCTACCGGAACAAGGTGCAGAACCTGACGCAGTTCTATCACCCGCTGGACATGTTCGGGGAGTGGAACCGCGCCTACGGACCGGCCGGCTTCCTGCAATACCAATTCGTGGTTCCCACCGAGGCGGTCGAGGAGTTCAAGGCGATCATCGTCGACATCCAGGCCTCCGGTCACTACTCGTTCCTCAACGTGTTCAAGCTCTTCGGACCCGGAAACCGAGCGCCGCTGAGTTTCCCCATCCCCGGGTGGAACGTCTGCGTCGACTTCCCCATCAAGGCCGGTTTGAGCGAGTTCGTGACCGAACTCGACCGCCGGGTGCTGCAGTTCGGCGGCCGGCTCTACACCGCCAAGGACTCCCGCACCAGCGCCGAGACCTTCCACGCCATGTACCCGCGCATCGACGAGTGGATCGCGGTGCGCCGCAGGGTGGACCCGCACGCCGTGTTCGCATCCGACATGGCCCGACGTTTGGAGTTGCTGTAAATGGTCATCGATGCGGTGGGTAACCCCCAGACGATCCTGCTGCTCGGCGGCACCTCGGAGATCGGGCTGGCGATCTGCGAGCGCTATCTGCGCGACGCGCCGGCCCGCATCGTCCTGGCCGCGCTGCCCGGTGATCCGGGCCGAGACGACGCCGTCGCCCAGATGACCCGCGCCGGAGCCAAATCGGTCGAGGTGGTCGACTTCGACGCCGTCGACACCGCAAGCCACCCGGCGGTGATCGACACCTGTTTCGGCTCCGGTGATGTCGATGTCGCGATCGTGGCGTTCGGGCTTCTCGGCGACGCCGAGGAGCTGTGGCAGGACCAGCGCAAGGCCGTCCAGATCGCCGAGATCAACTACACTGCAGCGGTTTCGGTGGGGGTGCTGCTCGGGGAGAAGATGCGAGCGCAGGGTTTCGGGCGGATCATCGCGATGAGTTCGGCGGCCGGTGAGCGGGTGCGCCGGTCGAACTTCGTCTACGGCTCCACCAAGGCCGGACTCGACGGCTTCTATCTCGGCCTCGGCGAGGCCCTGCGTCCGTTCGGGGTGAACGTTCTGGTGATCCGCCCCGGCCAGGTGCGCACCCGGATGAGCGCCCACGTCAAGGAAGCCCCGCTGACCGTGGACAAGGAGTACGTCGCCGACCTGGCCGTCACCGCCTCGGCCAAGGGCAAGGATCTGGTCTGGGCGCCGGGCGCCTTCCGCTACGTCATGATGGTGCTGCGCCACATCCCGAGGCCCATCTTCCGCAAACTGCCGATCTGAGGTCGCCGGTGCAGTCGGTGCGCAACGGCCTGTCGGCCGCCGCGGAGATGGTGCTGGCGGCGGTCGTGGCGGTTGTCGTTTCCGTGGTCGCACTGGAGGCCATCGCGCGGGTGGAGTGGCCGGCCTTCCCGTCCTCCAACCAGCTTCACGCGCTGACGACCGCGGGCCAGGTCGGCATCCTGCTCGGACTGGTCGCCATGGGGTGGCTGTGGCGGTGGAACCGCGGGCTTTCCCGTCCGGTGGCGCGGCTCGGCGCTGTGGCGCTGCTGTCCGGCTTCGCCGTCGTGACGCTCGGAATGCCGTTGGGCGCCACCAAGCTCTACCTTTTCGGGATCTCGGTGGATCAGCAGTTCCGCACCGAGTACCTCACCCGCCTGACCGACAGCCCGGCGCTGCACGACATGACCTACGCCGGCCTTCCGCCGTTCTACCCGCCCGGCTGGTTCTGGCTCGGCGGTCGAGCCGCCGCCTTCACCGGAACCCCGGCCTGGGAGATGTTCAAGCCGTGGGCCGTGGTCTCCATCGCCATCGCGGTCGCGGGGGCCTTCGTCCTGTGGTCGCGACTGATCCGCTTCGAGTACGCGCTGGCGGTCACCGCAGCCACCGCGGCGGTCACCCTGGCGTTCAGTTCACCAGAGCCCTACAGCGCGATCATCACGGTGTTGATCCCACCGGTATTGGTGCTGGCATGGTCCGGCCTGCAGGGCGGGGCTGGGCCACGGGACCCTGGGCCACGGGACTCAGAACCACGGCGCCCGGGGCCGCAACACTCGGGGCCGCAACACTCGGGGTGGGCGGCCATCGTCGGGGTCGGGGCGTTCCTCGGGTTCGCCGCCACCTTCTACACCCTGCTGCTGGCATACACCGCCTTCACCGTCACCGTCATGGCCGGAGCGGCCGCCGTTCTTCGGCGAAGCCTCGGCCCGTTGCTGCGACTGGTGGTGATCGCCGTGATCGCGGCGGCGATCGGGGCGATCACCTGGCTGCCGTTCCTGCTGCGGGCGGCCCGCGGCCCACTGGGCGACACCGGGACCGCCCAGCACTATCTGCCCGCCGACGGCGCGGTGCTGAACTTCCCGATGCTGCACTTCTCGATGCTCGGCGCGCTGTGCATGCTCGGGACGCTGTGGCTGGCCTGGCGGGCACGAACTTCCACCCGGGCCGGCGCGCTCGGCATCGGGGTGCTCGCCCTCTACGCCTGGTCGTTGCTGTCGATGCTGACCACCCTGGTCGGCACCACGCTGCTGTCCTTCCGCCTCCAGCCCACCCTGACCGTCCTTCTCGCGGCCGCCGGGGTCTTCGGTTTCCTCGATATGACCGATGCCGCCGCACGGCGGTGGGGACGGCCTTCTTTCGCAGTGGCCACGGCCGTCGGCCTGATCGGAGCCATCGGGTTCAGCCAGGACATCCCGCAGGTGCTGCGCCCGGACATCAACGTGGCCTACACCGACACCGACGGTGACGGGCAGCGCGGCGACCGCAGGCCGCCCGGGTCGGAGAAGCACTACCCGCGGATCGACGCCGCCATCCGCGAGGCCACCGGCAGGCCCCGCGACGAGACGATCGTCATGACCGCCGACTACAGCTTCCTGTCCTATTACCCCTACTACGGCTTCCAGGGGTTGACCTCGCACTACGCCAACCCGCTGGCCGAATTCGACCGACGCGCCGCCGCCATCGAGTCGTGGGGCGAGGCGAAAAGCCCCGAGGAGTTCGTCAAGGCCCTGGATGCCATGCCCTGGCAGCCGCCGACGGTGTTCCTGATGCGCCGCGGGGGCGCGGCCGGCTCGGCCGACACCTACACCTTGCGGCTCGCCGAAGACGTGTACCCGAACCAACCCAACGTGCGCCGCTACACCGTGGATCTGGACGCCGGATTGTTCGCCGAACCGCACTTCACCGTCACCACGATCGGACCCTTCGTGCTGGCGATCCGGAATCGGGCGTAATTTTCCGCGGCCGGGCAATTACGATCTAGCCCCGTGACGCAGACCCGGGCGAACTACCACTCCGCCCGTCTGGTGGCCGCCGTCGCCGGCCTTCTCGGCGCCCTGCTGGCGATCCTGACGCCGTTCCTGCCGGTCAAGCAGACCACCGCGGAGCTGAACTGGCCCCAGAACGGCACCCTCGACAGCGTCACCGCCCCACTGATCGGTTATGTGCCGACCGAGTTGACCATCACCGTGCCCTGCACGGTGGCCGCCGGGCTCGACGACACCCGTTCGGTCCTGCTCTCCACGGTTCCCAAACAGGCGCCCAAGGCGGTCGACCGCGGTCTGCTGATTCAGCGGGCCAACAGCGATCTGGTGGTCGTGGTGCGCAACACCCCCGTCGTGGTGGCACCGATGGCACAGGTACTCAGCCCGGCCTGTCAGGAGCTGCGCTTCACCGCCCACGCCGACAAGGTCACCGGGGAGTTCGTCGGCCTGACCAAGGGGCGCGACAGCGACGACCCGGGCGCAGCGCTTCGCGGTGAACGCGGCGGGTACGACTTCCGGCCGCAGATCGTCGGTGTCTTCACCGACCTGTCCGGACCGGCACCGCCAGGTCTGAGTTTCGCCGCGACCATCGACTCCCGCTACAGCACCGCCCCGACCGTACTGAAGATGGCGGCGATGGCGTTGGGCGTACTGCTCACCCTCGCCGCCCTGATCGCACTGCACGTTCTCGACACCGCCGACGGGATGCGGCATCGCCGCTTCCTGCCGGCCCGGTGGTGGTCGCTGACCGGACTGGACGGACTCGTGCTGGCCATCCTGGTGTGGTGGCACTTCGTCGGCGCCAACACCTCCGACGACGGCTACATCCTCACCATGGCCCGCGTCTCGGAGAACGCCGGCTACATGGCCAACTACTACCGCTGGTTCGGCACCCCGGAGGCGCCGTTCGGCTGGTACTACGACCTGCTGGCGATGTGGGCGCACGTGTCCACCGCCAGCATCTGGATGCGGCTGCCCACGCTGTTGATGGCGCTGGCGTGCTGGTGGCTGATCAGCCGGGAGGTGATTCCCCGGCTCGGCGCCGCCGTCAAACACAGCCGCACCGCCGTCTGGACCGCCGCGGGCCTGTTCCTGGCTTTCTGGCTGCCCCTGAACAACGGCCTGCGCCCCGAGCCGATCATCGCGCTCGGCATCCTGGCCACCTGGTGCTCGGTGGAGCGCGGCGTGGCCACCAGCCGCCTGCTGCCGGTGGCGACCGCCTGCATCATCGGCGCGCTGACATTGTTCTCGGGCCCGACCGGTATCGCCTCGATCGGCGCACTACTGGTGGCGATCGGACCGCTGCGCACGATCGTCGGCCGCCGCTCGCGGCAGTTCGGTTTGCTTCCGCTGCTGGCTCCGATCGCGGCCGCGGCGACGGTGCCGATCATCCTGATGTTCCGGGACCAGACCTTCACCGCCGTCTCCCAGGCCACCGCGCTCAAGCGCGCGGTGGGCCCCAGCCTGAGCTGGTTCGACGAGCACACCCGCTACGAGCGGCTGATGATGGCCACTCCGGACGGCTCGATCGCCCGGCGTTTCGCGGTGCTGGCCCTGATCGTCGCACTGGCGGTGTCGGTCGCGATGATGCTGCGCCGCGGCCACATCACCGGCACCGCCGCCGGGCCGAGCCGGCGCATCATCGGCATCACCGTCATCTCGTTCCTGGCGATGATGTTCACCCCGACCAAGTGGACACACCACTTCGGCGTCTTCGCCGGGCTGGCCGGATCGGTCGGCGCGCTGGCCGCCGTCGCCGTCACCCCGCACGTGCTCGGATCACGCCGCAACAGGGCGGTGTTCGCCGCCGCAACGCTGTTCGTGACGGCGCTGTCCTTCGCCAGCGTCAACGGATGGTGGTACGTCTCGAACTTCGGCGTGCCGTGGGCCAACCAGTTCCCCGAGTGGCGGCTGGGGTTCACCACGGTGCTGCTGGGCCTGACCTTCGTCGCGCTCCTGGTAGCCACCTATTTCCACTTCGCCGACACCGACCGGCCCCTGGGCCGGGAGGAACGGACCGGGGAGGGATCGCCGAGGTGGTGGTCACGGCTGACCGGCTCACCCCTGGCGGTGGCGGCCTGGCTGTTGGTGGTCTTCGAGGTCGTCTCACTGACGCTGGGCATGGTCAACCAGTACCCGGCCTGGTCGGTGGGCCGGTCGAACCTGCAGGCCCTCACCGGAAAGACCTGTGGACTGGCCGACGACGTACTGGTCGAACCCGACCCGAATGTCGGGCTGCTGCAACCGGTCGGCGTGCCGGCCGGCCAAGCACTGGGGTCGGCGCTCGCAGAAGGGTTCACCCCCAACGGGATCCCGGTCGACATCGCCACCAACCCGGTGAAGGAACCGCCCGGCAGCGGCAACTTCGTCGACGCCGACACCGAGGAGGCCACCGCCGAGCAGACCGGAACCGAAGCGGGCCCGGCCGGGATCAACGGCTCGAAGGTCGCACTGCCCTACGGACTGGACCCGGCCACGACACCGGTGCTGGGCAGTTGGCGCTCCGGAGTCCAGCAACCGGCACGGCTGCGCTCGGCCTGGTACCGCCTGCCGCCGCGGGAAACCGTGGGCGGGGACTCCGCACCGCTGTTGGTGGTCTCGGCGGCCGGCCGTTTCGACCAGGACGAGGTCACCGTGCAATGGGCGACCGACAAGCAGGCCGCCGAGGGCAAGGCGGGCGGCTCGCTCGGGTTCGCCGACATCGGGCCGGCGCCGTCGTGGCGGAACCTGCGGGCCCCGCTGGCGGCCATTCCCTCGGATGCGACCCTGATCCGGGTGGTGGCCGTCGACGACGACCTGGCCCCGCAGCACTGGATCGCCGTCACCCCGCCCCGCATCCCCAAACTGCGCACCCTGCAGGATCTCGTGGGTTCGCAGCAGCCGGTGCTGCTGGACTGGCTGGTGGGGCTGGCCTTCCCGTGCCAGCGGCCGTTCGGCCACAACGTCGGCGTCACCGAAGTGCCGAAGTGGCGGATTCTGCCGGACCGCTTCGGCGCGGAGTCCAACTCCCCGGTGATGGACAACATCGGTGGAGGCCCGCTGGGTATCAGCGAGCTGTTGTTCCGCGCGACGACGGTGCCCAGCTATCTGAAGGACGATTGGTTCCGCGATTGGGGTGCGCTGCAGCGGCTGACTCCGTTCTATCCGGATGCGGCGCCGGCGCGGCTGGATCTGGGCACCGCCATCCGCAGCGGGTTCTGGAGCCCGGCCCCGTTGCGGCCCACCTGAGTCTGCCGACGCAACCCGGCCGGGCAGCCCGGAGCCCGGTTATCGGAGTGAAATCGCCTACCATCGACGCTCGTGCCCAGCCAGAGCGTCGAACCGAACCGGATCGCTCGGCTCGTCGCCGTCATCGCCGGTCTGGCCGGCATCCTGCTCTGCGCGCTCTCCCCCCTGCTGCCGGTGACCCAGACCACGGCCACCATCCTGTGGCCGCAGGCTCCCGGACCCGACGGGCTCGTCGGCGATATCACCGCCCCGCTGGTCTCCGGCGCTCCTGAGGCTCTTGACGCGTCGATCCCGTGCTCAGCCGTCGCCACCCTTCCGCCGTCCGGCGGAGTGCTGTTCTCGACCAACCCCGCCGACGGTATCGACGCCTCCCGCAACGGGCTGTTCGTGCGCGCGAATTCGGACACGGTGCTGGTGGCCTTCCGCGACACCGTGGCGGCGGTCGCCCCCCGCAAGGCCGTGGAGTCCGGCGCCTGCAGCACCGTGCACGTCTGGGCCAACCCAGGTGCGGTCGGCGCGGACTTCGTCGGCATCCCCGGGGCGTCGGGCACCCTGAACCCCGATAAGAAGCCCCAGGTGACCGGTGTCTTCACCGATCTGAAGGTGCCCGCTCAGCCCGGACTGTCGGCCCGCATCGACGTCGACACCCGCTTCATCACCAGCCCCACAGCGCTGAAAACGGCGGTGATGGCGGCCGGGGTGTTGTGCGTGATCGCGGCGATGGTCTCGCTGGCCCTGCTGGACCGCGGCTGGGCCCCCGGCCGCGTCACCGCCGCGCGACGGCGGCTCTGGCGGCACTGGCCGGCCGATGTCGGTGTCGTCGGCACCCTGCTGGTCTGGCACGTCATCGGAGCGATCTCCTCCGACGACGGCTACAACCTGACCATCGCCAGAGTCTCCGGCGAGGCCGGGTACAACGCGAACTACTACCGGTTCTTCGGTACGAGCGAGGCCCCGTTCGACTGGTATCAGTCGCTGTTGGCGCAGTTCGCTTCGGTGAGCACCGCCGGGGTGTGGATGCGCCTTCCGGCGTTGGCGGCCGCGATCGGCAGCTGGCTGATCCTCAGCCACCGGGTGCTACCCCGGCTCGGACCCGCCGCCGGCGGCCTGACTCACAACCGGATCGCGGTGACCACCGCCGGCGCGGTCTTCCTGGCCGCCTGGCTGCCGTTCAACAACGGCCTTCGCCCCGAGCCCCTGATCGCCTTCGGCGTGCTGCTGGTGTGGATGCTGGTGGAGCGGACCATCGCCACCCGCCGCCTGGCGCCGACCGCCGTAGCGATCGTGGTCGCGGTGTTCTGTGTGACGCTGGCCCCACAGGGACTGATGGCCGCCGCTCCCCTTCTGGTGGGCTCTCGGGCCGTGGCCCGGATCATCGGTGCCCGCCGGGTCCGCGACGGCGTGATCGCCCCGCTGGCCACATTGACCGCGGCGGCCTCGGTGTTCTTCGTGGTGGTCTTCCGCGACCAGACCCTGGCCACCGTCGCCGAGTCGGTCCGGATCAAATACGTTGTCGGCCCGACGATCTCGTGGTATCAGGACTTCCTGCGCTACTACTTCCTCACGGTCGAGGAGCACGTCGAGGCATCACTGACGCGGCGCTTCGCGGTGCTGGTGATGCTGCTGTGCCTGTTCGCCATTCTGGCGATGCTGCTTCGCAAGGGGCAGTTGCCCGGGCTGGCCCGCGGTCCGGTGTGGCGGCTGATCGGCAGCACCGCCCTGGGACTGCTGCTGCTGACGTTCACTCCGACGAAGTGGGCGGTGCAGTTCGGCGTTTTCGCCGCACTGACCGCGGCGTTGGGAGCGGTGACGGCATTCGCCTTCGCCACCGTCGGACTGCACAGCCGCCGCAACCTCGCGCTGTACGTGACGGCCCTGCTGTTCGTCGTGGCCTGGGCCACCTCCGGGATCAACGGGTGGTTCTACGTGGGCAATTACGGGGTGCCCTGGTATGACCGCCAGCCCGTCCTGCTGCATCAGCCGGTGACCTCGATGTTCCTCGCGCTGGCGATCATCACCGGCCTGCTGGCCGGCTGGCTGCACTTCCGTATCGACTACGCCGGGCATACCGAGGTCGCCAACACCCGGCGCAACCGATTGCTGGCGTCGACCCCGCTGCTGGCTTTCTCGCTCATCATGGTGCTGCTGGCGGTGGGCTCGATGGCCAAGGCCTTCGCCCAGCGCTACCCGGCTTACACCAATGGCAAAGCCGGCCTGGAGGCGCTGCGCTCCGGGCTGTCGAAGAACAGCTGCGCGATGGCCGATGACGTCCTGGTCGAGGCGGATCCCAACGCCGGGATGCTGCAACCCGCTCCGGGCCAGACCTGGGGACGGTACGGCCCACTGGGCGGCGAGAAGCCGATCGGGTTCACCCCCAACGGAATCAGCGACACCCTCGACCCCGTCGCACCCTTCATCGCCAACCCGGGAACGGTCAACTCCGACGGTTCGCCGAACAAGCCCAATGTCGGAATCGGGTTCTCCGGCGGCACCGGCGGCGGCTACGGACCGGTCGGCGTCAACGGCTCTAAGGTGTTCCTGCCGTTCGGACTGGACCCGAAAACGACGCCGGTGATGGGCAGCTACAAGGAGAACACGGTAGCGGCCAAGGCCACCTCGGCGTGGTACGAACTGCCGCCCCGCTCCCCCGACCGTCCGCTGGTCACCGTGGCCGCCGCAGGCGCGATCTGGTACTACGACGAAGAGGGCGAGTTCCACTACGGGCAGTCCCTCAAACTGCAGTGGGGCGTGCGCAAGCCTGACGGCACCTTCGAGGCCCTCGACAAGGTCCAGCCGATCGACACCATCGAACAAGTGGCCTGGCGCAACCTGCGATTCCCGCTCTCCTGGGCCCCGGCAGAGGCCAACGTGGCCCGCATCGTCGCCGACGACCCCAACCTGAGCAGCGAGCAGTGGTTCGGGTTCACCCCGCCGCGCGTGCCGATCCTGCAGACCGCGCAGGATTTCCTGGGTACCCAGACCCCGGTGCTGATGGACATCGCCTCGGCGGCCCAGTTTCCCTGCCAGCGCCCGTTCTCCGAGCATCTGGGTGTCGCCGAGCTTCCGCAGTACCGGATACTGCCCAACCTCAAGCAGGTGGTGGTGTCATCGAACATGTGGCAGTCCGCGCGCGCGGGCGGCCCGTTCCTGTTCATTCAGGCGCTGCTGAGCACCGCCACGGTGCCGACCTATCTGCGCGACGACTGGTACCGCGATTGGGGCGAGATCGAGCGGTACATCCGGGTGGTGCCCGCCGCCGAGGCTCCCGACGCCGTCATCGACCAAGGCTCCCAGCGGGTGCTGGGATGGAGCCGCAACGGACCGATCAGGGCACTCCCATGAACCAAACGGCGTCCACGAATCAGACGGCACGATGACACAGGCAGCTGCGATGAGCCAGATCCCCTCGGACACCCCGGCCGACCGGGAGGTGACGATCACCCGATGGGTGGCCACCGTCGCGGGCCTGCTGGGATTCGTGATGGCAGTGCTGACCCCGCTGCTGCCGGTCGTACAGACCACCGCCACGTTGAACTGGCCGCAGGGCGGGCGCCTCGACAACGTCACCTCCCCGCTGATCTCGCTGAGCCCGGTGTCGATGACCGCGACCGTGCCCTGCGAGGTCATCCGCGCCATGCCGCCCAAGGGGGGCATGGTCCTCGGACTGGCACCGCAGAAGGCCAAGGACGCCGCGCTCAACTCGCTGTTCGTGACGGTCAACTCCCAACGGGTGGACATCACCGACCGCAACGTGGTGATCGCCAGCGTGCCGCGCTCGCAGGTGATCGCACCGGACTGTCAGCGCATCGAGATCACCTCCACCGATAAGGGCACCTTCGCGGAGTTCATCGGGGTCCCGCCCGACCCGGAGGCGCTCAAGGACGAGGACTCTCCCCAGACCGGCTACGACTACCTGCGCGGCGGCTTCGCCGATCCCAACCTCCGGCCCAACATCGTCGGGGTCTTCACCGACCTGACCGGCCCGGCCCCGCCCGGGCTGAGCGTCTCCGCCGTCATCGACACCCGCTTCACCACCAAGCCCACAGCGCTGAAACTGACCGCGATGCTGCTGGCGATCGCCGCGACGGTGGTGGCACTGGCTGCGTTGTGGCGACTGGACCGCCTCGACGGGCGCCGCATGCACCGGATCATCCCGCAACGCTGGCGCACCTTCACCGCGGTGGACCTCACCGTGGTCAGCGCCTTCCTGGTGTGGCACGTGATGGGCGCCAACTCCTCCGACGACGGCTACATCCTGGGCATGGCCCGGGTCGCCGACCGCGCCGGCTACATGTCGAACTACTTCCGGTGGTTCGGCAGCCCCGAGGATCCCTTCGGCTGGTACTACAACCTGCTCGCATTGATGACCCACGTCAGCGACGCGAGCATCTGGATTCGCCTCCCCGACCTCGCCTGTGCGCTGATCTGCTGGCTGCTGCTGTCCCGCGAGGTGCTGCCCCGGCTCGGCCCGGCGGTGTCGGGCAGCAGGGCCGCGCTGTGGGCGGCGGGACTGGTGCTGCTGGCCGCATGGATGCCGTTCAACAACGGGCTTCGCCCGGAGGGGCAGATCGCCACCGGCGCGCTGGTCACCTACGTGCTCATCGAGCGGGCGATCACCTCGGGCCGACTGACACCGGCCGCGCTGGCCATCATCACCGCGGCGTTCACGCTCGGCATCCAACCGA
Organism: Mycobacterium sp.; assembly: GCA_020438905.1. Taxonomy (GTDB): domain Bacteria; phylum Actinomycetota; class Actinomycetes; order Mycobacteriales; family Mycobacteriaceae; genus Mycobacterium. The sequence goes on from JAGQTQ010000024.1 coordinate 34,717, forward strand.
CCGGGCTGATCGCCGTCGCCGCACTGCTGGCCGGCGGCCGGCCCATCCTGCGAATCCTGATGCGCCGCCGCGCGATTGTCGGCACCTGGCCGCTGGTGGCCCCACTGCTGGCGGCTGGCACCGTGATCCTGACGGTGGTGTTCGCCGATCAGACCCTGGCCACGGTGCTGGAGGCCACCCGCATCCGCACCGACATCGGCCCCAGCCAGGAGTGGTACACCGAGAACCTGCGCTACTACTACCTGATCCTGCCGACGGTCGACGGTTCGTTGTCGAGGCGGTTCGGATTCCTCATCACCGCGTTCTCGCTGTTCGCCTCGATGTTCATCATGTTGCGGCGCAAGCGGGTTCCCGGCGTGGCGCGCGGGCCGGCCTGGCGGCTGATGGGCGTCATCTTCGCGACGATGTTCGTGCTGATGTTCACGCCAACGAAGTGGGTGCACCACTTCGGCCTGTTCGCCGCGGTGGGCGCGGCCATGGCAGCCTTGGCGACCGTTCTGGTGTCGCCGGCCGTGCTGCGCTGGTCGCGCAACCGGATGGCCGTCGTCACGGCGGTGCTGTTCCTGCTGGCTCTGACGTTCGCCACCACCAACGGCTGGTGGTACGTGTCGAGTTACGGGGTCCCGTTCAACAACACGATGCCCGCCATCGCCGGAATCAGCGTCAGCACAATGTTTTTGGGCCTGTTCTTCGTGTCCGCCATCTACACCGTCTGGCTGCATTTCACCGCGCGCAGCCGCGGCGAAGGCACGATCGCACGGGCTCTGACGGCGGCGCCGATCCCGGTCGCGGCCGGGTTCATGGTGCTGGTCTTCGTAGCGTCGATGACCGCAGGCGTGATCCGCCAGTACCCGACCTACTCCAACGGCTGGGCCAACCTTCGGGCGCTGGCGGGCGGCTGCGGCCTGGCCGACGACGTGCTCGTCGAACCCGACCCGAACAACGGCTTCCTCACCCCGCAACCCGGCGATTACGGGCCGTTGGGCCCTCTCGGCGGAAGCAAGCCGGTCGGGTTCAGCGCCGACGGCGTTCCGGAGAAGATCGTGGCCGAGGCGATCCGGGTCAACAACCCGATGCCGGGTGTAGACCACGACTGGGAGGGGCCGTTCACCCTTTCCCAGCCCGGCGTCAACGGATCCACGGTGCCGCTGCCCTACCAGCTCGACCCCGCCCGGGTGCCGCTGGCCGGCAGCTACGCCGATACGGCACAGCAGGAAAGCCTGTTGACCTCGGCATGGTACGAGCTGCCACCGGATGACGGCACGCACCCGCTGGTGGTCGTGACCGCGGCCGGGACCATCTCCGGCAACAGTGTTCTCAACGACCACACCGACGGGCAGACCGTGGAACTGGAGTACGGCAGGCCGGGACCCGGCGGCACCGTGGCGGCCGGACGGGTGCAGCCCTACGACCTGGGACCGGCTCCGTCGTGGCGCAACCTTCGCTATCCGCGCTCCCAGATTCCGGCGGATGCGACGGCGGTGCGGATCGTCGCCGAGGACCGCTCGCTGTCGATCGGGGACTGGGTGGCCGTCACCCCGCCGCGGGTGCCTGACCTGCGGACCGTCCAGGAGTACGTGGGGTCCACCCAGCCGGTCCTGATGGACTGGGCGGTGGGGCTGGCCTTCCCGTGCCAGCAGCCGATGCTGCACTCCAACGGGGTGACCCAGGTGCCGAAGTTCCGGATCACGCCGGATTACACGGCCAAGAAGCAGGACACCGACACCTGGGAGGACGGCCGCAACGGCGGTCTGCTGGGGATCAGCGATCTGCTGCTGCGGGCGCATGTGATGGCCACCTATCTGTCGCACGACTGGGGCCGGGACTGGGGCTCGCTGCGCAAGTTCGACACCATCGTCGACGCCCAGCCGGCCGAGTTGGAACTGGGCACCGCGACCCGCGGCGGGTTGTGGAAGCCGGGGCAGATCCGGATCAAAGCCTGATCCCCGTGGCGGAGCCCTTAAGCGGTCCTGGCCAGGAGCTCATAGGCGACGCCCAGCGTGCGGTAGGTCTGCTCGGCGCGCTTGTCGCAGGTGATCAGGGGCAACTTGTGCTCGCGCGCGGCCACTCCGACCAGACCGTCGTAGAACGCGCCACCGGCCAGCCCTGCGTCGGCGAATTCCTGTAAAAGCTTCGCCATGCGCGTTGCCGAAAGAAACCGGGATTCGGGAAAGTTCACCCTCTCGAGGCGCAACGCCGTAGCTGGGTTGAGGCGCTGCGGCGGAGGCAGGCGGGTGAGGACGGACAGCAGTTCCACTGCGGCATGACCGGACATCCCCCGGCGGCACTGCAGCAGCCGGTGTTTGGCGGCCGGGTGAAACGGATTCTCCGGCTGGACCAGGGCGATAGCCGCGCTGGTATCGACGAGCACATGCTCAGCGCTGGTCGGCAAGCCGCATCTCCCTGACGGCGTCTTCGTCCAGACCCAACCCGCCGGTCGGCAGCAGCAGCAGGCCGTCTGCCTCGACGAGATCGTCGGCGGCCACACTCTCGATCCGGATCGAAGCCCCCTCGACGGTGATTTCCACCTCTCCGGCGCCGATACCCACCTGCTCGCGCAGCACCTTCGGTACTACCAATCTTCCGGCTTTATCAATGGTAGTTCGCATACCATTAAGCTACCACCAGCGTGCGGCAGTCGGTCAGAGTCCGCTTTCGATCGGCTCGGGGACTGGGGCAACCGTGAGAATGGTTGCGCCGACAGTGATTTCACCGGATTCCACCGGTTCGATCGGCCCGAATTTCCTGGCGTTCAGGATGATGACCGGAGTCACCAGGGAATAGCCGCCGTCCTCAATGACCTTGGGGTCGAAGCTCACCAGCGGAGTCCCCGCCGTGACCCGATCACCCTTGGCCACCTTGACATCGAACCCTTCGCCCTTCAGTTTCACGGTGTCGATGCCGATGTGGATCAGCACCTCGACGCCGCTGTCCAGCAGCAGCCCGAACGCATGGCCGGTTGGCTGCGCGGCGACGACCACCCCGGAACCGGGTGCGTACGCCGTGTTCCCGGAGGGCTCAATCGCGACGCCCGGACCCATGATGCCCTTACCGAAAACGGGATCGGGCACCTCGCTCAGCGCCATCAACGTGCCGTCGAGGGGAGCCTTGATCTCGGTGGCCACACCGGCCTCGCCGGCGGCCTTGGTCGCGGCAGCGGCGACCAACGTGTCCGGGCTGGCTTCTCCGATCGGCCCTTCCAGGTCGGCGACCGGCACCTCTGCGGCCGCTGCGGCGGCGGCCTGCTCGGGTGTCCGGTAGCCGGAGATGATCACCAGCACCATCGAGGTGACGAAGGCCGCCAGGACGGCCCCCGCGTAGAGACCCATATTGCTGAACGCCGGAATGGTCAGCAGCGAGGTGAAGACGAAGGCACTGGTCTTGACTCCGCCGCCGATGCCGATGATCAATCCGCCCACCAGACAGCCCACCAGCATCCGCGGGTAGATCCGTTTGAACCGCAGATGGATTCCGTACAGCGACGGCTCCGATATGCCACCGAGCAACCCGGCGGCCAGACCGCCGATCGCGGTCTGGCGCATCTGCTTGTCGCGCTCCCGCCAGGCCAGGAACAGCACGCCTGCGGTGGCGCCGAAGCAGGCGAAGTTCCACGCGCCCATCGGACCCTGGATGTAGTCGTAGCCCAGCGTCTGGATGTTGAGCAGCATGATCGCGTTGATCGGCCAATGCAGGCCCAGCGGAACCATGAACGGATAGGCCAACGGGATCAGGATCGCGAAGATGAACGGCGAGAAGTCGTTGATCGACTTCAGCAGGTTGGCCAGGCCCGCGCCGGTGTACACGCCGATCGGCCCGATCACGAACGCGGTCAGCGGGAGCATGACGAGCATCGACAGGAAGGGCACGAAGATCAGCTGGACGTTCTCCGGGATGAGCCTCTTCAAGTACTTGTAGAGCGGTCCGAGCACCGCGGCCATGAGCAGCGGCGGGAAGACCTGGGAGCTGTAGTTGAAGATCGTCAGCGGCAGCCCGAAGACCTGCACGACGTCGACCTGGGAGCCGAAGATGTTCTTGGACTCGGTGAAATCCTTCAGCGCGGCGAACCCGGGCAGCATGACCACGGCCATGATGGCGAACCCGACCCACGGGTCGGCGCCGAGTTTCTTCGAGGCGTTGTAGGCGACCATCAGCGGCAGGAAGACGAACACGCTCTGCCAGCACAGGTTGACGAACTGCCAGGTCGGCGACAGCGCACTGGCCTCACGGGGGTCGGCCCAGTTGGGGATCACGCCCAGGGTGCTCATCAGCGCCATGAACGTGATGAACAGCGAAGCGCCCAACAGCGCGCCGAGGATCGGCCGGAACGAGTCGGACAGGAACTCGAAGAACGAGTCCAGCCAGGCCACCTTGCCCCTCGGCCCCTTGGCCCGGGCCGCGGCCTTGATCGCCGCGGCGTCCGCCCCGGCACCGCCTCCGTCCATACCGGGCAGCGCCTTGATCTGGTTGTAGACCGTCTGCACCCCGCCGCCGATGACCACCTGATAGCGGTTGCCGGCCTGGGGCACCGCGCCCATCACCCCGGACACCGACTCCAGATCGGACTGCTTGACCCCCGAGGCGTCGTGGAGTTGAAAACGCAACCGGGTGGCGCAGTGCGAGAGGCTCTCGATGTTCGCCGCCCCGCCGAGTTTGCTGACGATATCGGCAGCGGTGTTCGCAGACATTTAGGTCTCAACCCTCCATCGCCTTCGGCGCGCCCCGGCCGGGGGTGAGCAGATGGTATCGACGTTGCGGTCGTGACGGATCCGGATTACGCCGCAAAGCCGTGATCGAATACGGGGATTCAGGGGGCGGCGGGCTGGGACGTTGGAAGCTGCGGGGCCGGGGTCGGGGAGGCCGGGTTCGGAATGGCCGGCGTCGGGGGAACCGCGGTGCGCAGTCGCTCGGGGATTCGCGACCACACCGTCTGGTCGCCCTGTGAGTTCACCCGGGCGCAGTAGGCGTCGGTCCCGTCGGCGTCGACGGCCGCCGCGCCCAGGACCGCACAGTCGGCCCCCATCACGACCACGGGCAGGTCCATCCGCGACGACGCCGCCGGCGGCGGTGCTGCGGGCTGCGGCCGGGCGGCCGGACGATCGTCATGCGTCAGCAACCACACCGCCGCGCCCACCGCGGCTCCGGCGAGAGCGGTGCCCAACACCGCCGGTAACCACCGACGTCGCAGCACCGACGTCGAACCGGATTTGCGATGCCTCGCCGATCCGCCGGGCGGGGCGCCCAGTGCCTGCCCCATCGCCCGGGCGAAGTCGCGGCAGTTGCCGAACCGGCCGGCCGGATTCTTGGCCAGCGCCTTGACGAAGACCGGGCCGAACCCCGAGAGGTCGGCCCGGTCGATGGACGGCGGCGCGGCGCTGAGGTGCTTGCTGATCACCACGGCCGGATTGCTGTTGGAAAACGGCGCCGCGCCGGTCAGCAGATGGAAGGCGGTGGCGGCCAGCGCGTACTGGTCGGCCCGGCCGTCGATCCGCTCTCCTTTGAGCTGTTCGGGCGCCGCGTAGGTCACCGTGCCGACCGTCATCTCCGCGCCGGTGAGATCGCTGGCCTGGTCGATCCAGCGGGCGACCCCGAAGTCGGCGAGCATCACCCGATCGTCTGCCGAGCCCGGCGTTCCGAGCAGGATGTTGGCCGGCTTGATGTCCCGGTGCAGCAGCTTGCGGCTGTGCGCGTAGTCGAGCGCCTCGGCCACTGCGCCGACGATCCGCACCACCTCGGCGGGCGGGATCCCCTTGGGGTACTTGTCCTGCAATAAGCGCCCGGCGTCGATGCCGTCGACGAACTCCATCGCGATCCACAGTTTGTCGTCGGCCTCGCCGCGGTCGTAGATGGTGACGATATGGGGATGGCGCAACGTCGCGACCATCTCGGCTTCCTGGTTGAACCGCTGCCGGTATTCCTCGTCGTGGCTGACGGCGGCACCGAGCACCTTCAGCGCGTCCCGGCGAGGCAACCTCGGGTGTTCGGCCAGGTACACCTCGCCCATACCCCCCGCGCCGAGGATGCGCAGGATCGTGTAACCGGCGAAGACCTGGCCGTCCGCTAACGGCATCGGCGGATCAACCCGCCGGCGGGAGGTTGGCCTTCAACCGTTCCAAAGCTCCGACGCTGAGCCGGGCCAACTCCTCGGCTTCGGCGCGGTCGAGGGCGGCGTCGAAGATCTCGGTCATCCGACGGTTGGTCGCCTCCTCCACCTCGGCATAACGCTCCCGCTTGTGTGCTCCATCGGCGAATGGTCCGGGCCAGCCGAACATCCGGGTGTAGTCCTCGCCGCCGTGCAGCATATGGGCCTCCACCGGGGTGATCCCGGAGTTGGCCAGCAGGTTGAAGTGCACGTCACCGCGCAACTCCCGGAGCACGAACATGACCTGCAAGGCCCGCGCCGCGTCGTCGGTGGCCAGGGGCATGTTGCGCCACCCGGCGTACATCGGCAGGCCGGCGATCGGCGTCTCGGCGATGATCTTCTCGCCCAGTTGCGCGATGCGGGCCACACCTTCGGCATCGGCAAGGTACTTGCGGCCGAAATCGCCGACCTGATCCCAGTAGACCTTGGCCGCGCCGGCCGCGCCACGCACCGCCACGCCCTCATCCCACATCGCGCAGACGAAGCTCGGCTCGAAGATCACGAAGACCGAGGCGACCGTGGTTCCGGTCGCCTCGCCCAGCACGCCGCCGCGGCCGGCCACGTAGCCGGCCAGCGGGTTCTGGTAGCCCGCGGCGATACTGCCGGTGAAGGTCTCCGGGTGCAGCATGAAGATGCTGATGGCCTCACCCATCGCAGCTCCGGTCTCAGCTACTGCGTTACTCGTGGCGTGGCTCAAGGGACCTCTCCTCACCGGCTGGATCGCGCAACCGTTTCGACGGGAATCGGAATCGGCTAGATCGGGATCAGGCCGTGTTTGCGCTGGACGCGCTGAATCTGCTTGCCGCGCAGCAGCCGCATCGAACGGCGCAACAGCAATCGGGTCTGGTGCGGCTCGATGACGGCGTCGATGAAACCGCGCTCGGCGGCGATGTAGGGGATCGCCATGTTGAGGTTGTAGCCCTCGATGAAGTCCGCACGGATCTTCTGCACCTCGGGAGCGGTGGGATCCGGGAAGCGCTTGACCAGCAACTGTGCTGCGCCCTCGGCGCCGATCACGGCGATCCGCGCGGTGGGCCAGGCGAAATTCAGATCGGCGGTGAGCTGCTTGGAGCCCATCACCGCGTACGCCCCGCCGTAGGACTTGCGGATGGTCAGCGTCACCTTGGGCACGTCGGCCTCCACGACCGCGTAGAGGAAGCGGCCGCCGCGTTTGATGATGCCGTTCTTCTCCTGTTCCACGCCGGGAAGGAAACCCGGGGTGTCCACGACGAACACCAACGGCACGTTGAAGGAGTCGCAGAACCTCACGAACCGGGCGGCCTTGTCGGAGGCCTCGTTGTCGATCGCCCCGGACATGTGCATCGGCTGATTGGCGACGATACCGACCGGACGGCCGTCGACCCGGGCGAAGCCGGTGATGATCGCCTGGCCCGCCTGCGCGGCGACGTCGAGGAAGTCGCCGTCGTCGAAGATCCGGATCAGGATCTCGTGCATGTCATAGGCCGTGTTGTCGGCGTCGGGCACGATGCTGTCGAGCTCGAGATCGTGCGGGGTGATCTCCGGCTCCAGGCCGGGGTTGATCACCGGGGCGTCGTCGAAGGTGTTGGGCGGCAGGAACTCCAGGAAGTCCCGCACGTAGGCGAAGGCCGCCTTCTCCGATTCGACCACCTGGTGGATGTTGCCGTAGCGGGCCTGGTAGTCGGCACCGCCGAGTTCGTCGAGGCTGACGTCCTCGCCGGTGACGTCCTTGATGACGTCCGGGCCGGTGACGAACATGTAGCCCTGATCGCGCACGGCGACAACCAGATCGGTCTGGATCGGCGAATACACCGCGCCGCCGGCGCACTTGCCGAGGATGATCGAGATCTGCGGGATCACACCGGAGAGCAGTTCGTGGCGCCGGCCCAGCTCGGCGTACCAGGCCAGCGATGTCACGGCGTCCTGGATGCGCGCGCCGCCGGAGTCGTTGATCCCGATGATCGGGCAGCCGACCATGGCCACCCACTCCATCAGCTTGGCCACCTTGCGGCCGAACATCTCACCGACCGACCCGCCGAAAACCGTCTGATCGTGGGAGAACACCCCGACCGGGCGACCGTTGATGGTGCCGTGCCCGGTGACCACGCCGTCGCCGAACAGCGCGTTGGGATCACCGGGGGTGCGGGCCATCGCGCCGATCTCCAGGAAGCTTCCCGGATCGAGCAGTTCATGGACGCGGGCCCGGGCGCTGGGGACGCCGCGCTTGTCGCGCTTGGCGGCGGCGGCCTCACCGCCGGGCTCCTTGGCCAGTTCGAGTTTCTCGCGCAGTTCGGCCAGCAGTTCGGCGGTGGTCCTGTTGGTCACTGCTTCTCCTGTACCTGATCCCGTTGGGCCTGATCCCGTTGCGACTGAATCCGGTTGATGGCCTCGCTCATGTGCGCGCCCACCTTGGCAATGTACGGCTCGTCGATGGCCTGGATGTGCTCGCCCCCGATCGGCACCACCTCGAGGTCGGCGACGAACTCGCCCCAGCCGCCGTCGGGCCGGCGGATGCCGTATCGCGGCTCGAACATGATCGCGTCGTCGTGGTAGCGATCGGCCATGTAAAGGGTCACGTGCCCGTCGTAGGGCTCGATCTGGGCGGTGTCGATGGCGCGGTTGTCCAGATACGAGGTGCGCTGATGCTCGATGATGCCGCCCGGGATGTCCACCCCGCTCTCCTTGACCGCGTTGAGGACGAAGGTCACCTGACCCGCGTCGTCGAGAACCTCGAGTTCCTCGTAGGGAATCGCCGGTATCTCCACGTTGAACGTGCGCTGGGCGAACAGGGCGTAGCGGTCCCAGCGGGCCCTGATCTCCTCCTTGGTCTGGGGGATCTCCTCCCCGGCGCGCACCGTGTCGATCAGGCCGACGAACGGCACATCGGCGCCGGCCTTCTTCAGCCCGATCGCACAGGCGTAGGCCAGCACCCCGCCGAGTGACCAACCGGCCAGGATGAACGGGCCGTTGCCGCCCATCTCCATCAGCTTGGGCACGTAGTGCGCCGCACGCTCGGAGATCGAGCCCTCCACCCGCTCGAACCCGTACATCGGGGTGCCGGCTGGCAGCCGCTTGAGCAGTGGCTCGTAGACGACGGTCGAACCGCCGGCCGGGTGGAAGACGAAGACCGGGATCCGGTCGGAACCTTCCGGCCTGGCCCGCAGGGTCCGCACGAAGCCGTCCAGTTCGCCGGACTCGAGGTACTCCCGCACGACGGTGGCCAGTTCCTCGATGGTCTTCGCGGAGCTCACCTGCTCGGCGGTGATGGTTCCCTCGGCCCGCTCGGACAGCCGTGCGGCGATCTTGGCCGCGGTGTCGCCATCGACCTTCGGCAACTCGTTGAAGATGCCGCCCGGGGACTTCCCGGTGACGATCGCCCAGGTCGCGAAGGTCACCCGCTCGGAGGCCTCGCGCGGCGGGACATCGGTGCCCAGGGCGTCGACGACGGCCTGCTGGGTCAGCGCGCCGGCGGCCGCACCCGCGGCGGACTTGGCCCCGCCCGGACCCGCCGGGTCGGTGGGCGGCGGCGGTACGCCCGGTCCCGACGGATCGGTCGGCGGGGGCGGGATGTCCGGGCCGGCCGGGTTGGCGGGCGGCGCCGGGATGTGCGCCTCCGGATGCTTCTCGGAGAGCTTCTCGGCCAGTGCCTCCGGGATCTCCCCGGCGGCCAGCTTGGCCTGCTCGGCGGCGATCTCCTCGGCCGTCATCCCCTTCTGGTGCTCGGCGAGTTCGGCCACCTGGTCGCGGTTCTCGATCGCGTAGACGATCAGCTGCTCAACGGCGTAGAGATTGGCGTCACGCACCGCGGTCAGCTGGATCGGCGGCAGGTCGAAGTCGTACTCCACCCGGTTCTTGATCCGCACCGCCATCAGCGAGTCCAGGCCGAGCTCGATCAGCGGCACCTCCCACGGGAGGTCTTCGGGCTCATAGCCCATCGCACTGCCGACGATCAGTCCGAGCCGGTCGTGCACGGTCTCCCCGGAATCCGGCGACCACTTGCCCAAGCTGGCCGCGACACCCGCCCCGGCGGCGAGGTTGTCGTGCAGGATCTCCGCGTCGTCGGCGGCTTCGGGCTCCGGTTGGCCCGGAACCTGCTGCACCGAACCCTGTTGGGCCACAGCCACTCCGGTCGCGAGCGCCGCCGGCAGCGCGGACTGCGTCCCGCCGCGGCTGACGATCGCGTCGTAGACCAGCGTGAAGGACTCGTCGATGCGGGCGTGCACCTGAACCGAAGCCCCGCCGGGATGCCGGGTCAGCGTGGTGACCAGCCGCGCGCCCTCGCCGGGCACCGCGCGCTGCTCGGAGGCGGTCAGCGTCGCATCCGGAAGAACCTGCACCGCAGCGGCTTTGACCAGCGCCGCCAGATCGGTGGTGCCGTCCCCGGCGTATTCCCAGACGTGCCGCCCGTCCGGCGTCGCGACGTGGGTGCCGGGGATGAGCGCCGATCCGTCGGCGGAGAAGTGCGCGTTGAGCCAGTGCTCCTTGCGCTTGAACCGGGTCGGCGGGATCTGGGCGTACTCGCCACGACTGAACAGGGTGCGGAAGTCCAGATCGTGGCCGTGGACGTAGAGCTGGGCCATCGCGGCCAGCATCGAGTCGACTTCGTCCTGCTTGCGGGCCAGGGTCGGGATCAGCTGCCCGTCGTGCAGGCCGGCTGCCGCGGTGGTCAACCCGACCTGCATGAGCGCCACCGGGTTGGGCGCCAGTTCCAGGAAGGTGGTGTGGCCGTTGTCCACCGCGTTGCGGATGCCCTGGGTGAAGTAGACGCTGTGGCGCAGTCCCTTTCGCCAGTAGTCGACGTCGTGGATGGCCTCGCCGGGGCGGATGTAACCGCCTTCGTGGACCGTGGAGAAATAGCCGATCTTGAGCGGGAGCGCCGTGATGCCCTGCAGTTCGGCGGCGAGCTCGCCCAGCAACGGGTCCATCTGGGTGGTGTGACTGGCACCCTTGGTCTGGAACTTGCGGGCGAACTTGCCCTCCTGTTCGCAGCGCTCGATGATCGCGTCGACCTGGGCGGGCGGTCCGCCGATCACCGTCTGGGTGGGGGCGGCGTAGACGCAGACCTCCAGGTCCGGGAAATCGGAGAACACGGCCGTGATCTCCTCGGCCGAGTACTCGACCAACGCCATCAACCGGATGTACTCGCCGAACAGCATGGCCTCGCCCTCGCCCATCAGATGCGAACGCGCGCAGATGGTTCGGGTGGCGTCGGCCAGGGACAGGCCGCCGGCGAAGTAGGCCGCAGCCGCCTCGCCCAACGACTGCCCCACCACCGCGGCGGGCTTCGCACCGTGGTGACGCAGCAGTTCGCCGAGGCCGATCTGGATGGCGAAGATGACCAGCTGAACGACTTCGATCGGATACTGGCAGGTCTCGTCGGTGTAGTCGACCGAGTCGTCGAGGATCAATTCAAGGATCGAGTAGCCGCGCTCGTCCTGAATCAGGGCGTCGACCTTGTTGATCCACTCGGCGAAGACGTCGTCGCGCAGGTACAGGCTCTTGCCCATCTTGCGGTGCTGCGCCCCGAAGCCGGCCAGCACCCAGACCGGACCATTGGTCACCGGACCGTCCGCGCTGTAGACCAGCGGGCTCTGCTTGCCTTCGGCGAGGGTCCGCAGGCCCTTGACGGCCTCGTCGTGATCGTGAGCCATGACCACCGCGCGGGAACGGCCGTGGTTGCGCCGCGACAGCGCGCGGCCGATGGACTCCAGCGAGGACGCCCGGCCTTCCGGACTGTCGATCCAGTCCGCCAGTTCCGCAGCCGCCGCCCGCTTGCGCGAGGTCAGGAAACCCGAGACGGCCAGCGGCACAACGGGAATGTGCGGCTCGGCCGCCTGGGCCGCGGCCAACTCCTCGCGCGCGACCTCCAGCAGCCGAAGCGCCTCGTCGGTCAGTCCGGGCAGTTCGGGTTCCTCGTCGGAGACGTCGATCGCCCCACCGCCGTAACCGTCACCGCCATAACCGTCACCGCCGCCATCTTCGTCATCGTCGATGAACTCGCCGTACTCGTCCATCCGCACGCCACCGACGTAAACCGCGTCGGCCTCCGTCAGGGGCGAGTCGGCCGATTCCGGTTCCAGCTCGGGTTCGGGCTCGAGAAGATCCTCCGGGAGCACCTCGCGGAGCACCAGGTGCGCGTTGGCTCCGCCGAAGCCGAATCCGGAGACCCCGGCGATCGCATGCCCGCTGTAACGCGGCCATTCGGTGACGGTGTCGGCAACCTTGAGGTGCACCCCGTCGAAGTCGATGTAGGGGTTGGGCCCGGCGTAGTTGATCGACGGCGGAATGACGTTGTTGCGCAACGACAGGGCGACCTTGGCCAAACTCGCCGCACCCGCCGCCGACTCCAGGTGGCCCAGGTTGGACTTCACCGCTCCGAGCAGTGCCGGTGCGTCTGCGGCCCGGCCTCGGCCCACCACCCGGCCCAGCGCGTCGGCCTCGATCGGGTCCCCGAGGATGGTTCCGGTGCCGTGCGCCTCGATGTAGTCGACGGTGCGCGGATTGATGCCGGCGTCGCGGTAGGCCCGGCGCAGCACGTCGGCCTGGGCGTCGGGGTTGGGCGCCAGAAGTCCGTTGGACCGGCCGTCGTGGTTGACCGCACTGCCGGCGATCACGGCCAGGATGTCGTCGCCGTCGCGGCGGGCGTCGGACAGGCGCTTGAGCACCAGCATCCCGCCGCCCTCGGACCGTGCGTATCCGTCGGCGTCGGCCGAGAACGACTTGATCCGGCCGTCGGGTGCGAGCACCCCGCCGACCTCGTCGAACCCCAGTGTCACCGCGGGGGTGACCAGGGCATTGACGCCGCCGGCCAGCACCACGTCGGCCTCGCCGGCCCGCAGCGCCTGCACGCCGGAGTGCACCGCGACCAACGAGGATGAGCACGCGGTGTCCACCGCGACCGAGGGTCCGCGGAAGTCGTAGAAATAGGAGACCCGGTTGGCGATGATCGAACTGGCGGTCCCGGTGATCGCATAGGGATGCGCGGTGCGCGGGTCCATCATCGCCAGGTAGCTGTAGTCGTTGGTGGAACTGCCGACGAACACACCGACACTGGTCCCGCGCAAGCTCGAGGCCGGGATGCGGGCGTTCTCCAGCGCCTCCCAGGTGAGCTCGAGCGCCATCCGCTGTTGCGGGTCGATGTTGTCGGCCTCCATCTTCGACAGTGCGAAGAACTCGGCGTCGAACCCCTTGATATCGGAGAGGTAGCCCCCTCGGGTGCGGGCCTTGGCGATCCGCTCGGCCAGCCGCGGCTCGTCCATGAACTCCGCCCAGCGGCCCTCGGGCAGATCGGTGATGGCGTCGCGGCCGTCCAGCAGCGCCTGCCACATCTGATCGGGGGTGTTCATATCGCCGGGGAACCGGGTGGCCAGGCCGACGATGGCGATGTCCTCGACATCGCGGGCACGAGTCCAGTCCTCGCCGTCCTCGGCGAACTCCGGCTCCGGCTCGCCTTCGACGATCACCGTCGCCAACGCCTCGATGGTCGGGTGGCGGAAGGCCACCGTCGCGGTCAGGGTGACCCCGGTCATGTCCTCGATGTCGCTGGCCATGGCCACCGCATCGCGTGAGGACAGCCCGAGTTCGACCATCGGGACGGACTCGTCGACCGCGTCGGGCGACTGCCCGGTGGCGTTGGCCACCCAGTTGCGCAGCCATTCCCGCATCTCGGTGACCGACATCTCGGTCCGGGGGGCGGTCAGCTCCTTTTCGGGAGCGATGACAAATTCGTCAGGGTTTTCCGATTCAGGCATAAGTCCTTATTCCGACTCGTCCGGGAAGGCGTTGGCCACCTTCCCGGAGCGCAGGCTGCCGTCCAGGTAGGCCGAGCGGCAGGCGCTGCGGCCGATCTTGCCGCTGGAAGTGCGCGGGATCGCGCCGGCCGGGGTGAGCAGTACGTCGCGAACGGTCACACCGTGCCGCACCGCGACGGCGGCGCGGATGGCGTCGGCGACCTGCCCGATCTCCAGCTTGTGGGCTCCGGCGGCCCGCTCTGCGACGATGACCAACTGCTCGGAGGTGTCGCTCGGATCGCGCTTGAGCCCGGCGTGCGCGTCGGCGAACACCTCGTCGGGCAGCTGGTTGGCCGGTACCGAGAAGGCCGCGGCGAATCCGGTGCGCACCGCCTTGCTGGCCTCCTGCGCGGAGTGCTCCAGATCCTGCGGGTAATGGTTGCGGCCGTCGATGATCACCAGATCCTTGGTACGGCCGGTGATGTAGAGCTCACCGTCGTAGAAGGTGCCGAGATCGCCGGTGCGCACCCAGGTGGCATCCTCGGCCGCGCCCTCGGCGTGCGATGGACTGGTCCGCGACTTGAGGGTGTTCTGGAATGTCTCGACGGTCTTCTCGGGCTTGTTCCAGTAGCCGGTGCCCATGTTGTTACCGCTGATCCAGATCTCGCCGATCTGCCCATCGGGCAATTCGCCGGCGCTCTCGGGCTCGACGATCGCCGCCCACTCCCCCACACCGACCCTGCCGGCGCCGGCCTGCGCGACGGCCTTCGGCGAATCGTCGGGCACCGGCACGAACCGGTTGGCGTTGAGTTCGTCGCGGTCGACGGAGATGATCGTCGGCTCCTCCGACGAGGGCGTGGTCGACACGAACAGGGTCGCCTCGGCCAGCCCGTAGGAGGGCTTGATCGCCTTGCGCGGGAACCCGAACGGGCCGAAGGCCGCGTTGAACCGCTCCACGGTCGCCGCCGAGATCGGCTCGCTGCCGTTGAGGACGGCCTTGACGTTGGACAGGTCCAGGGGCTCCTCGCCCTCCCTGGGCAGCCCTCGCGCGGCGGCATGGTCGAACGCGAAGTTCGGGGCCACCGAGATGGTTCCGCCGGTGTCACCGGGCTGCCGGGCGATCTCGCGCATCCAGCGGATGGGCCGGCGGACGAACGCCGCCGGGGTCATGAAGGTGAAGTAGTGCCCGATCAGCGACGGCAACAGCGCGGTGACCAGACCCATGTCGTGGAAGAAGGGCAGCCAGGAGACGCCCCGGTCACCTTCCTCGCCCTCGAGGGCTTCGATCACCTGCACCACGTTGGTGGCCAGATTCATCTGGGTGATCTGCACACCGGTCGGGACGCGGGTCGACCCGGAGGTGTACTGCAGGTAGGCGATGGTGTCCTCGTTGACTGCGTCGACGAGTTCCCAGGTGGCCCCGACCTCGTCGGGGATCGCATCGACGGCGATGACGCGCGGGCGCTCCTTGGCCGGGCGGGTGCGGAAGAACTTGCGAACGCCCTCGGCCGCCGCGGTCGTGGTCAGGATGGCCGAGGGCGCGCAGTCGTCGAGCACCGCGTGCAGGCGACCGACGTGTCCCGGTTCGGAGGGGTCGAACAGCGGCACCGCGATCCGCCCGGAGTACAGCGTGCCGAAGAAGGCCACGAGGTACTCCAGGTTCTGCGGGCACAGGATCGCCACCCGGTCACCCGGCTGGGTCACCTGCTGCAGCCGGGCACCCAGGGCGCGGTTACGCTTGCCGAAGTCGGCCCAGGTCAGTTCGCGTGCGATCCCGTCGCGCTCGGTGGAGAAGTCCAGGAACCGGTAGGCGGGCTTGTCACCGCGCACCTTGGCCCACCGCTCGACGTGCTTCACCAGGCTGGCGCCCTCGGGGAAGGTGATACGGCCGTCCTTGATGAACGGGTTATGGAACGGCATACCACTTCTCCTGTCGACAACGCGGCCGTGGGGGGCCATCGGTCCGCCGCAGACGACCCGAGACCCACCGATCGTACAGAGGACCTGCTGGTCGTAATCGTGTCTGTGGCGCGGGCGAACCGCCTCAATTAGACCCGATGCCTTGTCTCCGAACCCTACACCGTGTCCTTAATTTTCTCTTAATGTTAGGTCCCGCGGCGCGGCTTGGCCAAATTCCGGCGCCCCCCGCGGACCATTTCAGCCGTGCGGTGGGTGCGGTGCGCTCTCGATGAGTCCGCGAGCCCAGTTCAGCGTCCAAGACGTGGCGGTTTGCCCGTCGATGTTCCAGAACTCCGGCGTGGCGTACATCGCGTGCACCGGCTGCCCGGCCCCCGCGGTCAGCACGTCGAGGGTCTTGGGCAGGTTGGCGATGTTGAAGGCCGACTGCGGCGCCGCGCAGATCAGGTCTCCGGGCGCGCAAATCTGGTTGACCCGGTTGTTCAGCGCACCGAAACCCCCCGGCCGTTCCCCACTCATCGTCAATCCGAGGGCCGACAGCGTCGGGATCTCCTTGAGGGTGATCTCCGCGCCCTGCCCGGGCGGATTGGGCCCGACCTCCTGGCCCACACCGGGCTGGCGGCGACCGTCGGCGATCAGGGTGACGCCCAGCACCAGGTCCTCGTCCACCGGCCCTCGCCCGTTGCCGATGTCGCTGGCCAGATCACCGGCGATCACCGCGCCCTGGGAGAACCCGACCAGCACATAGCTGGTCAACGGGCAGCGGCTGTTCATCTCGGCCATCGCCCGCGCCGCAACCCCGCTGCCCTCGGCCCGGCTGTCGTTGTAGGACATCTGCTTATCGGCCGAGAGCGGATTGTGGAACTGGGCGGTGTAGGGCACGGTGTAGACCTCGACCCGCTCCCGGCCGAACTCCCCTTGGATCGCCCGCGTCACATTGAGCAGCAGGGCTATGGGGAACTGGCCGGGGTTGTACGGGTCGTCGGTCGGCGAGGATTCCCAGGTGCCGGGTATGGCGATCATCTCGACGTCAGGACAGCTGGCGTCCTGGAAGGCCGGCCGCGGCTTCTTCACCGGGGCACTGGTGGGCGGCAGCGCCGTAGGCGGGATTGCGGTGGTCGACGGCTCCGGCCGACGCACCATGATGACGATGATCGCGACCACCAGGGCGACCACCACCGCGACCGCCCCGGCGGCGACCAACGCCAGAATGCGGTGTCGTCGGCGACGGTCGCTCGTCCGGCTTTTCGGTCGTGAGCGTTGTGACATCGGTCAGCAGCATCCCATGTATCGGCAGCGTCCCATGTATCGGCAGCGTCCCATGTATCAGCAGAGACGCTGGGTGGCGATGCGGATGTAGCGGCCGACCACGGCGTCGGAGTCCGGGTCGGCGGACGGCCGTGGCGAGGTCGCGTGAGCGTTGGCGACATCGCTGCGCACCATCGGCGCCACCAGATCCCAGACCGCCTGCTCGCTCTGGCCGGCAGCTTTCGCCTGGCAGACGTAGGAACCGATGCTCAAGGCGCGCAGATCGCTGGAGGGACGCACGTCCTCAGCCCAGAGCGCATCGAGGTACTCCCGTTGCGCGGGGGTCAGCGCTACCGTCCCCGCGTGCGGGTCGACATCCGGGGCGCCGAGGTCGACTCCCTCGGCGTAGCCCGAGGTCTGATGCGACGGCAGCGCCACCGAACTGATCAGGTCCCCCGCCGAGCCACACCCCGCCAGCAGCCAGGCCGCCGGCAGAAAACCGGCCAGCAACACCCGTCCCGCCGGCGCGCCGAGGCGCCGAGTTCCCCCGCGAGGGGGTTTGCTGGGTGATCCGGAGTACGGACGTTGCACAACGACCACAGTACCGGCTCCGCGCAAACGCTCAGACCACCGCACGATTGCAGATGGCTAACGGATCCAGCCGGTCGGACCGCTTGGAGATGTTCAGCCGATCGCGGCCGTGATGTCGCCGGCCATTGCACCGAGCTGACCAGCCCAGTTGCCCCAGTCGTGGTTGCCGCCCACCGGGAAGTCGAAATGGCCGTTGCGACCGCCGCTGGACCGGTAGTGCGCGTAGAAGGTGCGGTTGCTGCCCTGCGCCTCGGCGCACGCGCCGATCATCGCGGCCGGATCGCTGCAGGTGACGGTTTGCGGGCTGAACACCCACATCCGGGTGTTGTTGTCGATCAGCAACTGGATGTGGACGTTGGGGTCGTGCCACTTCCAGCGGCCCAGCTGGGGCGCACCCCACATGGCGTCGATGTTGGCCCCGCTGGCGTTGATGCCGTTGGAGATGAGCCCGTTCATCTGCGTGTTGGACGGGGTCAGGAAGCCCGACAGCGAGCCGGCGTAGCTGTAGCGGTCGGGGCGGAACGCCGCCATCGCCATGGCCGCATAGCCGCCCTGCGCGGCGCCGACGATCGCATGCCGGTTCGGCGTCAGCCCCTTGTTGGCCGCCAGCCAGTTCGGCAATTCGTCGCCTAGGAAGGTCTCCCATTGCTTGCTGCCGTCCCGTTCCCAGTTGGTGTACATGCTGTAGGCGCCACCGGCCGGGGCAGCGACCGCCAGGCCGCTGCCGGCCAGGCTGCTCATCGCGTTGCCGACCGTCACCCAGTTGCTGACCTCGGGGGCGGCGTTGAACGCGTCGAGCAGCACCACGGCGTGGGGGCCACCGGCCTGGAACGCGACCGGGATGT
This sequence comes from Mycobacterium sp., assembly GCA_020438905.1. GTDB lineage: Bacteria > Actinomycetota > Actinomycetes > Mycobacteriales > Mycobacteriaceae > Mycobacterium. Next base: position 53,166 of record JAGQTQ010000024.1, read on the forward strand.
CACGCCCCATCGCGGCCGAGGGCACCATCAGGTACTCGACCCCGGCGGCGGAGGCACTCGGTGCGGCCACACCCCAGACGCCGAGCGCCAGGACCGCCGCGCCGAGGACGCGGAACAGTTTCGTCAGACCCACAGACATCTCACTCCCGCCTCACCACCGTCACCTGTAGGGGATTGCCTGCAGGTGTAGCGCCCGCGAGCCTTCGCAACCCCGGGAGCCGTCGCATCGTAGTGAATCACACCGATGAAGCGGCAGTTCCGGGATTGGCTCCGATATTCCCCGCGCCGGTGGCGCCAAGCACCCGTGGGATGCCGGGCTTCCTCTGCTGGAGTTGCCAGCCCCGGTAACCGTCCCCGATTCCGTGAGCGGAGGTGGGTTCTGCTCGGGTGTGGCCCGAACGGTCTTGGCCGCGCGTGGTCCATGATGTCCGGCGGACCGCGACGCCTGCCGTGAAAAGCTTGATCCCTCAGGGGCCCGTCGCGGGGAGACCGGTGTAGGGCGGCTCGTCCGGTGGCGGCACGGCCAGTCCGCAGCGCAGCAATTCGTACTCCGGCACCCGGTCGATGCGGTATCGGGTGAACTCCCAGGCGCGGTTGAGGTTGCCGATGAATCGGGGCCGGGTCATCGGATCCCGGATCGACTTGAGCATCTCCTCGGTCTGCGGGCAGCCCAGCGCGACTTCGGCCTGCTCGATCCAGTCCTCGTCGAGATACTGCGGCACCCACGGACGTTCCTTGAGCCAGGGACCCTCGGCGACCGCCCAGTCCGGGAAGAGGTTCTTGTCGTGGCCGATCCGGCCGTCCTCCAGTCGGGCGGTGTGCGCGGCCAACGGGTTGGCCAGGCCGATCTGGTCGATCACCCGGGTGTTGAGTCCGACGTTCATCCCCAGCATGCCCAGATTGGTGAAAAACACTGTGTGCGGTGCGATTTCGCGGCGCCAGCTATCCATCGGAACGCCGGCGGGAGGCGGTGGCGGCGGGAGGGCCGGAACCACGTCCCAGACGTCGTAGTTGCCGGACGGCAGCAATAGCGCACCGTCGGGGGTGTTGTTGATCGCCACCAGCACCGCGCGCATGCGCGGGTAGTCAAGATAGTCCGCCGCGGTCAGCGGATGCGCATGGCCGGTGGCTTGGGAGTAGAACCGGCGCTCGTCGACGATCCCCGAGTAGGTGACCCTTGTCCCATCGCCGCCCATTCCGGGTGAATTCGCCGCCCACAGCGCCCAGCCGGCCAACGCCGCCCAGAGCACGGCGACCACACCGGCCGGCAGGCGGCCGCCCTCCCGCGCGAACCAGCGGCCCTGCGGCAGCACCAGCGGTATCACCGCGATCGGCGCCAGGAGACAGAACAACGGGGCCAGCAAGACCCGGCCGTGCATGAAGTCGCCGCCCTGCCGGATCCAGTATGCGGCCTGCACCACACCGGAGAGGAGCATGAAGACGACCACCGCCTGCGGGCTTTGCACCCGGTCAACCAGCCGGGCACCGGGCCGGGACGCGGCGTCTTGCCCGGACCCGGCGGCCGCGGAGCCCAGCACCACGGCCAGCGCGACCAGCAGGACCGCCGGTATCCACAGCGCGTACGGCGCCGCGAAGTTGTTCAGGTAGACCATGCCCTGGCCCCACTTGCTGCCGGTGGCGTCCTTGGCGATCGCGGTCTGCGGCACCAGCAGCCCGTAGTAGCCCATCCGGAAGATCTGGTACCCGACCGGCAGCAGCCCGCCCGCCGCGACGATGAGCACCCGGCGCCGCCAGCCCCGCTCGGCGACGAGCAACATCACCAGCGCCAACCCGCCGATCAACGCGAGTTCCGGGCGAACGAGGACGCTCAGCCCCGCCACGAAGGACAGCACGCCGAGGAACCACGGCCCGGCCGGTCGTTTCGGGGACTGGGAGACTTGGGACTGGTGCTGGGACCAACAGACCATCATCCACCAGAGCAGTCCCAGCCAACAGGTCACCAGCCCGTTCTCCAGACCGGAGGTGGCGAAGTCACGGGCCGGCGGAACGGCGATGTAGACCAGCACGCCGGCGGGCAGCATCACCGCCCGGCGTCCGTTCAGACCCGGCCCGAGGAGCCGGGCGGTGCCCAGCATGACCATGATCACGCCGGCGACGCTGAAGATCAGGGCCAGCGCGAGGGCCACGTACTCCAGCCGCAGCGGACCACCGATCAGGCTGCCCAGGTAGACCAGATAAGTCCATGCGGTGGAGGTATTGGACTCCACCCGCTCCCCGGCGTTGAACACCGGTCCGTTGCCGGCCAGCAGGTTGCGCACCGTCCGCAGCACGATCAGGCCGTCGTCGGCGATCCAGCGACGCTGCCAGGCGCCCCAAGCCCACAGCGCCGAGACCACCACGACACCGGCCCACAGGCTGATCCGGGTCACGGCCGCGTAGTGGACCGCCCGGCGCGCAGACGCCGTCGCGGGACTCCCGGCCCGGGATTCGCCTGCGATGCCGGTGGGCGAGCTAACCGAGGACGACGGCGGCAATGACGGTTCCGATCCAGGTCAGAGCCAGCAGCTGCAGCACCCGGTCGCGCAGCGCGATCTCCTCCGGCTCACCGGCGAGCCCGCCGTCAACATCGACGGCGTAGCGCAGGATCGCGACGGTGAAAGGGACCATCGAGATGACGAACCAGGATCCGGTGTTGCCGTCCCGCTCGAACGCCCACAAGCCGTAGCAAAGGACGACAGCCGTCGCCGAGAGCGTCCAGACGAACGTCAGGTAGGTGCTGGTGTAACTCTCCAGCGATTTGCGGATCTTCGCGCCGGTCCGCTCGGCGAGCTGCAACTCCGCATACCGCTTTCCGGCCGCCATGAACAACGAACCGAAGGCCATCACCAGAAGGAACCACTGCGACAGCGGGATTCCCGCGGCCACGCCGCCGGCGATGGCACGGATCAGGAAGCCCGAGGACACGATGCAGATGTCCAGCACAGCCTGGTGTTTGAGCCCGAAGCAGTACGCGAGCTGGATGCCGAGGTACACCGCCATCACGACGGCCAGCTGGGGGGTCAGCCACCACGAGATCGCCAGACAGCCGATGCCCAGCGCCGCGGCGATCCCGTAGGCCAGTCCGACCGGCAGCACGCCGGCGGCGATCGGCCGGAATCGCTTGGTGGGATGCGCCCGGTCCGCTTCGACGTCACGGGCGTCGTTGACCAGGTAGATCGCCGAGGCCGCCATGCAGAACACCACGAAGGCGATCGACACCTTGAACAGCACGTCGCGGTAGTCGTAGTGCACGTCGCCGCCGAGCGCGGCCAGCGGGGCGGCCAGCACAAGGAGGTTCTTCACCCACTGCCGGGGCCGGATGGCCTTGACGATCCCTGCGAACAGGTTGCTCGGGGGGCCGGCGACCGTCGTCTCACTCATGGCCACTCACTCTGCCCTCTCCTGATCCGCTGCGGCCCGTTGCCCCCCGAAGCGGGCGGTAACCCCCGCTACCGCCGCGCCGACGCCGATCCCGGCGAGAACGTCGGTGGGATAGTGCACGCCGAGCACCAGTCGCGACAGCGCCATCAACGGCACCACCAACAGCGGCAGCGGTGACCGGGTGGCCCGGCACAGCAGAATTGCGGCGGCGGTGCTCGACGTCGCGTGCGCGGACGGGAAGCTCAGCGAACTGGGCGTGCCCACGTTCACCGCAACGTCCGGGTGGTGCGGCCGGCGACGCCGTACCGCGAGTTTGATCACGATCGCAGCGGCGTGCGCCGCGACGGCCCCGATGCCGACCAGCAGCCAGTCGCGCCGCCGTCGGGGGACCAGCAGCGCACCGACCCCGCCCAGCGCCACCCATCCGGCCGCGTGCTCGCCGAAATGCGACATGGCCCGCGCAACCGTGAGCACCGGCGGGTTGGCCAGCTTGGACTGGACGTCGACCAGCACTGCAACTTCTCCGCTGGGAGGTTCTGCCCTGGGAGGTTCTGCACCGGGAGGTTCTGCACCGGGCCGGCCGTCCGGCACGGGTTCAGACACCGGCTTTCGATTCGTCCAGCAACACCGATTCCCACCTGCTTCGGCTCGACAACTCCGGCAACGCCCGCCGATAGACCCTGCGCATGTGATCGTACTTACGGGCCAGTCGGACGTGCTGGCGCAGCGAGGCTTTGAGCAACGCGGCCATCTTGGCCCGGTCCCGCTGCCGGTAGACCACGCCCCGGCCGTCAGCGGTGGTGACGGTCACCCCGTCGACGTTGCACAACAGAAACCACCGCGCGTCCTGAGTCGGGACGTTCAGTTGTGGCCGACGGTGATGCTCGGGATCCGCCCGGCGTAACTGGTGGAGGAGTCCCTGAGCCAACCGCAGGCCGATGATCGGCGGAGCCACCGGAGGTTTGTGAACCCTCGTGCGGCCGCTCGGCGGTGGCAGCTCCGTCGCCGCGGCCAGCACCACCGCATCCGGATACTGTTGACGCATCGAACGCACCTCGGGCAGCGCGGACTCGAGGATCGAGAAGATGTGCTCCGGACCGGCCAGAAAGTCCTCGATCGCCTTGTTCTGGATCGCTACCGTCGAATACTCGAGGCACAGAAGATGTTTGAGTGTCGCCTTGATCGAGCTCTTGATCAGCCCACCGACCGGGGCGTCCCAGTGCAGCGCCGAGACCACCAGGCGATTGCGCAGGTGGAAGTAGGCCTGCCAGTCGATGGCGTCGTCCTTGTCGCTCCAGGCCATGTGCCAGATCGCGGTACCGGGCATGGTCACCGTGCCGTACCCGTGCTCGCCGGCCCGTAATCCGTAGTCGGCGTCGTCCCACTTGATGAACAGCGGCAGCGGCTGGCCAAGCTCCTCGGCCACCCGGCGCGGGATCATGCACATCCACCAGCCGTTGTAGTCGACGTCGATGCGCCGGTGCAGCAGCCTGCTTCGGGCGGACGATTCCTCGCTGAGTGCGCCGTCGTAGTCGAGCGGATATTTCGCGAAGTCGTGGTCGTACTCGGTGTGCGGGGCATTGGTCCACATGAAGTTGGCGCGGTTGACCACCTCACCCATCACGTGCAGGTGCGAGGGCTCCTGCAGGTTGAGCATCTGGCCGCCGACGAGCATGGGCGCCTTGGCGAACCGGCTCAGCGCCAGCGCCCGCAGAATCGAGTCCGGCTCGATACGGATGTCGTCGTCCATGAACAGGATCTGTTCGCAGTCGGTGCGGCCCAGCGCCTCCAGCATCACCCGGCTGTAACCACCGGAGCCGCCCAGGTTGGGCTGGTTGTGGACGGACAGCCGATCGCCCAGCGCGACGGCCGCCTCGGCGAAATCGGGGTGTGCCACGGCCTTGTCGGCACCCTGGTCGACGACGATGACGGCACCGATCACCTCGTCCACCAACGGATCGGAGGTCAGTGCACGCAGCGCGTTGACGCAGTCGGAGGGCCGGTTGAACGTGGGAATGCCGACGGCGATGTCGGCCCGGCCCGGCGTCGGCACCGGGGCGAACCAGGCGGCGCTGTGCATGGTGCACTTGGAGTCGGTGGTGATGTCGAACCAGATCCAGCCGCCGTCCTCGAACGGCTCGAGACCGACCTCGAATTCCATAGCGGCCGGACCGGGCCCGTCGCCGGCGATCTCGGCCCCGCCCACGCTGATCCGCGCGCCGGTGGCCTTCGAACGGTAGACGTCCACCCGGGCCACTCCGGTCAGCTCCACGCGCAGCACGACCGACGTCAGCGTCGACCATCGCCGCCAGTAGCTGGCCGGGAAGGCGTTGAAATAGGTGGCGAAGGACACCTCGGACTCCGCGCCGATCTGCAAGGTCGTGCGAGTGGTCGCGTGCGCCCGCTGGGCGTTGGTCTCGGACTCCTCGATGTAGAGCTTGCGGACGTCGAGCGGTTCACCGGGCCGGGGCAGGATCACCCGGGCCAGCAGACCCACGGCGCGGGATTGGTCCGAGGCGATCGGGCCGGAGGGTATTTCACTCATGCTGGGCTGCTTTCATGCTGTGCTGCTTTCGTCGGCGGCGGCCGCCAGTGGCGCGCCGTCGCGCAGGTGCGACGCCAGGACGTTGTCGTACATGTTGAGCGCGCTCGCGATGGCCATGTGCATGTCGAGGTATTGATAGGTGCCGAGTCGGCCGCCGAAGAGGACGCCCGCCGCGGCGGTCTCGGCTTTGGCCCGCGACCGGTAGGCGGCAAGCATGGCGCGGTCCGCCTCGGTGTTGATCGGGTAGTACGGCTCGTCGTCCTCGGCGGCGAATCGCGAGAACTCGCGCATGATGACGGTCTTGTCCGCGGGGTAATCCCGCTCCGGATGGAAATGGCGGAACTCGTGTATCCGGGTGTACGGGACCGCGGCGTCGTTGTAGTTCATCACCGGCGTGCCCTGGAAGTCACCGCAGTCGAGGACCTCGACCTCGAAGTCCAGGGTGCGCCAGCCGAGCCGGCCCTCGGCGAAGTCGAAGTACCGGTCCAGCGGACCGGTGTAGACGACCGGCGCTCCGGGGTTCGCAGACCGGAGCGCGTCGCGCACATCGAACCAATCGGTGTCGGTGCGGACCTCGATGCGCTCGTCGGCGGCCATGTTGTTCAGCCAAGCGGTGTACCCGTCTACCGGCAGACCCTCGTAGGTGTCGTTGAAGTAGCGGTTGTCGAAGGTGTAGCGAACCGGCAACCGGCTGATGGTCGAGGCGGGCAGCTCTTTGGGATCGGTCTGCCACTGCTTGGCCGTGTAGCCCTTGACGAACGCCTCGTAGAGCGGCCGGCCGATCAGTGAGATCGCCTTCTCCTCAAGGTTCGCGGCCTCCGCGGTGTCGATCTCGGCGGCCTGCTCGGCGATCAGGGCGCGGGCCTCGTCGGGGCTGTAGTAGCGGCCGAAGAACTGCGCGACAAGACCGAGGCCCATCGGGAACTGATAGGCCTGCCCGTCATGCAAGGCGAACACCCGGTGCTGATAGCCGGTGAAGTCGGTGAACTGCCGCACGTAGTCCCACACCCGCCGGTTGGAGGTGTGGAACAGATGGGCGCCGTACCGATGGATCTCGATACCGGTCTGCGGCTCGGGCTCGGAGTAGGCGTTCCCGCCCAGATGGGATCGCCGCTCGAGGACCAGCACCCGCTTACCCAGCTGGGTGGCCACGCGCTCAGCGATCGTCAGCCCGAAGAAACCGGAGCCGACGACGAGGAGATCGAAGCGGGAGTCGCCCTCGGCGGCCCGCGGATCGGTTGCGGTCATCGGCGCCTAGGTTATCCGACCCGGGAGGCGACGACCGCGCGGCGAACCGCGGCAAACCGCAGAAATCGGGGTGAGAACGGCCGCGCGGCAGAAGAACTGATGGTCGCGATTGGCTCACGATTCAGCATCGTCACTCCAGTATCAGCAGTCCCAAAATTACCATCGGTGTTGTCAGCTTTCGGCCTCGGCACAAGAGCCGGATCCGGAACTGGCACAGAGGTTCGAAATGTCCGAACCGCGCTATCCAGATTGAGGAGACTTCCGTGCCGAACCGTCGTCGACGCAAGATTTCGACAGCCATGAGCGCGGTCGGCGCCCTGGCCGTCGCCAGCCCGTTCGCGGTCATCGGCGCCATCGGGCTGACCTCCGGCCAGTCCGCGCCCGAGCATCGCGAGTTCACCCGCGCGGCGGTCGTCACCGATCTGCCCAACGAGATCCTGTCCGCCCTGCAGGCGGGTCTGTCGCAGTTCGGGATCAACCTCCCGCCGCTGCCGACCGGACTCAGCCCGTCCGGCACGCAGCCGGTTCAGAGCGGGCCGCTGACCGCGCCCGGCCTGACCACACCCAGCCTCACCACACCCAGCCTCACCACGCCGGGTCTGACCACACCGGGCCTGACCACCCCGGGTCTGACCACCCCGGGTCTGACCACGCCGGGTCTGACCACACCGGGCCTGACCACACCGGGCCTGACCACACCGGGCCTGACCACACCGGGTCTGACCTCGCCGGCCGCCGCGACACCGGGCCTGACCACACCCGGTCTGACCACACCCGGTCTTGACACCCCCGGGCTCACCACGCCGGGGCTGACCACGCCGAGCCTCGACGCGCCCGGACTGACCACGCCGGGCCTGACCACCCCGGGAGCGGCGAGCACGGTTCCGTCGCTGACCGACCCGGCGCTGGCCAACCCCGGACTCACCTCGCCCGGCCTCACCGCGCCGCAGGTCGGGATCGACCCGGCCCTGACCAGCCCGACCGGCATCGGACTGCCGACCGAAATCCCGATCAGCACCCCGCTGTCGCCGATCGGCGGCACCTACCCGATCCTGGGCGACCCGACGATCGGCTTGCCCGCGGCCCCCGCCGCCGCGAGCTCCGGCGGGATCATCGGCGACATCAGCAGCGCCGCCAACCAACTCGGCGTGGGCCAGGCCATCGACCTGCTCAAGGGCATCGTCATGCCGGGGATCACTCAGGCCATGCAGAACGCCGGGGCGGCTGCCGCCGCTCCCGCAGCAGCAGCGGCGCCCGCGGTCGAGGCCGCCGGCACCGCCTCGGCGATCGGCTGATCGCCCGGGAGAGACCTGCACCCAAACGGCACCGCAGGGTGAGACTGGCCATCGGCCGGTGCAAGCCCCTGCGGTGCCGTTGCAGTTTGCGGCGATACCGCGATCATCTACACCGAATTGATCAGCAGTCACTTTGTCATCACTAGCCCGTGTCGAAACGCTGGTAACAGCTGACTCATACGTAACATCGCGATGTGCCGTCCCGTCGTCCCACCCCGACGATCCTGTTCACCGCCATCGCGGCGACAGTGATGGTCCTGCCATGGGCGGTCGGCGGAATACCCGGCGATGACAAAAGCCACGGCATCGCCGACGACACCGTGCTGGCCCGGCAACCACTCAGCGGGATCGGCGGCGGGGAGACCGTCCGCGAAATCAGCCAGGACACTCCGTTCTCGATGGTGGCGCTGACCGGAAGCGACCTCACCGGCACCTCGGCGCGGGTGCGCGCCAAGCGGGATGACGGATCGTGGGGCCCCTGGTATCAGGCCGAGCGGTTCGAGCTCGGCTCCGAGGACGCCGAAGGCAACGGCACGCACGGAACCGATCCGGTCTACGTGGGTCAGACCAGCGCCGTCCAGATCGCCGTCACCCGGCCCAAGGACGCGCCGGTGACCGTCGACCCGCCCCAGAGCGCCGTGGACGCCGGCCGCGAGCTGGGCTACGTTCCGGCCAATGCCGAAGAACCGCTGAGCCAGACGATGTCGGCGATCCTCATCACCCCGCCCACAGCCCCGGTCGACACCCAGTGGATACCACCGACCGCAACCCTGGGACCGGGCCAGCCGCCCAACATCATCAGCCGGGCACAGTGGGGGGCCGGAACCGGAACACGTTGCGGCGGACCGTCCTACGGGGACGGTGTCCGGGCGGCGGTGCTGCACCACACCGCCACCGGCAACGACTACGAGCCCGAGGACTCCGCGGCCATTATCCGCTCGATTTACGCGTACCACACCATGACGCTGGGCTGGTGCGACATCGCCTACAACGCCTTGGTCGATAAGTACGGGCAGGTTTTCGAGGGCAGGGCCGGCGGGATCACCAAGGACGTACTCGGTTCGCACACCGGCGGTTTCAACCGTGACGTGTGGGGTGTGTCGATGATCGGCGACTTCGAGGAGGTCGCACCGCCGGAGGTGATGGTGCGGACCGTCGGCCGGCTGCTCGGGTGGCGGCTGAGCCTGGACAAGGTCGACCCGCTGGGAATGGTGAAGCTCAAATCCGCCGGCGGTCAGCACACCGTGGTTCCGGGCGGCAACACGGTCACCCTGCCGGAGATCTTCGCCCACCGCGACGTCGGCAACACCGAGTGCCCGGGGCAGGCCGGGTACGCGGCGCTGGAGGAGATCCGGCGTCTGGCTGCGGCGTTCAACGGCCCGCCCGACGTCGTGGACACCCTTCGCGGCGGGGCGATCCTCGCGCGTTGGGAGGCCGACGGCGCCCAGGCGAGCCCGCTGGGGATGCCGACCTCTCCGGAGGCCTCCGGTACCGGGCCCGCCCGCTACGCCACCTTCGAGCGTGGTGCGATGTACTGGTCGCCCAACACCGGCGCCCAGCCGCTCACCGGGGCGATCTACGAGGCTTGGGCGTCGCTGGGCTACGAGCGCGGTGCACTAGGGCTGCCCACCAGCGGGGAGATCGCCGAACCGCAGTGGATCGTGCAGAACTTCCAGCACGGAACGCTGAACTTCGACCGGCAGACCCACAACGTGATCCGGGTGATCGACGGCGTCAGCCTGGTGCTGCCGCCGCCGCCCCTCGACGGGCCGCCCACCCAGTTGGAGCGTTTCAGCCCGGTGCGCTGACACCTGGGCCGAACGGCTGACATCGCGATCGGTTCACAGGCTGATCGGAACATGTTTCTCCGCGCAGGCGTCGACGACGGCCGCGACGATGTCCTGGGTGCGCAACCTCTCCAGATCCGCGACGGTGACCGAGCCACGATCCGCCCTGTTCTGCGCGGCGACCCGCGAATCACGCAGCCGCTCGGCCCGTTCCACCACGTTGCGGGCGAATCGCCCGTTCTGCATGAGGTCGATTCCGTGGGTGCCGTCGGCAGCGAGATAGTCACGCAACGCACGGCAGGCGACGTTGAGGGCATGCCGGGCGTCGGGATCCAGCATGCTGGCCCGCGGGTTCCCGTAGCGAACGGCGATCTCCACGAGGTCGTCGGGGTCGTAGGAGGCGAAACGCAGCTTCCGGTTGAACCGGCCGGCCAGGCCAGGGTTGACCTTGAGGAACTCATCGACCTCGCGTTCGTAACCGGCTCCGATGAAGCAGAGGTCGAACCGGTGGACCTCCAGGGCGACCAGCAGTTGATTCACCGCCTCCATCCCGATCATGTCCGGGCGGCCGTCGTGGTGACGTTCAACGAGGCTGTAGAACTCATCGAAGAACAGGATGCGCCCCAGCGAACGGTCGATCAGATCATTGGTTTTCGGCCCCGACGACCCGATGTGCTCACCGCAGAAGTCCGAGCGTTTGACCTCGACGATCTCGGGGTTCCGGACGATGCCGAGACCGGCGTAGATCTTGCCGAGAGCCTCCGCGGTGGTCGTCTTGCCGGTTCCGGGCGGCCCCACCAGCAGCATGTGGTTCGTCTGGTTGGTCACCGGCAGTCCATGCGCTAGGCGCAGAGCCCGCACCTCGATTTGGTCCTCGATCTCGGCGACCGCGCGCTTGACCTCGGCCAGACCGACCTGACCGTGCAGCAGGGCACGGCCCTCGGCCAGAAGTTCGGCCCGTCGCTCGCGATTGCGCTCCTCGGCGCGGGACTCCTCCGAGCGGCCGGTGGTGGCATCCCACTTGTCGGTCCGGCTGTTGATCGTCTCCTCGTCGGTGACGACCAGTTGCAGCCTCGGATCGGCCAGCGCCTGTTTGGCCTGGGGGATCGGCACACCGTTGACGGTGGCCCTGGACAGCCAGATGTCGGCCCTGTCCTGCTCACCGAGTTGCCGGTAGGCCATGCCGCGCGCGTAGGCCAGGTCCGCGGCGATGAGCGGGAACTCGACAGGGTCGATCACTGCGACCGAGCTGCGGTTGTCCTTCCCGACGGCAACACCCGGGTCACACCGGGTTTGCGCATCGACCCTTTCGGCCCAGTCGAGGGCAAGGCGAGCCTGGCCGAGATGGGCCGCGGCGTGGGCCGCCAGGGCGGCGGTCCCGGCCGTCACCGCCGACATGATCAGCGCGTTGGCCGGCAGGACCCGCGCGGCCTCGGCGATGACGTCGGGCCACCGCTGGGTGGCGAACATCAGGTGGCCACGGATGTGCTGACACCACTGGTGGTTCTCCAGGCCGTCGAGCAGCGCATCGTCCTCGAGAAGAGCTTGGGCCTCCTCGAAGCGGCCCGCATCGACCAACGCACCGGCCAGCGCGATACCCACATGCGATGCCTCGGTGACCGTGATCGAAAGGTACGGCCCGGCCCGGACCGTTGCGACCAGATGAAGCCCCAGCCGGTTCGACTCCCGGTGCATCCGCGTGCCGCAGGCGAAAAGGCTCTCCAGCGTGGACAACTCGTCGTCACCGGCGGCGATCCGGCCCAGCCAGGCGTCGGCCATCGACGGGTCGATCTGCGTGGCTTCGCGAAAGAGCCGGCAGGCCGACGCCGGTTCGACCTCGAGTACCGACACGGCCTGGTCGAAGTGCCGCCGCGCGGCGGCGGTCATGGTGCTGCTGGACATGGCCTATTCCGCCGCTTTCCACTCGGACACGTCCCACTCGGAGCCGGCCACATAGCGGTTCTCGGCCCGGAAGAACTCCGTTTCGATGTCGTAGAGCCGCCCTGCCGCGGTCACCTCAACGATGGCCGGACCGGTCTGGGTGATCACGATGTCGGACGCGGGGGGCGCCGGACTACCCGGGGGCCCCACCGAGATCACGGTGCCGGGCCGTGGCGCGGGGGCCACGGTCCCATCCACCACGCTGACCGTGGTGCCCGGCGCCGGGCGTTGGTGCTCGAGGACGGCGACGCTGGGCATCCGCACGCTCTGCCATCCCGCGACATCGGTGGTGTGGACGGTCACCCGCTCCCCCGCCGCGGCCGTCCGGATAACGATCCGCTTGGCGATCTCCTGCTCGGCGGCGATGTGCACCCGGGTCTGTTCGAACGGGTCGCCCAGCGGCATCAGCAGACGCTCGCCGCCGGGCATCTTGCCGATCAGCACCCCGGATGGACCGACCGGGATCACCAGCGCCCGGGGAAGCGGACCGCGAGCCAGGCCGCGAACCTCCGGACGCGGTCCACAGCGGTTGCCCGCTGCGGCGGCCGCCTGCTCGCCGGGCAGCGTCTGCAGGATCACCCCCGGCGGCGCGGTGGGAGGCCGCGGTGTTCGCACCGCTACCGTGGCCTCGACGGTCCCGTCGGGAAATACCGTGATGTTCTGGATGATTCCGTCCGCGCGCAGCGACCACGCCTGCGCCAGCGCCTCAGCGGTGATGTCTGCGGTCTGATAGCCGTAGCTGGTCTGCCACCCGGCTTCGCCACGCAGACTGAGCCAACGCCGGTTGTTCGGCCCGAGCGCACCGGTGTCGAGCCGTCTCTCCAGTTCGACCATCTCCGTGGCGCTGGCGACCTTGGCCCGCACGCCCCGGCACCGCAGCGCCGCGCCGACGCGTTGCGCCGCAGCCAGAGCTGCCGTGCCCACCGTGGGCCGGTCACGTAGCGCCTCGCCGTTGTCGAGAGCATGCAGCCTGAGCACCAGCCAGGTCTCGCGGCGGCCCGCGTAGGGAGGCGGACCGATCAACGTGTCGTAGATGCCCGGGTAGTCCCCGCTGTTTCGCCGGCGTGCGCCCACGGTGATGACGCTGAGCGACTCCAGTTCGAGCCCCAGGCTTTGACGCATCAGCGGCAACAGTTCGGCGACGTCGAGGGTGTTCGCCGTCTCAGCCGTCGTTGATCCGGTGAAAAACGTTGGCTGCCATGCCTTTCCCAGAATCTGGATCGCCGCGACGGCGATACCGTCCTGATATCGAACTCCGCCACCGGAGCGGTCGTTGACGAGCGTGACCGGATCCGACAGGTCGAAACGCCGGTCCCGGGTGAGATAGAGCCGTGCCCACGACCACCCCGGTTGCCCCCGCCAGGGCACGGCGAGCACGGCCAGCCCCAGTGCCACACCGGCGCCGGCGCCGATATGGGCCGCCAGACTCCAGCCGATGGTTCCGAAGACGAACAGAGCTGCCACCACGGCAAGCCGGATACCGTCCCTCATCTGGCCCTCCGCGCCCTGCCGATGAGCGCGGACAGCGCCGCGCCCGCGGCCACCACTCCGGCGAAGGCCAGCGCAGCCGTGTGGGCTCGGCGGTCCGGGGGCGGGGGCGGCGGGGCCGGTGTCACCACCCGCGAATGTGCGCCGGGTGGCGCGGGATCGCCGACCGGAACGTCGAAGGTCAGCGCCGCAACCGGATCGACCACCCCGTACCCGATCCGGTTATCGACCCCGCGCGGCGGGTTGTGCGACGTCTGCAGAATCCGGTTGATCACCTGACGGGCTGTCAGGTGCGGATATTTCGCCCGGACCAGTGCGGCGACACCGCTGACATAGGCCGCCGAGAAGCTGGTGCCCCAGAACGGGACCGGGCTCTCACCCGGACGGGCCGGAGGGTACGCGTTGACCGGCGCGCCGTCGTGCGGGGAAAGACCCATGATCCCGACGCCGGGTGCGGCCACCGAGATCCACGGGCCGGCGAGGCTCTTGGCCACCGGGGCCCCCTTGTTGTCGACGGCCCCGACCGACAGCACGTAGTCGGCGAACCACGAAGGGGACGAGACCGTCTTGACCCGGCCCCAGTCCCGCGGGTCGTTGGTGTCCAGGGGGTTGAGCTCGGGGTTCTGCGCACAACCCTCCTCGCCCTCGTTGCCACCGGCAGCGACGATGACGGCGTCTTTGACCGTCGCGGCGTACCAGACCGCCGCCCCGATAGCGCTCTGGTCAAGCGGATCCGCCGCCGGGACGCAGGCCGTCACGCTGACGTTGATGACCTTGGCGCCCACGTTGGCGGCGTGCACGATCGCTCTGGCCAGAGTGGCCACGGTGCCCGCCTTGCGGCCCGCCTCGAGGCCGACCGTGCTCGGGCTCACCGGCTCGTAGGCCCGCGAGGACTGGCGAATCGAGATCACCGTTGCGTGCGGCGCGACTCCGGCGACCCCGTCCGGCGTGCCGGGCCGCGGGTCCGCCGGGCTGGGCGGTCCGGTCGGCGGCGCACCCCCACCGACGGCCGCGGGTACCCCGGCAGGCGGCGGGAACGCCGGTCTGGGCGGCATCGGCGCCGGCATCGGCGAGCCTTGCGGAGCCGCGTTGATCAACGAGGCCACGATCGTCCCGTGGGCATCGCAATCGGTCAGGCCGTCACCGCCCATGACGTAATCCCCGCCGGGGATGACCGGCAGACGACGACTGGGCGTGACGCCGGTGTCGATGACTGCGACGGCCACCCCGTTACCGGTGGAGTATTGCCACGCCGCGCGGGTGTTCAGCATGGCGAAACCCGGAGCCGGCAGGGTGACGTCGGGATCGGCGGCGGCCACCGGCCGGGCGCAGATGTTGCTCTGACGCATGGGCTGTTCGGGTCCGGGCGTGCCATCGGTCGGCACCAGCGCGGGGTCGACGGAAGGGGGTTCGATGGCCAGCGCTTGCGGCAGAACGGACGCCGGCCCGGTCAGCAGAATGACCAGCGCGACGGCGCCGCACCGGAGGACCCCGAATCGCCTCATCGCATCCGCACCCAGGCGAACAGGCCACCGATCCAGGCGGCCAGCGGCAACGCCACCACGATGGCGGCCAATTCGAACCACTCGGCGACCATCCGCACCAGCGGGGTGAACCGGGCGGCCGGTATCAACAGCGACGCGGCCAGACCGAGCCCGGCGAACGCGGTCAGGACCAGGGTTCCCCACAGCAGTGGGGCAACGGAAGCCGCCGGAGCGGCCAGAACGTAGCGGACGACGCCGCTGCAGAACGCCGCCACGGCCCCGCCGACCAGCGCGATCGCCTGGATCCGGTCGGTGAACGCCCGCCCCCTGCTGATGAAGATCAGTACGAAAAGGCCGGACAGGATCGCGGCGGGGATTCCTCTCGGTTGCCACGGCGTCAACGTCGCCCACACGGCGATCGGCAGAACGATCGCCGCCGCAAGGCAAATGCCGGCCAGAACACCGTTGGCGGTTCGGGCCGCCTCGGCGATCACCGTCCCCGATGGTGTGCGGTCCGGACTCGGTTCCTCCTCGGCGTGCTCGTCAACCGGTGTGACGGCATCGACCGGCATACCGTCGCCGCGGCGGAAGAGATCGCGACCGGTGATCGACCCGAAGTGCGGCGGCCGTATCCGGGCCGCCCGCAGTGCGAGCGTCGGAGCGGCCGTGACCAGGACGAGAAGTCCGACCAGCGCCCCCATCCCCATCCGCTGCGCGTCCACAGGCTGCCACATGCGTACCGCCGAAACGAGTACGGCTACCGCACAGAGGGTTACGACGGTTGCCGCGATCGTCACGTAGGCACGGGTTGCCGTTGCCAGCGTCGCCGCCATGACGCCCGCTGCCAGGGCGGCGATGAACAGGTGCGCCGCACCGACCTGACCGGGCGCAGCCGATGCCAGACCGACCGACAACGGCATGACCGCCGACCAGCCCAGGATTCCCGACACTTCCGGGTACCCGGGCCACCATCTGCGGGTCCAGACGGCCCCGGCCACCAGAAGCGCTCCGGGAACCAGTGCGGCAAGCGATCCCGCCCACGAGTCGGTGAGGATCCGGGTGCGGACCGCGAGAGCGGTCGTGATCAGCACAGCCATCGCGAGGATCCCCAGCGCCGTGCGTTGCGCGGTCTGTGCGGTTACCGGCGCGAAAAGCTGCTTGCCGATACGCGCCAAACCCGTTGACAGTGACTCGTATTGGGGCAGGAAGGATTCGCCCGGTTCGGCCGGAACCAGCACCAGGGTTGCGCCGTCTTCGACACCCAGCTCGTCGAGATTCCTGGAGATGTCCAGACGGGTTCCGTTCGCACGGTGCAATTCATAGGCCAGCCCAGGGTCGAGGGCCGTGCCGCCGCGGCGCCTGAGGTCCTCGTCGAGGAGTTCGACGATGTCATCGATGAACGCCTCGACGGGTACCGAGGCCGGGTACACCTGGGAGACGAGGTGTTCGCCATAGATCACGGCGACGGCACAGCGCGCCGGAAAGGCGGCCTTGACGGTCATAGGAGCGGACATCAGCGGGGCCGGTCTGCATCCGGGACGTACTTGTCGGCGAGGGTCGCGGCGATCTCGAAGAGCCGAAGCCGCGCCTTCTTGTGTATTTCGCAACGGGTGTCGATGATCCCGCCCTCGGCCAGGTGCGGGTCGAAGGGCATGAACTCGACGTCCGCGCCGGTCCGGGCGAACCTCTCGGTGAGGTAGTCCCGGGCGTCCTTGTCGTATCCGTTGCGGCTGTCGTTGAGAATCACCGTGCTGCGCGACACCAACTCGTGATAGCCCATTGAGCGCAACAGGTCGATGGCCCGCGTGACGGGCAAGGACGCATCCGCGGTGAGGCCGGAGACGAAAACCAGTGTGTCGGCCGCGTCCAGGACTGCCTTCATCACCGGATGTTCGAGATCGTCGGAAGTGTCGACGAGAATCACATTGTGGGTTCGGCGAAGTCGCGCCAGGACGCCACTGAACATCGCGGGCACCAGAGGTCTGGGCTGATCGGACATCCGGTTGCCGGCCAGGACGTCAAGCCCGACGGCGTTCTGCCCAAGATGTTCCCGGATATCGGCGTAGCCTTGGACGTCGGCGTCATCGAGCACCCCCGCGTAGTCCCCGGGAGGGGATTCGTCGATGCGCCCGGCCAGCGTCCCGAAGCCCGGCGCGGCATCGACCGCGACGATGTTCTCGGTTCGGCATTCGCGGATAACCCCGCCGATGGACGCCGTCATGGTGGTCTTGCCGACGCCTCCCTTCCCGGAGACGAAGGCGATCACATACTGCTTGCGGATGTGCCGGCGAATCCGATCCCGGAGTTCTCTGTGGTGCCGTTCAGCGGGCGATTCACCGGGGTTGACGGTCTTGAAGGACAGCTTGAAAACGAGTCTGCGCCAACCCGCGGCGGGAGGAACCTTGCGGGGCGCCACCATGTCCGAGATCCGCAACGTCCCGGAGACCGAATCCGACCGGGGCCGGATGTGAGTCGTGGACGGATCTCTTTCGGTCGCCGAAGGCGGATCCTCCTGGAGTACCGCCTCCTTCCAGGGAGAGCTCATCTAAACCACCTTTCTGTAGCAATGCCAGTCGTCTCGGGCCGGCAACCGGCGCAACATCCGCTGCACCGCCGAGGCGATACCGGAGGTCGAACCGGGGCCGACGATCATCCATGTCCTGCCGGCGCGTTGGTCGTGCTCGGAGAGCAGTCGGCCCTGCGGGGTGTCGATGACGGTCACGGTGGTCGATCCGATGCCCGAGTCGCCCGGGTGACCGGCCACGCCGGACTGGA
This sequence comes from Mycobacterium sp., assembly GCA_020438905.1. Lineage (GTDB taxonomy): Bacteria > Actinomycetota > Actinomycetes > Mycobacteriales > Mycobacteriaceae > Mycobacterium. Next base: position 71,110 of record JAGQTQ010000024.1, read on the forward strand.
GTGCCACCAGGGAGACCTGGACCGAGCGCTCCCCATCGGCCGCCAGCATCAGGGATCCGATTTGGTCGCCGTCGAATCCGCAGTCGCGGAGGAAGCTGCGCAGGCTCGTGCGGTCACGAACTGCGGCCAGCAGTTCAGTGCCGTCCAGCGTCACCGGCCTCACGTCGGCCGGGGCCTTGTCGCCGCAGAGACGTTGGATCTGGGACTGGATCAGCAGGCCCGCCGACCGCTCGGTTGCGGCCGTGCCGACACCGCCGAGGCGGATGAGGACTCCGCATCGCTCCAGGCTGACCCACCATTGCGCGAAGCGGGCCAACAGCACCCGCTCGAACCCGGGCCCCGTGCTGGGGGTCTGGGCGTGCAGCAGCAGGCCGACCTCCCGTCGCGCCAGGACGGTCATCCATTCGAGGACGGTCTGATCCACCTCACCGGCAGGGCCGATGGCACCGACGTCCCGAAGCTCCTCCGCCACCGGATGCGCCAGCGCCATGTGGGTGGTCTCCACGCTGGGCAGGTGCGGGCGCAGACCCAGTTCGGGCGCCAGCACCTCGATACCGGACAGGACCTGGAGAACCCAAAGGCCGTCAAGTGTGGTCGTCAACATGTACGTGTCCTCCGACATGACGTGGTGGGCGCGCACGATTCGGCGCGCCCACCGGCCGATGCCATCCGGTTAGAAGAGGTTCCCCATCATCAGGTCGGTCTGGTGGGCACTCTCGTTGACGCTGCTGATCGTCTGCCCGTGCTTGTTCATCGTGTGGATGAGCCCCTGCAGGCCGCCCAACATCTGCATCTGCGATTCGTGGAACGCGGTGGCCGCCGTGCCCTGAAAGAAGTCGGCGATCGCATTGGTGCGCTGCGCGATGTCGTCGTGGATCTGCATCAGCTGTGCCGAGCGGGCTCCGACATCGGAGGCGAAGTCGGCGACACCGCCGTGGTTGTAGGTGATGTGGTCTGACATTGGAAAGTCCTTTCGAGAGTGGGGTCAGGCGTTGGCGGCGAACGCCGTGAGGCTGTGGGCTGCTTCGGACTCGTGGCCTTCCATCAGCGAGGCGGCCTGGCCGAGCCCATGAGCGAGCCGGGTGCCGCCGGTGATCGTCTGCTGGAGGTCCTGATTGATCTGGGCGGCGGTGTGCACCGACGCGAGTTGGGCCTGACCGCCCCAGACGGCCGAGCCGAGACCCTCGTGGGTGCTCAGGTAGCCGTTGGCAATGGCCGTGGCGTGCTCGAGCGCCGATTCGATGGCCTGTCGGGTGCTGCGAAGCACCTCCGGTGTGACGACGAGTGGCATGTGTTCTTCCCTGTCTAGACGGATATGTGATCAACCCCGGACGGGGCGGATTTCGAGTATTCGACGCGGAATCGCGGGTGTCACTTCACCCTGTGGCAAACCGTTGTTTTCAACCCCCCTTGATGACGGTGATTAGCTACACAGCCCGATCCGGGGCCACCACCACCCGCGCTCGCGGCATCTCCTCGGCCTCGCCCGCATCTTTGCCATGGGCCGGGCGGGCCGGCGGGACCATCGGAATCCCCGGGCTCCCGATCGCCCCCGTCGTCGGACCCCGCTGTTCGGCCGCGCTGAGCAGACCGGCTTTCAACCCCACCGGCCGACCACCGCTCTCCGGCGGGAAGCTGCTGGCCGGCCGGCTGAAACTGGTCAGCCCGGCGCCGGGAATGCCGGCGCCGGCCGCACCGCCACCCGCCGTTGCGCCCGGGGCGGCTCCGGCGCCGAGACCCCCGGCGCCGGTCGGGTTCGCGGCGGCGCCGACCAGCGCGCCCGGCAGGCCGAACTCGCCCGTCGGAGCTCGGCCGATCAGTCCATCGAGCGAGCCGGTCATCGACTGCAGCAATCCGGGCATGCCCCCGGCGGCCTGCATCGGGCTCTGGAACATGCCCATCGCGGGCTGCATCGCCCCCAGAGCCGACTGAACCGGCTGCATCATCGACCCGATCCGCCCAGCCTGTCCGGCCGGGGCCGCGGCAGCGTCGCCCGCCACCGCCCCAAGCTGCCCCGACTGCTCCAACGCCCCGCCGGCGACGGCCTGCGCCGCGTTCTGCGCCGCCGCGGCCAGCGCCGGCGCGGCGGCCGATGCCCCCGGCGGCGACAGCGGCGGAGGCACGGTCAACGCCGCAGCCAGCGCCCCGAGCGCGGATCCGTAGGCCGCCCCCGCCGCAGCGTTGTGCGGCCAGTACTCACCGAAATAGGCGGCGTCCAGCGCCACGATCACGGGAGTGAGAGCCCCGAGCACCAGCGGGTTCAGCGCTACGTCGGCCGCCTGTTCGGTGCGATTGGCGATCGAGACCGCGGCCGGGATCATCGATGACACGGCGGTTTCGTAGGCCGAGACGGCACTCGCCGCAATCGGCGGCTTCTCCTGGGCCCAGCCCGCGAGCATCTGCAATGCGGAGTTGAGTCCGGTCACCGCGGCGGCCGAGCTCAGGCCGCCCACCCCCTCGAAGTCCGCGGCGGTGGCCGTCGCGTTGAGCGTCGAGGCCGAGAACGCCAGCTCGTCGCCGACCGTCAGCGCCTGCCAGGCCACCGCGCTGGCCACCGTGGTCGCGGTGCCGGCCACGCCCGGTCCCGCCAACCTCAGATAGTTGACTTCGGGCGGGGAGGACGACCATGAGGGATCCGGCATGGCAACGCGGCCCTACAGCGCCAGGGCCGCGTTGTTGACGGCATCGGTGACGGTGTAGGTCACCGCGGCGAGGTTCTGCGCGTCGGCGAACAGAGCGCGGTTCGCCAGATGCTCGCCCGCGGTTCCCACGTAGGCCGCCCCGGCCGAGTTCAGCGCGGCGGCGAAGGCCAGCGAATCCAGGTCCGCTCCCATCGGAAGGACACCGACCAGCGCCTCCGCGGCGGCTGCGGTTGCCGCCGCCAGCGCCGCGCCGATGCCCGTTTCCGTCGCAGCGGATGCGGCAACCGTTGCTGAGTTGACATTCAAGACCATGTTCGACCCCTGCTTCCCCCGCTCGCCAGGGCGGCGAGCCGGGGCCAGCCTAGAGTGTGCTGAAGCATGCTGTCGAGTCAGCTTGATCGTTTGCTAGCAAACTCCAGGTGAAGGCGCCGCCGGGAATCTTGCGACCCCGGAATTCCCGACCCCGCCGCCGGGTTTCGCGGGCAGCGCCTACCATCGGGGTCATAGTGTGATTCCCGACACTTTCGGCCCCGAGGAGGCCCCTATGCCCAAAGCCGCTGAACTCGCCGAACTGCACCACCTGATCGGGAACATGCGCCGCTGCGTGACTGCACTGCAGGAGCGCTACGGCGATGCGCCGGCGATGCGCCGAGTGCTGATCGACACCGACCGCATCCTCGGTGACCTGGAGATTCTCGAGATGGACGCCGGCGAACTCGAGCACGCCGCGCACATGGTGGCGGCCACCGGGGAGAAGGTCCAGGTGCCCGACACGCCCTACGACAGGGAGTTCTGGCGGGGCATCGACGACGAGGGCGTGGGCGGGCGCAACCGCGACTGACCCGACTTTAGAAACGGGTGCACGTCTGAGTAGTGTTCCGTGCAGTTGACTCGAAGGGGATCACTGCAGATGAGCGCACCCGCAGCCAATCGTCCAGCCACCGGTGTCTTCTCACCCGGTCGGGCGCAGATTCCGCAGCGGACGCTGCGCACGGACAACTGGCTGAAGTCGCCCATTCTCGTCGACCTCGGTTTCGCCGCGTTCGTCATCTACGCGACGGTCCGGGCCTTCCAGCGTGACCACTTCTACGTCGAGAAGTACCACTACCTGACGCCGTTCTACTCGCCCTGCCTGTCCGTCAAGTGCGGCGAGGCCAGCGAGTTCTGGCCGCAGATCCTTCCCGGTTCCGGCCCACTGTCGCTGCTGCCCTACGCGCTGCTGTCGCTACCGTTCCTACTGTTGTTCCGGCTGACTTGCTACTACTACCGCGGCGCCTATTACCGGTCGGTCTGGCAGTCCCCGACAGCCTGCGCGGTGGCCGAACCCCACGCGACCTACACCGGCGAGACCCGCTTCCCCCTGATCCTGCAGAACCTGCACCGCTACTTCTTCTACATCGCCGCGGTGATCTCGTTGATCAACACCTGGGACGCGATTCAGGCCATGCACTCGCCGTCCGGTTTCGGCTTCGGCCTGGGCAACGTCATTTTGTGGACCAACGTCATCCTGCTGTGGACCTACACCGTCTCGTGCCACTCCTGCCGACACGTGATGGGCGGGCGGCTCAAGCACTTCTCCCAGCACCCCGTGCGCTACCGGCTGTGGACCGAGATCAGCAAGCTCAACGTCCACCACAAGAAGTTCGCGTGGATCACTCTGGGCACGCTGATGCTCACCGATTTCTACATCATGCTGGTCGCCAGTGGCACCATCTCCGACCTGAGATTCATTGGCTGACCTGGGTTTTACCGATAGTTGCAGTGAGGACGAGAAGTTATGGTTGAAGTCGAACGGCATTCGTACGACGTCGTCGTGATCGGTGCCGGGGGCTCGGGGCTGCGCGCGGTGATCGAGGCCCGTCAGCGCGGTCTGCGGGTCGCGGTGGTGAGCAAGTCTCTGTTCGGCAAGGCCCACACGGTGATGGCCGAGGGCGGTTGCGCCGCAGCGATGGGCAACGCCAACTCCAAGGACAGCTGGCAGGTGCACTTCGCCGACACCATGCGCGGCGGGAAGTTCCTCAACAACTGGCGGATGGCCGAGCTGCACGCCCAGGAGGCACCCGAGCGGGTGTGGGAGCTGGAAACCTACGGCGCGCTGTTCGACCGGACCAAGGACGGCCGGATCAGCCAGCGCAACTTCGGCGGCCACACCTACCCGCGGCTGGCCCACGTCGGTGACCGCACCGGCCTGGAGATCATCCGCACCCTGCAGCAGAAGATCGTCTCGCTGCAGCAGGAGGACAAGGCCGAACTCGGCGACTACGAGGCCCGGATCAAGGTCTTCGCCGAATGCTCGATCACCGAGCTGATCACCGAGGGCGGCCGGATCGCCGGAGCGTTCGGCTACTGGCGCGAAACCGGCAAGTTCATCCTCTTCGAGGCGCCGGCGATCGTGCTGGCCACCGGCGGCATCGGCAAATCGTTCAAGGTGTCGTCGAACTCCTGGGAGTACACCGGCGACGGCCATGCGCTGGCGATGCGGGCCGGGTCCTCGCTGATCAACATGGAGTTCATCCAGTTCCATCCGACCGGCATGGTCTGGCCGCTGTCGGTGAAGGGCATCCTGGTCACCGAGGGCGTGCGCGGTGACGGCGGGGTCCTGAAGAACTCCGACGGCAAGCGGTTCATGTTCGACTACATCCCCTCGGTGTTCAAGGGCCAATACGCCGAAACCGAGGAGGAGGCCGACCAGTGGCTCAAGGACAACGACTCGGCTCGGCGCACCCCTGACCTGCTGCCCCGCGATGAGGTGGCCCGGGCCATCAACAGTGAGGTCAAGGCGGGCCGGGGCACCCCGCACGGCGGGGTGTACCTCGACATCGCCTCGCGGATGACCCCCGAGGAGATCAAGCGCCGGTTGCCGTCGATGTACCACCAGTTCCTCGAACTGGCCGAGGTCGACATCACCAAGGACGAGATGGAGGTCGGGCCGACCTGCCACTACGTGATGGGCGGCATCGAGGTCGACCCCGACACCGGGGCCGCGGCCACCCCCGGCCTGTTCGCCGCCGGCGAGTGCGCCGGCGGCATGCACGGCTCCAACCGCCTGGGCGGAAACTCACTGTCGGACCTGCTGGTGTTCGGCCGGCGCGCCGGCCTCGGCGCCTCGGACTACGTTCGCGGACTGTCGAACCGGCCCACGGTGTCGGAGGCGGCCATCGAGGAGGCCGCCGGGATCGCGTTGGCTCCGTTCAAGGGACCCGAGGGCCGCGCGAAGCCGGAGAACCCATACACCCTGCACGCCGAGCTGCAGCAGACGATGAACGATCTGGTCGGCATCATCCGCACCGGCGGGGAGATGCAGCAGGCGCTGGACCGGATCGAGGAGTTCAAGGTCCGCTTCCGCAACATCGAGTCCGACGGGCGCCGCGAATTCAACCCGGGCTGGCACCTGGCGATGGACATGCGCAACATGCTCCTGGTCAGCGAATGCGTGGCGCGCTCCGCGATGGCGCGCACCGAGAGCCGCGGCGGCCACACCCGCGACGACTTCCCGCAGATGGACTCGCACTGGCGTCGCTCGCTGGTGGTGTGCCGCTCGGCCGGCGACGATCCGGTGATGCCGGAGGTTCGCGTCACCCCCGAGCAGCAGCCCGCGATGCGCGAGGATCTGCTCGAACTGTTCGACATCGAGGAACTCGGCAAGTACTTCACCGACGAGGAGCTTGCGCAACACCCGGGACGGAGGGGCTAGATGAGCTACCAGGCAAACCTGCGGGTGTGGCGCGGCGACGACGAGGGCGGCGGGCTGCACGATTTCACCGTCGCGGTCAACGAGGGCGAGGTCGTCCTCGACATCATTCACCGGCTGCAGGCCGAGCAGGCCCCGGACCTCGCGGTGCGGTGGAATTGCAAGGCCGGCAAGTGCGGTTCCTGTTCGGCGGAGATCAACGGCCGACCGCGGCTCATGTGTATGACCCGGATGTCGACCTTCGACCCCGCCGAGACCGTCACGATCACTCCTTTGCGCACCTTCCCGGTGATCCGCGATCTGGTCACCGATGTGTCCTTCAACTACGAGAAGGCCCGCGAGATCCCTTCGTTCGCACCGCCGAAGGATCTCCAGCCCGGCGAGTACCGGATGGCCCAGATCGACGTGGAACGCTCCCAAGAGTTCCGCAAGTGCATCGAATGCTTCCTCTGCCAGAACGTCTGCCACGTGGTGCGTGACCACGAGGAGAACAAGAAGGCCTTCGCCGGCCCGCGTTTCCTGATGCGCACCGCCGAGCTGGACATGCACCCGCTGGACACCCTGGACCGCAAGGACATGGCCCAGGAGGAATTCGGCCTCGGTTACTGCAACATCACCAAGTGCTGCACCGAGGTGTGCCCCGAGCACATCAAGATCACCGACAACGCCCTGATCCCGATGAAAGAACGGGTTGTCGACCGCAAGTACGACCCGGTGGTCTGGCTCGGCAACAAGCTGTTCAAGCGGAAGTAGACCCGCCCGGCGCGCCCGCGGAGAAGCCACAACGGTTGGTCGGTTTGAGAGCGCGTGCTCCGCTGGGGAGACTAGCTCAATCGGCGAAAACCGCTGCGGTGGAACACGATCGGCGCAATGCTGCCCTGCACCGTGACATCCCGGATACGAAGGATCACGATCGTGTGATCGCCAGCCGGCACTTCCTGCTCAATGGTGGTTTCCAGCCAGACGCTGGTGTCCCTGACGAATACCGCTCCGGCGCACGACGACACAGTCTCCAGTCCGGCGAATCGGTCACCGGTTTTCGAGGCGAGCATCCGCGCGGCCTCGTCGTGCGACTCTGCGAGCACGCTGATGCCCAGAACCGGGAGGTGTTTGATCCTCGGCCACGTCTCGGAGGTGTTCTGGACGCAGAACGACACCAGCGGCGGCTCCAGCGACACCGGGACGAAGGTGCTGGCCGTCAAACCGATGCGGGTGCCGCCCGTTTCTGCGGCGATTGCGACTACCCCGGAGGGGAAGTGGCTGAAGGCCTCGCGTAGCGACGCCGCGCTCAACCTTTTCCGTTCCGATGGCAGGTCGCCCATGGACATCTCGCTGTCACCCGTTGAGTAGCCTGACGACATGCCAGAAGTCTCGATCCTGTCCGTGCTGCGTGAACGCGCTGGTCTTACTCCCGACGACCTCGCCTTCACCTTCACCGACTACGAGCGTGACTGGGAGGGCGTCGCCGAAATTCTGACCTGGTCGCAACTGTATCGGCGAACACTCAATGTCGCGCAGGAGGTCAGTAGGCACGGTTCACCTGGCGACCGGGCGCTGATCGTGGCGCCGCAGGGCCTGGCGTTCATCATTGCGTTCCTCGGCGCCATGCAAGCCGGATTCATCGCGGTGCCCCTGGCCGTACCGGTGCCGGGTTCCCATGATGAGCGACTCGGTGCAGTGCTCGGCGACACCTCGCCCGCGGTCGTCCTGACCACCAGCACGGTGTTCGACATCGCCACACAGCATGTCGACGACGGCGCAGCGGTCATAGCCGTGATCGCCGTGGACACCATGGACCTCGACGCCGACTCCCCTGTATGCACTGAGGTGCCTGCGGGCCCCGATATCGCCTACTTGCAATACACCTCGGGGTCGACCCGGTCGCCGGCCGGAGTAATGATCTCGCACCGCAACCTGGTCGCGAATTTCGAACAACTGATGCGGGACTACTTCGTCACGTCCGGCGGCCGGATGCCACCCGAATGCAAGCTGGTCTCGTGGCTGCCCTTCTACCACGACATGGGCCTGATGCTCGGAATCGCTGCGCCGATTCTCGACGGGTGCGGCGCTGACCTCTTGAGCCCGCTTGGATTCCTGTCACGTCCGGCACGATGGCTGCAGACGCTGGCCCGGCAGGAGAAGGCCTTCTCCGCCGCCCCCAACTTCGCCTTCGACCTCACCGCACGGCGCGCGACCGACGCCGAGGTGGCGAGCCTTGACCTCAGCGGGGTCATCGGCATCATCAACGGCGCCGAACGCATCCACCCGTCAACCCTGGTCCGGTTCAACGAGCGCTTCAGATCGGTGGGTTTTCGGCCGGAGATGGTGCTGCCCTCCTACGGTCTGGCCGAGGCGACCGTCTTCGTCGCCAGCGGCAGCAATGGCCGGGCTCCTGAAGTCGTCGAATTCGACGCCGAGCAATTGACTTTGGGTGCTGCCGTCCGCTGTCCCGGCGGTGCGCCGCTCATGCGCTACGGAATCCCGACTTCGCCGCTGGTGCTGATCGTCGACCCCGAAACTCGTCGCCGATGTCCGGATGGCACCGTCGGGGAGATCTGGACCCATGGCGAGAACGTCTCGGCCGGGTACTGGCGCAAGCCGGAGCAGACCGGATCCGCCTTCGATGCCACATTGGCCGACCCGCCCCGAGGCTTTCCCGCCTCGCGCTGGCTCCGAACCGGTGACCGCGGATTCATCTCCGAGGGCGACCTGTTCATCGTGGGCCGAATCAAGGACATGCTGATCGTGCGCGGCCGCAACCACTACTCCGAGGACATCGAGGCGACGGTACAGCTGATCACCCGGGGTCGGGTCGCGGCCATCGCGATCTGCGATGACCGCAACGGCGCGGATGAACAGACCGAGCGGCTGGTCACGATCGTCGAACTCAAGAACGGCAGGGACGCCGACGCGCTGGCAGTGGTGAAAACCGATGTTGTCGCCGCGATTTCGCGGGCACATGGTCTGCAGGTATCCGACGTGGTCCTGGTGGAACCCGGATCCATCCCGACCACCACGAGCGGGAAGATTCGCCGCTCGGCGTGCGTGGAGCAGCACCGGCAAGGACGGTTTGTCCGGCTGGATGCATAGCTGACCTGCTGATGTGGATCACCCTGCTGGTGATGGCCGTCGCGGTGAGTCTGGAGCCGTTTCGGATCGGGATGTCGGTGGTGATGCTCAACCGTCCGCGCCCGCACCTGCAACTGGCGGCATTTCTGTGTGGTGGTTTTCTGATGGGCTTGGCGGTCGGCACTGTGGTGTTGTTCGCCCTCGGGTCCAGACTGCCGGCATCCACGCATTTCACCCTGCCCAAGGTGCAGATCGTCATCGGCGGGCTGGCCCTGCTGGCCGCTGCGGTTGTCGCCACCACCAACGCCGGCAACCACGCCCCACCGTCATGGCTGGCCCGACTGCTCGGCGGGCAGTCCTTGTGGGTCGCAGGTACCGCGGGCCTCGGCATCGCGCTGCCGTCGGTCGACTACCTGGCGGCGCTGGCGGTCATCGCCGCCGGCGCGACCACACCCGCGACCCGGATGTCGGCGCTACTGGTATTCAATGTTGTGGCCTTCGCCCCGGTGGAAGTCCCACTGCTGGCCTACCTGGTTGCCCCGGATCGGACGCTCGCAGCGATGACCAGGCTGCACCGCTGGATTCGCGCGCGCCAACGACACGAGGTCGCCGGGTTGCTGGCGGTGGTGGGCGGCGTATTGGTGACTGCCGGGGTGCTGGGGTCGTGAAGCCGCTCATTGCACTGAGCGATCCACCGTACCGAGCGTCGTCAGCCTGGGGCCTCGGCAGCCAAGGGTGGAGGAGGAGGAGCACCGGCGCTGTCGTCCGCCGAGCCGAAACTACCAAGAAGAGCCAGCATCTGCGAGAACGGGTCGTCACCGACCTGATCTCCATAGGTCGCCTTCGATGCCGGCGCGGTCACCGCGGCCGGATCGTAGCCGTTGACCGGATCCACGGTGATCGGCGCGGTGGCGGGGTCGTCGTTGCGCGAGTAACCGGCGTCGACCATCGGCTGAAGGATGGCGTCGAGCCGGTTGAGGGTGTCTTCGTCCACCCCGAGGTATTTGAACGGCATCACCAGCGGAAGGTGCTGCTCGGGGATCATGAACGTCGTCGTCCTGCCGCCGCGGGAGTTGACCGTCGTCCGGATATTGCGCGCCGGAACATTCCTAGGATTGGTGAACGCCACGGCTGTGTGTCCCGTCGCCAGACCGGCGATCGAGTTGAGCAGCGACATCCAATTGTCGGTCCGATCCGGCCAGTCGGCGATGCTGTCATAGGCGGAGACGAACGAGTAGGTGTCGTACTGGCTTTCCACCGGAGCGGGAATCCGGAAGTCCATCGACGGTACGACATCGCCCACCGCGAAATTCTGCCTCAGCCAACCGTCACCGAAGGCGTGCTGCCCGATCGGGTCACCGTAGACCGCGAAGGACAGCTCGTCCGTGGGCGGAGCGTTGGGATCGGCGGCTAGCCGAGCCTGCACGGCGTTGACCACCATCGCCCCCTCCGACAGGCCGAGCACCGTACCTGGACCGTCCCGATTCACCGTCTCGATGACGTTGCCGGCCCCCTGGTCCACCGACTCCCCGATGCTCGGGCCGTTCAGTCCCAGCCCCGGAAGTGCCCGATCGATGCCGGGGAAGAGGCGCTCAAAGGTGTAGCCCTGGACCTGGCCGGCCCAGTAGTCCACCTTCTGGCGCTGCAGATCCGGAAACCATTGCGCACCCGTCATGCGGATGTACTCGTCATACGGAATCCCTGGAACATGGGCGCCGCCCAGCCCGTACCCCCGTGGGGGCGTGCCTTCCAGAGTGGTCGCGGTGCCTCCCGAAGAAAAATCGGGGAGCGAGAAGAAAGGAGCCGAGCCATCCGGCGACGGGGGGTTCGGCGAGTCGTCGGCGGCGGCGACGCCGCCGGACACCCCCAACAACGCTGCCATGCCGACCAGAGCGGCCACCGTCGCGCACAACTTCCTCATGCCTGCGCCCTCCCCCGGGTTGTCAGCCTCGACGGCCACCAATTGGTCCTGCCCATCAGGGTAGCGATCGCCGGCACCAAGACGGTCCGCACCAGGAACGTGTCCAGCAGGATCCCGGCGCCGATGACGAAGCCGCCTTGCACGACGGTGCCGATGCTGGAGAACAACAGGCCCCACATGGACGCGGCGAAAATCAACCCCGCGGCCGTGATGACCCCACCCGTAGAGGACAGCGTCCGGATGACACCGAAGCGAGTGCTGCGCGGAGACTCGTCACGCAACCGCGAAGCGAACAACAGGTTGTAATCGGCCCCGACCGCGACCAGCACAACAAACGCCAGAGGCGGCACAGTCCAGTGCAGCGGCTGGTGCAGCCCGTACTGGAACGCCAGAACACCGATCCCGAGTGCACCAAAGAATGAAATCACCACGGAGCCAACCAGATAGAGCGGTGCGACGATGGCCCGCAGCAGGATCATCAGGGTGATCAGGACGACGACGACGGTCGCGGCGACGATGAATCGGATGTCCTCGCGGTAGTAGTCACGGGTATCACGCAGGGCGGCAGGATATCCGCCGATCGTGATCGTGGCGTCCTGCAGCGTTGTGTTGGGCTGGGCAGCCCGGGCGGTGTCCAGGATGTCATTGACCTGGTCCATCGCCGCGGGGCTGAAGGGATCGAGCCCGGTGAATACCAAATAGCGTGCCCAGTGACCGTTCGGCGATAGGAACGTCTTGGTGGCCGCGCGGAAATCGGCCGTCCCGAGTACCTCCGGCGGAATGTTGAAACCCGCCATCGAGGAACCCGCCGCATCTTCCTGCATCGCCAGCAGGAAAGCCGCCGCCTGATCGAGTCCGGTGCGCATGGTCTCGATCTGCCGGACGACCTGATCCACACCGGCCGCCACCTCCTTGCTTCCGGCGGCGGCGCGATCGGCTTGGGCCTGGAAGTCATTCATCGCGCTCTGCGCACCGGCCGGGGTGTCAAGACCCATGGAGCGCATGACCGCCGTCAGCTTCGCGTAGGAATCCCTGATCTGGCTCAGGGTTGCGCTGAGAGACTGGGTGTCCTGAAGCGATTTCAGCTGTCCGGCAAGATCATTGATCTCGTCGATCGCTCCCTGGTTGCGCGCGTCGACCAGACTCTGGAAATGCCCCCGGGTCTCGGCGCAGGAGGGGTTGAGGTCGCAGACGACGTTGCCGTGCAGCGCCGCGAGCACCGGGCCCACCCAACCGATGAGGTTGCGGCCGGCCTCGTAACTGATGCCCATCGAGGTGCCCAGTTCGTTGATCGCCTGTACGAGTTTTGCCGCGAGCTCGACATTCTTCACCAGGTTGTCGCCGCTGTACGCGAGCTTCAGGGCGGTGAACGCGTTGACCATGCCCTCGATGTTGGTGGCGAGATCGCTGACCTCGAAGCGGACGTCGCCCAGTCCGAGTGCCAGGGTGTTGGCCCCCTCGGAGAGCCGGTTCAGACCGTCCATGTTGTCGTTGATCGTCGCCGAACCCTCGCTGAGCCGATCCCCGACGATGCCCGCCTGATAGGTGGCCCGGAACTCCTTGGGCACCTCGCCCAGCGGCCTGGTGACACCGTTGACCATCGCGATATCCGGCAGCTGGCTGATGCGTTCGGCCATCTGCTCCATGTCAGCCAGCGCCCGCGGGGTCCTCAGGTTGCGGGGCGAGTGAATCAGTACATAGGACGGTACGAACTGGTTGATCTGGAAGTGGCGCTCCAGTGCCGCGTATCCGACCGAACTCGGGTCCGTCCGCTGCACGGCCTTGCGGTCGTCGTAGTTGTATCGCGCCAGGCCGACGCTGCCCGCGAGGAGCAGTAGGACAAGCAGACTGCTTACCAGATAGGTACGTGGCCGGTGCACGATCCGGATGCCCGAGCGGCGCCAGAAGCCGGCGGTGAGTTCGCGACGCGGCGTGATCCAGCCCCACCGGCCAATGACCACGAGGATGGCCGGCAGGAGCGTCAGCGCAGCCAGGAATGCCACGCCGACACCCACCGCCGAGGACACGCCCACCGTGGAGAACACGCCCATCTTGGCAAAACTGATCGCCAAAAAGGTGAGCCCTATGGTCGCCGCGGACGCGGTGATGACCTTGCCCACCGAACCGAGGGCCTGACGGACCGCCTCGTCGGAACTGTCGCCGCGCCGCACGTAATCGTGGTAGCGGCTGATGAGGAATACGGCGTAGTCGGTTCCGGCGCCGGCAATCATCGCGCTCAGCAGGATGATGGCCTGGTTCGAGACCCCCAGGCCGGTCGCGGCGGACAGGCCCGCGACGGCGGACTGCGCGATCACCAGCGACATGCCGATCCCAATCAACGGCACCAGCATGGTGATCGGGTTGCGGTAGACCACCAGCAGCACCACCAGCACCAGAACCCCGATCGCGATCTCGATCGGCCTGCGGTCGCGCTCACCGGCCACCGTGAGGTCGGCAACCGTCGACGCGGGTCCCGTCAGGTACACCTGGAGCGGGGTCGCGGCCGTCTTCTCGACGATGATCTCCGACACCCGCTGGAATGACGCGTAGGACTGCGGTGTGCCCAACGCACCCGCCAGTCCCACCGGAATCACCCAGGCCTTGCCGTCCTTGCTGGTCAAGAACGGACGCAGAGCGGGAGTTTCGATGAAGTCCTGCAGCATCACCACGTCGGGGTCATCACGCAACGCGTCGACCACGTTGCGGTAGGCCGGCTCGTCGCCCCGGTCGAGTCCGCGATCATCAACGAGGACCACGAGCAGCAGATCGTCGGTTCCAGTCTCCTGGAAACCCTTGGTCATCTCCTGCGCGGCGACACTGGACGGCGCGTCGGCGGGCAGCATGGCCAGCGGATTCTTTTGGGCCATCTCGCCCAGGCTCGGGAACGTCTGCGGTAGCGCCACCGCCAGCGCCGCCCAGACCAGGATGACGAAGAAGGGCCACCGCACGACGAACCGTGCCAGCCGTCCCATCACACTCGTACCCCCGACTCCGGTACGGACCAACCTCTGGCGTTCACGAGTCAGGTCGGCCTAAACGGCGCCGGCCTAAACACCGTGCCCCCAATCGCCGCCGTCGGCGACCTGCCGGCACACCGAGGCCATCGCCTCGATGTACCGGGCGAGCGACTTCCTGGCGATCGGGTTGTCGGGGCCGAGGATCGACATCGCCGTGCCGCCCTCGTACAGGAACACGTAGATCGTCAGCTGGTAGGAAAATCGGCCGTCCGAGTAGATGCCGATGTTGTTCGAGTAACCCAACTCGGTCGCCGCCAGGATAGCGTTGAGGGGCGCGGCGCCCCCGTGCAGGAAGTTTGAAACGGGAAAATTCGGCCGGGGCTTCTCCAGCCATGGGGCCAACTCGAGCACCCGGTAGTAGGGAACCCTCGCCAGTTTCTGACCGGAGTCGAAGGACTCCTGCGCCGCCCACGCAGCCTCTGGGAACGACGTGGCCGCGATCGGAACAGTGATCGGCACGAGGCCGGTGAACCAGCCCTGGGTGGTGAAATTGTCAGACGTGCGGCGAGTGTCGCGGGGCGTGAGGCCGTAGTAGGTCGTCGCGCCAGTGAACTCGTGTTCAACTTTGGCGCTGCAGGCGAACAGACCGCCCACGAAGCGCACGCCCGCCGCTGCGCAGGCCGCTTCGAAACGCTGGGTTTGGTCGGGATCCATGATCATCTCGCCGACCATCTTCGCGGCGGTGGGCTCCAGCGGATTCCCCAGCGGAAGAGGGAAGTCCGGCATAGTGCCGTTGTTGTCCTCGGCAAACTCGATCCAGGCACGAACCTCTGGCGAATCCACGGTCAGCGCCGCCGTCGCGGCGCGTTCTTGAAGACAGAAATCGTCGAAGCTGCCCGCGTCCGGCAACTCCATGGGCTGGCCACTCAACGTCAGCGACGTGTACATCCCATGTGCCTCGAGCATCGTAATGCCGATCAGCGCGGCATCGCCGTGAACGTGGTCGATACTGGCATAGAAATCGAAATGGTCGGCGGACTGGACAATTCCGAAAGAGAAACAACCCCATTCAAATGGCGTGGGAATGTCGACGATATGCCGTTGCGCGTCTTCAGCCGACATCTCACCCTGATCGACCGGCTCGAATTCGATGTCGTTGGGGTCCGAAATGGTGCGCCGGACGATATCCCCGGTTCCGCTGTATTCAAACCAACTCCGGTAGGTGTCGTGACGGCGAAGATAGGCGTTGATGGCGTGATTCATCGCCTGGACATCGCACTGACCCGGGACTTGACACGTCGCGATGATCTGCCGGGAATAGTCGAGTCCGGCGGCCTCCTGGTGGAACACACCCCGCAGATGCTGCCCCTGCATGAAACTGACGGGGACCGTACTCACCGGCGCCTCGTGCGCTGTCTTCTTCGCCGCATCGGTAGGGTGCCAGGAAATCAATTTGCCCTTACTCGGCAACCAGTCAGCGACAGTGCCGACCGTAATCTTGGCGATCTGCAAATTCTTCCCTCCCCGACTCTGACCGCCTCCGGCCGCTGCTGGGCGGCGCTGTGGCGCGCTTCCAAGATAGCCTCCGCCGCTGAAACGGGGTCCCGGAGCGGTCCCACCCTCCCAAGGGGCGCCGTGCTGGCACAACGGAACGCCGTGGCGGCACGAAGGTACGGCGGCAGCGAGCAATACGCACCTCAGGCGGTACGCAGTCCGCCGTCAGCAACGACCGTGCAATACTGGCTCTCTGGAGATGAGTCGGGCCCACGACTTGGCCTTGGCCGCTCACCAACCCGATCGGGGCCGTGACGCGATCTCCCCTCAATGACATCGATACATCACCGGCGGGAGCGGGGGTCCATCCTGATGGCGACCAATAGGCACCCGACAGAGCGGACGCCCAGGTTCGCGATCATCGGCTACGCGGCCCGCCTGCCCGGCGCCGCCGATGCCGACCGGTACTGGGACGTGCTGCACGACGGACGCGACGCCATCTCCGAAGTTCCGGTCGACCGGTGGGATGCCGACGAATTCTTCGACCCGGATCCGGCTGCGCGCGGCAAGGTGGTCACCCGCCGTGCCGGCTTCGTCGACGACGCGACCGGATTCGACGCGCCGTTTTTCGGGGTGTCTACGCGCGAGGCCAAGCTGATGGATCCACAGCACCGATTGCTGCTGGAGACGGCCTGGCGGGCTGTAGAGCATTCCGGCATCGCACCGACGGACCTGGCCAACACCCGGACCGGCGTGTTCGTCGGCCTTTCCACCCACGACTACCTCGGCATGTGCTCCGACGTCCTGACTTACCCCGAGATCGAGGCCTACCTCGCGATCGGCACCTCCAGCGCTGCGGGTGCGGGCCGGATCAGCTACCGACTGGGGCTGCAGGGACCGGCGGTCACCGTCGACACCGCGTGCAGTTCCTCGCTGGTCGCCATTCACCAGGCCTGTCAGGCGCTGCTCCTCGGTGAATGTGACCTCGCCCTGGCGGGCGGAGCGAACGTCCTGCTCAGTCCGGCCACCATGATCACCTTCTCGCAGTCCCGGATGCTCGCGCCCGACGGCCGGTGCAAGACGTTCGACGCCGCGGCCGACGGCTATGTCCGCGGCGAGGGTTGCGGCGTCATCGCCATCAAGCGTCTCGAGGACGCGGTCCGCGACGGTGATCGGATCCGAGCCGTGATCCGCGGTAGCGCAGTCAACCAGGACGGCGCATCGGGCGGCCTGACCGTTCCCAACGGTATAGCCCAGCAACGGGTGATCAGCGACGCCCTCGACCGCGCCGGCCTGGTGGCCGACGAGATCGACTACCTGGAGGCCCACGGCACCGGAACCTCACTGGGTGACCCCATCGAGGTTCAGGCCGCCGCCGCGGTGCTGGGAAGAGGCCGGGCCCCCGACCGCCCACTGCTGATCGGTTCGGCCAAGACCAACATCGGACATCTCGAAGCAGCGGCCGGTGTCGCCGGGGTTCTCAAGGTCATCCTGTCCCTCGAGCATGCCGAAATCCCCAAACACCTGAACTTCCGCAACCCGTCCCCTCACATACCGTGGGACCGGATTGCGGTGCGAGTTGTCGACGAGCCCGTTGCGTGGGAGCGCGGCGAGCGTCCCCGGATCGCCGGCGTGAGCTCGTTCGGGTTCTCCGGCACCAACGCACACGTCATCATCGAGGAGGCGCCCGCGCCGTCGCCGACGGCCGCGCCCGCGGCGTCCGATCCGCCCTCGTTCCGGGTTCTCCCGCTGTCCGCACGCACACCGGCCGCGCTGGGCCAGACCGCGGCGAGCTACCGCGATTGGCTCTCCGCCCATCCCGAGGCGAGCCTGGCCGATGTGTGCCTGACCGCCGGGGCTGGACGAGCCCACTTCGAGCGGCGGGCCGCACTGGTGGTGAACTCGCTGGAGTCCGCCCGCGAATTGCTCGACGCGCTAGCCGACGACCTGCCGGCCCCCGGCCTGGTGCGCGGGGACTGCGCCGACGCACCCAAGACCGCGTGGCTGTTCCCCGGTCAGGGCAGTCAGTACGTCGGCATGGCCCGGGAGTTGTTCGACACCGAACCGGTGTTCGCCGAAACCATGCGCCGCTGTGCGGACGCCACGGCCGACCTGATGGATCGGCCACTGCTCGACGTCGTCTTCGGCGACCCCGACGACCCGGCCGCGGTGGAAGCCCTGCAGCAGACCCGCCACGCGCAGCCCGCGATCTTCGCTGTCGAGATGGGTCTTGCCCGGCTCTGGCAATCATGGGGCCTGGCGCCCGACGTCGTTCTCGGCCACAGCGTCGGGCAATACGCGGCCGCCTGCGTGGCCGGAATCTTCAGCCTCGAAAACGGGGTCCGTCTCCTCGCCGAACGCGGTCGGCTTTTCGGTGAGCTCCCCGCGGGCGGGCGGATGGCGGCGATCTTCGCCGTTCCCGACCGCGTCGAGCGCTTCACCGACGAATTCCCGAGCCTTTCGGTGGCCGCCTACAACGGGGCCAATACCGTGCTGTCGGGACCGGCAGCAGACCTTGAAACGGTGGTCGCCCGACTGACGGCCGACGGCGCGCGCTGCGAATGGCTTGAAACCAGCCACGCATTCCACTCGGCGCTGGTCGATCCCGCGCTAGACGCGTTCGAGTCCTTTGCGAGCGGATTCGAATTCGGCTCTCCCCAAAGGATTCTGATCTGCAACCGGACCGGGGCGGCGCTGGGCCGCAACGCCAAGCTGGACGGCACCTACTGGCGGCGGCATTCGCGACAGCCGGTCGAATTCGCCAAGGGTGTGGCGACCCTGGCAGGCCTCGGTTGCAGCCTACTGCTGGAGGTCGGCCCGCAGCCGGTGCTCACCGCCGCAGCCCTGCGCGCCTGGCCGGATACGGCGCCCACCCCGAAAGCGATCGCATCACTGCGCCGAAACGTCGACGACCAACGGCAGATCACCGAAGCCGTTGCGGGGGTCTACATCGCCGGACACCGGCCAGACTTCGCCGCCCTGGTTGGCGGCCCTGCACTTAAGCTCGATTTGCCGACCTACCCGTTCGAACATCGCGAGTACTGGTTCACCGACCAGCAGCCCAAAACCGGTGACTCAACAGTTCAGAACACCTCCACCCGCACCGAGGCGGTTCAGCTTCTGGAGGACGGCCGGATCGAGGAACTCGCCGCCCTGCTGGACAGCTCCGGCGGGCCGAACAGCCCCGGTGACAGCAACACAACCGTTGATGTGCTGAAACTGTTTGCCGCGCAACATAACCGCCAGCGCAGCGCCCAGTCGATCGCCGATATCCGCTACGAGGTCCGGTGGGAGAAGTCGGGCGCCACCGCGGCCGTCGCCGGTGAGGATGCGCTCTGGTTGGTGGTCGGCGACGGCACCGACGTCGGACCACTGGTCCACGCTCTGACTGCCGACGGCTGTCGGCATCGTGTCATCGAATTGCCGGGTTCCGACACCGATGAGCAGAACCTGGTCGCCGAGCTGCGCGCGGCGGCCCTGGATGAGTCGGCGGTGCGCATCTTGCACGTCGCGGCCCTGGACTCGGGCCCCTCCTCGATGGGATCACTGCTGCGGATGCAGCACCGCGTCTTGGGCGGGACCCAGAGACTGTTCCGGGCAGCCGCCACCGCCGATCTACCGGGATCCATCTGGGTTTTCACCCGCGGCGCCCAACGGATCGAGGCGGCCGACACCGTCGCCCCGGAGCAGCGCAGCCTGTGGGGCTTCTGCCGCGCCGCGGCCCTCGAGTACCCGCAGGTGTGGGGCGGGCTCGCCGACCTGGTGAGCACCGGAACCGACGACTGGCCCCGGGTGATCAGGCGGGTGGCGGCCCCGCTGACCGGCGAGGATCAGATCGCGCTGCGCGAACACGGCGTGCACGTTCCGCGACTGGTTCGCCGGACCGGGCAGCCCAAGCCCGAGGACCTGCGGTTGCGTGGGGATGCCACCTACCTGGTGACTGGCGGCCTCGGCTCGATCGGCCTCGAGATCGCCGGATACCTGGCCTCTCATGGCGCCGGCCAGTTGGTGCTGACCAGTCGGCGCGCCCCCGACGCCGCCACCGCCGCCCAGATAGACGAACTGGGTGAACGGCACGGGTGCGCCGTCCGGGTCATGACGGCCGATGTCGCCGACCCGCACGACGTCGCCCGCCTGTTGTCGGCCGTACAGTCCGAACTTCCGCCACTGGCCGGCGTCTTCCATGCCGCCGGTGAGAACTCGACCACCCCGCTGAGTTCGTTGGATGAAGCCGAACTGGACCGGGTTTTCTCCGGGAAGGTTTGGGGCGCCTGGTATCTGAGCGAAGCCGTCGCAGACCTGAAGCTCGATTTCTTCGTGTCCATTTCTTCCATCTCATCGGTGTGGGGCAGCTACGGGCAGAGCGCCTACAGCGCGGCGAACGCCTTCCTCGACGGCTTGACCTGGCGCCTGCGGGAACGCGGCGTTCCCGCTGTCAGCGTCAATTTCGGCCCCTTGTCGACGGGCATGGCCGACGCCGGCGCGCGCGCCCAACTCGAACTGCGCGGCGTTCACACCCTCTCGCCGACCGAAGCCCTCACCGGCATGGCCGACGTTATGGCGGCGGCCGGATCCGGAACCCCGGAGGCGGTCGTGGCGCGGATCGACTGGTCCCGCTTCCTCCCGATCTACCTGCAGGCGGGCCCACGCGCACTGCTTGACGAGGTGGCCCGCGAGGTACCCGCTCCGGCGTCCGCCCCGGCAGGTGCCACCGCCTTGGTCGAACGGCTCACCGCCGCACCGGTGCAGCAGCGCCGGAAGCTGGTCCTTGACCTCGTCCGCAACACCGTCGCCGAGGTCACCCGCGTCGACGTCGCCGAGATCCGCGAGGAGGCAGGGTTCTTCGACCTGGGCATGGATTCGTTGATGGCGATCGAGCTGCGCCGTCAGCTCGAGCAGGCGGTGGGTAGTGAACTTCCCGCCACCCTGGCGATGGACCACCCGCGGCTGGTGGACGTCGCGGACTATCTGCTCGGCGACGTGCTCAGCCTCGACGACCGCGCCGAATCCAGGGCGGCGATTCAAACAGCCCAGCCGGCCGCCTCGGCGACGGACGAGCCGATCGCCATCATCGCGGTGGCGTGCCGCTTCCCGGGCTCGCCGGATGCCGACGCTTACTGGGATGTGCTTTCCGGCGGGGTGGATGCGATCCGGGAAATCCCCGAGGACCGCTTCGACGTCGATGAGTTCTACGACCCCGATCAGCAGACGCCTGGCAAGATCTATACCCGCGAGGGCGGCTACCTACAACGTGTCGACGAGTTCGATCCGGAGTTCTTCGGGATCTCACCGCGCGAGGCCGTCTGGATGGATCCCCAGCAGCGCCTGATGCTCGAAATCGCCTGGGAGGGGCTGGAGCGGGCCGGATACTCGCCGGCGTCATTGCGGGGCAGCCGGACCGGCGTTTTCATCGGCGTCGGCGCCAACGAGTACGCCCACCTGATGTCGAGCGACTCGGTGGACAACCTCGAGCCCTACTTCATCACCGGTAATGCGCTCAACGCCGTCGCGGGACGGGTGTCGTTCACGCTCGGCTTGGAGGGCCCGGCCGTGGCGATGGACACCGCCTGCAGTTCGTCCCTGGTCGCCGTCCATCAGGCAACGCAGGCGCTGCACTCCGGCGACTGCGACATGGCCCTTGCCGGTGGCGTAAACATCCTGCTGAGCCCGGCGTCGATGGTCGCCGCCTCCCGGGCTCGCATGCTCTCCCCCGACGGGCGGTGCAAGACCTTCGATGCCGCCGCCGACGGCTACGTGCGCGGCGAGGGCTGCGGGGTGCTGGTACTCAAACGGCTCAGCGACGCCCACCGCGACGGCGACCGGATCTGCGCGGTGATCCGCAGTAGCGCGGTAAACCAGGACGGTGCTTCCAGCGGTCTGACGGTGCCCAACGGCGGTGCGCAACAGCGTCTCATCGCCTCGGCCCTCGCCCGCGCCGGTCTGCTCGGCCCAGACATCGACTATCTCGAGGCGCACGGCACCGGCACCCCACTCGGTGACCCGATCGAGGTTCAGGCGGCGGCCGCGGTCTACGGTGCCGGCCGCGACCCGGACCGGCCACTGCTGATGGGCACGGCGAAGACCAACATCGGGCACCTCGAGTCTGCCGCCGGCATGGCCGGCCTGATCAAGGTCGTGTTGTCGCTGCAGCACCAGCTACTGCCGCAGAACTTGCACTTCCACACACCCAATCCCCACATTCCATGGGAGTCCCTGCCCGTGCGGGTCGTCGAGAAGCCGACCCCGTGGCAGCCGAACGGCCGCCCACGCCGTGCCGGGGTGAGTTCCTTCGGGTTCACCGGCACCAACGCCCACGTGCTGATCGAAGAGGCCCCCCGCCCCGCCACGATCGCGGAGAACGTCGTCGGCGTTTCAGATGAGGCCGAGGTAGCGCAGACACCGCGTGAGCCTTGGAGCGTGCTGCCGCTGTCCGCACGGACCGCACCGGGGCTGCTGGCGCTCGCGCATCGTTACTCGGCCTGGCTCGCTGAGCATCCTGAAGCGTCATTGCCCGACGTGTGCTTCGTCGCGGGGGCGGGACGCTCACACTTCGAGCACCGCGCGGCGTTGGTTGCCAACTCGATCCATGAGACCCGCCTGCTGCTTGAGGATCTGGTGGCCAATCGCCACCGACCCGGTGTGTTGCGCGGCGAGTGCACCGATCCGCCGACCACCGCGTGGCTCTTTCCAGGCCAGGGCAGCCAGTACATCGGCATGGCCCGGGAGCTGTTCGGCACCGAGCCGGTGTTCACCGAGACCGTCCATCGGTGCGCCGAGGCCGTCGACCCCATCCTGCCGCGCCCACTTCTGGACGTCCTGTTGTCCAACGACCGCGAGGCTGCGGAAACGTTGCGGCACACCTCGTTTGCCCAACCGGCGATCTTCGCCGTCGAGATGGGCCTGGCGCGGCTGTGGCAGTCCTGGGGTATCGAGCCCGACGTGGTTCTCGGTCACAGCGTCGGCCAGTACGCGGCCGCCTGTGTGGCGGGGGTGTTCAGCCTCGAGGACGGGGCCCGGCTCATCGCCGAGCGCGGACGGCTCTTCGGCAGTCTGCCGGCCGGCGGCCGGATGGTGGCGGTGTTTGCCGATCCCGGGTATGTGCTCCAATCCGCAGAGGCCTTCCCGCGTGTTTCGGTCGGCGCCTACAACGGCCGCAACACGGTGCTCTCGGGGCCCGGCGAGGATCTAGAACGGATCGTCGCCACCTGCAGTCAGGACGGCACGCGCTGCACCTGGCTGGAGACGTCGCACGCGTTCCATTCCGAGTTGCTCGATCCCGTGCTCGACGAATTTGAGTCCTTCGCGGGGCAATTCAGCTATGCAGCCCCGACTCTGCCCCTGGTCTGCAACCGAACCGGCGCGGTTCTGACCGCCGACACACCGATCGACGCCCACTACTGGCGAAAGCATTCCCGGCAGCCGGTGCAGTTCACCGAGAGTGTCGCGACGGTCGCCTCGCTGGGTTGCTCGGTACTGATAGAGATCGGGCCCCAGCCCATACTCAGCGCCACCGCGCTGCAGATCTGGCCGGAATCAGCGGCCGCTCCGAGCACTATCGTGTCCCTGCGCAAGGGATCCAACGCTCAGCGCCAGATGACCGAAGCACTAGCAGCGGCCTACATCAGCGGACATCGGCCGAACTTCGCCGCCCGGCAACACACCCCGGTCCGCACGCTGGATCTACCCACCTACCCGTTCCAGCGCCGCCGTTTCTGGCCCAAGATCTCCGGCGTCTGGGCCGGCGGCAGCGCCACATCGGGAATCCTCGGCAGCGCAAGGGATCTCGCGTCCGGCGACACCGTCTACAGCACGGTGCTGTCGGTCAAGACCCAACCCTGGCTGGCCCATCACGTCATCTACGGCACGGTGGTGGTTCCCGGTGCGACGTACGCAACGATGGCGCTGGCCGCGGTTGGGGCACCGGCACGGGTGAAGGAGGTCTTCTTCTACGAGCCGATCATCCTGCCGGAGAAGGCCGCCCGAGAGGTGCAGTTGACCATGCACCCCCTCGAGGCCGAGAGTGGCTGGCGCTTCCAGGTTCACAGCCGGCCACACGGCGTGCGCGACGCTGAGTGGTCGCTGAACTCCGACGGCACCGTCCTCGCCGGTGCAGCGACCGAAGCTTCCACTTCCGAGACGGTAACCGCGGCCGCGCCGTTAGACGAGGCGATCGAGCGATTGACCCGCACCAGCCCGCAACGACTGTTCGAGACCTTCAATGACATGGAACTCGCCTGGGGCCCAACCTGGTCCACGTCCCTGAAGTCACTGTGGGTCGGCGACGGCGAGGCGATCGGAGACGTCTCCGTCGGCGACGAGCTGGCCGAGCACCTCGGCGGCGAACCGATGCACCCGGTGCTGCTGGATCTGTGCACCGGCGTGGCCTTTCCCGCATTCCCCGCCCTGACCGCAGTCGAACATGGGGTATCCGACCTGTTCCTGCCGTTGCGTTACGGCCAGGTCGAACTACGGGGGCCGATGCCGCGCCGGTTCTACTGCCGGGCCCGCTGGCACACCGCCGGTGTTGAGGGCGAGACGCAGGTCTTCGATATCGACTTCCTAGACCGCGAGGGCAGACGGCTCGGCGGTATCAATGAGTTCACCGTCAAGCGCGCGCCCCGCGAAGCACTGATGCGCGGGCTCGGCGGGGATGCGACCCGCCTGCTGTACACCCTCGGCTGGCACGAGGCTCCGACGCCGGGGAGCGCTGATGCCGACAGCACCCAGGGAACCTGGTTGATCGCCGGATTCGACGAGTTGGCAGCCGCCGTACCGGGCTCGGTGACCCTGGACCCTTGCGCCGGTGCTGAGAACTGGGAACAGGCATTCGCGTCGGCCGCCGAGGACGGTAACCCCGTCGCCGGCATCGTCTGGCGAAGCGCCGGACGCGCCGGCGATGAGGTGTCTACCAGCGACCTCGCGGAGCGCCTGGACACCGAGATCGCCGGCTTGCTCGCCGCCGCGCAGACCGCACTGGCCGCCGAGAAGCCCAACCTGACCGGAGGGCTGTGGATCGTCACCGAGCGGGCGGTGGCGACCGAGCCCGGCGAACCGGTCGACCCGGTGAACGCGGCGCTGTGGGGCGCGGGACGCACGATCATCGCCGAGCAGCCGACGCTGCGGTGCCGACTGCTGGACCTCGACACCTCGGACTCCGCGGGCTGGTTGGCGGGGGCACTCCGAACTCCGGTTGCCGAGCCCGAAATGGCCGTGCGCCAGGGGAAGTTCCTGGTTTCCCGGCTGCTGCACTGGGCACGCAGCGGCCATCTGCCCATGCCGCGCAGCGAGGATTACGTGCTGGCCCCGACCGAGCGGGGCGCCATCGACAATCTCCGCCTGGTGGAGAAGGAGGTCTCCTCGCCCGCTTCCAACGAGATTCAGGTTCGGGTGGAGGCCGCGGGCCTGAATTTCCGCGACATCCTCAACGTTCTGGGTCTGTATCCGGGCGATCCCGGGCCGATCGGCGGGGATCTGTGTGGCATCGTGACCGAAATCGGCTCGGACGTCACCGGATTCGAGGTCGGCCAGCGCGTTTTCGGCTCGATGCAGGGCGCGTTCGCCAGCCGGTTGAACGTGCCGGCTCCGCTGCTGACCCCGGTGCCCGAGGGCACCGACCCGGTCGGCGCGGCGACACTTCCCGCCGCTGCGCTGACGGCGCGTCTGGCATTCGACTGGGCCCAACTGAAGCCGGGCGACCGGGTCCTCATCCACGCCGCCAGTGGCGGTGTGGGGATGGCGGCAATTCAGTTGGCACGCCACCGCGGCGCGACAGTGTTCGCCACCGCCAGCGCCCACAAGCGAGCGACGCTGCGCGAGATGGGCGTGGAGTATGTCTACGACTCTCGGACCACGGATTTCGCAGAGCAAATCCTGGCGGACACCGACGGAGCGGGCGTCGATGTGGTACTCAACAGCCTGACCAATGAGGGATTCGTCGAGGCGACGGTGCGGGCCACCGCCAAGGGCGGTCGGTTCGCGGAGATCGCCAAACGTGACATCTGGACGGCCGAACAGATGGCGGCCGTGCGTGCAGACATCGAGTACGGCGTCATTGCGCTGGACGTGACGATGATGAACGACCCCGAGCACATCCAGACGTTGATGGTCGAGGTGGCCGACGGGTTGGCCAAGGGCGAGTGGAACCCCGTGCCCGCCGAGGTCTACCCACTGACGGAGGCGCGGGCGGCCTTCCGGCGCATGCAGCAGGCACGCCACATCGGCAAGATCATCGTCCAGATGCCGAAACCCCTGCAGCCACGCGGAGATCGGACTTACCTGGTGACCGGCGGCCTGGGTGCGCTGGGCCTGCACACCGCCGGGTATCTGGCCCAACTCGGCGCCGGTGACATCGTGTTGACGAGTCGCAGCGGCCCGGACGCCGATGCCGAGCAGGCGATCGCCGCGATGACCGAGCGCTTCCACTGCCGGATCCACGTCATGCTCGCCGACGTCGGGGACGAGACCGAGGCCGCCGGACTACTGGAACGGATCCGTACCGAGTTGCCGCCGCTGGCCGGCATCGCACATCTGGCGGGTGTTCTCGATGACGCCCTGCTGCCGCAGCAGAGCCCGGAGCGATTCCGGACAACCCTGCGGCCCAAGGCCTATGGCGCCCACCACCTGCATCACTTGACGCTGGGCGACGACCTTGAGTTCTTCATTCTGTACTCGTCGGCGTCGGCAGTACTGGGCTCGCCGTCGCAGGCGAACTACGCGTGCGCCAACGCACTGCTCGACGGCCTGGTCGCCCAACGGCGAGCGAAGGGCCTTCAAGCGACCGCCGTCAACTTCGGCCCGTGGGGCCGCGGCGGCATGGCCAGTTCCCAGGCGGCGCTGGCCAACCTCAGCGCCCAGGGCATGCTGCCGCTGGAGCCGAGCGCGGCGCTGGCCGCTCTCGGCGAGGTCGTCCGTCACGGAACGGCGCAGGCGACGGTGCTGAAAGCCAATTGGCAGCGCACGGCGAAGATGCTGGGCGGCATCCGCCCGCCGATGCTCGATCAGGTGCTTCCCACCGCCGACGGTGCGGCGACCGGGGACAGTGAGTTGCTACGGCAACTCCAGGAGATTCCGGAAGCGCAGCAGGCCGGGTTCGTCACCGAGTTCCTGCAACGCGAGGTGCAGGGCTTCCTGCGCCTGGCTCAACCGCCCGCTGCGACCAGCAGGTTCCTGGACCTCGGAACCGACTCGCTGATGGCCGTGGAACTGCGCAACCGGTTGTTTAGCCAGTTCGGCGGCAAGTTCGACATCAGTCCGACAGCGGTCTTTGACTACCCGACCATCGGGGAACTCGCCGTGCACCTGGTCTCACAGCTGCCCGACACCGATACGCAGTCGACCCCGACCGAGCCCCACCCGGGTCCGGAGGTCGCGGCCGCAGATCCGACCGGCCCGGAGAGCGCAGGGCAATCAGGGCCCACGCCCCGCGACTGACCGCCGTTCGGAACCCACGAACCGGCCGCCACCTGCATGGCCTCGGTCACAGGCATCTTGCGTTTGGGTTGCCGAGCGGTATAGTAATCGTGTTACTGGTGGGTAACTTATCCGAGTACCCAACCGCGAGTGGCGTTCTCATCGAGGAGGAATAGTGAGCCACTACAAGAGCAATGTCCGTGATCAGGTGTTCAACCTGTTCGAGGTCTTCGGCTTGGAGAAGACCCTCGGCGAGGGCCCGTTCAGCGATCTCGACGTCGACACCGCCACTGAGATGCTGGGCGAAATGGCCCGCCTCAGCGAGGGGCCGATCGCGGAGTCCTTCGTCGAAGGTGACCGCAACCCGCCGGTCTTCGACCCGGCCACCCACACCGTGACCCTGCCGGAGTCCTTTAAGGCCTCCGTGCGCGCCTTCATCGACGGCGGCTGGGACAAGGTCGGCCTGATCGAGGAACTCGGCGGCGTACCGGCCCCCAAGGCTCTGCTGTGGGCCCTGCACGAGCATGTGCTCGGCGCGAACCCCGCCGTCTGGATGTACGGCGGCGGCGCCGGCTTCGCGCAGATCCTGCACCACCTCGGGACCGAGGAGCAGAAGAAGTGGGCCGTATTGGCGGCCGAACGCGGCTGGGGTTCGACGATGGTGCTCACCGAACCGGACGCCGGCTCCGACGTAGGCGCCGGACGCACCAAGGCGGTCAAGCAGGAAGACGGCACCTGGCACATCGACGGGGTGAAGCGGTTCATCACCTCGGCCGATTCCGATGACCTCTTCGAGAACATCATGCATCTGGTGCTGGCTCGCCCCGAGGGCGCCGGACCGGGAACCAAGGGACTGTCGCTGTTCATGGTGCCGAAGTTCCTCTTCGACTTCGAGACCGGCGAGCCTGGCGAGCGCAACGGCGCTTTCGTCACCAACGTCGAGCACAAGATGGGCCTGAAGGTCTCGGCCACCTGTGAGCTGACCTTCGGCCAGCACGGCGTGCCCGCCAAGGGCTGGCTGGTCGGCG
>JAGQTQ010000129.1 GCA_020438905.1 Mycobacterium sp.
CCAACCCCGACAAGCCGACGCCGCAGGACATCTCCTTCGTCATCATCGGCGACGGCGAACGCGGAATCATCCCGGCGGTGGTGCCTTTCACCGGCCCGGATCTGCCTTACATCGCCTACACCACGCAACCGATCCCGGTGACTCCCTATGACGCCATCGTGGTCAAGGGCGAGTACGACGGTTTGGCGGACTGGCCGGACCGGCCATGGAATCTGCTGGCCGTCGCCAACGCCCTGATCGGCAGTCCCGCCACCGACTACGGCCGGATCCACTGGGACTCGATCTGGGTCGACCTCGACACCATTCCCGCGCAGAACATCACCACCGAGGTGAACGCCGCGGGCGGCACGACGACCACCTACCTGGTAACGACGGCGCAGCTGCCGATCCTGTCGCCGCTCCGCGAACAGGGTGTGCCCGAGCAGATGATCACGCTGCTGAGCTCGGTGCTCAAGCCCATCGTCGACTCGGGTTACGCCCGAAACGATCCCGCCTGGCTGAAGGACCTCCGAGCGTGGTGGAATCCTCCGCCGCGGTCGCAGAGGCCGTGGGGCGACACCACACCGGCGATCCGGCCGACGCGTGCGGCGAATCCCTTGGCCGTGACGGCGCGGGCGGCGCCGGCGGCGGCGGTGGCCGCCGACCTCGATCACCTCATGGGCCCGGCGGCGACCGAAGCCGCGACGACGACGGAGAAGACGGCGGGAGCGTCCGCCCAGCCAAAGCCCGCATCAGCACGAAACTCGGCCACAGTGGGCAGTGCCCCGGCGGTGAAGAACTCGACGGCGAAGAACTCGACGGCGAAGAAAACGCCCGCCCGGTCCGCGACCAGGCGGGCGGCGGTTACCCGCTAGGAAAGAAATCTAGGCGTTGGGCCGCTTGCCGTGGTTGGCCTTGCTGTGCTTGCGGTCACGCTTCTTACGGCCACGCTTGGCCATGGTGCTACCTCCGTGAAAAGTCACCAGTGATTGACACCAGTGTCTCACGGTGCCTTAGCCCTCTGGAAATCGCCTGGTGTGGTTCGATATGTCCCATGGCCGAGGATGTGCGCGCCGAGATTGTCGCCAGTGTGCTCGAGGTCGTCGTCAGCGCCGGCGACCAGATCGGTGTCGGCGACACCCTCGTGCTGCTCGAATCGATGAAGATGGAGATCCCGGTGCTGGCCGAGGTCGCCGGCGTCATCACCGAGGTCAGTGTGGTGGTGGGCGACGTGATCCAGGCCGGTGACCTCATCGCCGTTATCGGCGACTGACACCACCCGATGTCCACCCTCGGTGACCTGCTCGCCGAGTACACCGAGTTGCCCGGCAGTGCGGTGGACCACCTTCATGCGGTGGTGGGGGAGTGGCAATTGTTGGCCGACCTGTCCTTCGGCGATCTGCTGATGTGGGTGCCCCGCGACGACGGCAACCTGGTCTGCGTGGCGCAGTGCCGGCCCAACACCGCCTCGACGATGCTGATCGCCGACGCGGTCGGCACGGTCGTGGCCGAGGAGGGCCTACTCGGGGCAATCCCGGTGCGCTGCTGCGGTGAGGTCGTGGCGCTGCTCACCCGCCAGACCGCCGGCGACGGCCGGCGCACCTCCTCGCGGCTGGAGAAGGCCTACCTTGACTGTGCCGCCACGCTGCTGGACATGGTTTCGGAGGGCACCTTCCCGAATGTGGGCCAGGTGGCGATGTCGCGGTCGAGCCCCCGGGTGGGTGACGGTTTCATCCGTCTCGACGTCGACGGTGTGGTCGGCTACGCCAGTCCGAACGCGCTGTCGGCCTACCACCGCATGGGTCTGGCCGCCGATCTGGAGGGCCGCAACCTGGTCGCGCTCACCCGGCCGCTGATCTCGGACCCGTTCGAGGCTCGCGAACTTGCCGACCATATCGGGGAGTCGCTGGCCGGCGGCCCGGGTATGCGCCTGGAGGTTGACGCCGGCGGGGCCACGGTGCTGATCCGAACCCTGCCCCTGGTGGTTGCGGGCGAGTCGGCGGGTGCCGCGGTGCTGGTCCGCGACGTCACCGAGGTCAAGCGCCGCGACCGGGCGCTGCTCAGCAAGGACGCGACCATCCGTGAGATCCACCACCGGGTCAAGAACAACCTGCAGACCGTGGCGGCGCTGCTGCGGCTTCAGGCCCGTCGCACCGACAACGCCGAGGGCCGAGAAGCGCTGCTGGAGTCGGTGCGACGGGTGGCGGCGATCGCCCAAGTGCATGAGGCGTTGTCGATATCGGTCGACGAGGAGGTCAACCTCGACGAGGTCATCGACCGAATCCTGCCGATCATGAACGATGTCGCCCGGGTCGACGCCCCGATCCGGATCAGCCGGGAGGGCGCCTTGGGGGTGCTCGACGCCGACCGGGCCACGGCGCTGGTCATGGTGGTCACCGAACTGGTTCAGAACGCCATCGAGCACGCCTTCGGCCCGGCCGACAAGGGGGGAAGGGTGGTGATCCGCGCCGACCGTTCGGCGCGGGCGCTGGACATCGTGGTCAGCGACGACGGCCGCGGACTTCCGGAGGGATTCAGCCTGGAGGACTCCGACCGGCTGGGTCTTCAGATCGTGCGGACCCTGCTGGGCGCCGAGCTGGACGGCACGCTGGGCATACGGGCGCGGCCCGGTGGGGGCACCGACGTGGTGCTGCGGGTTCCGATCGGGCGCCGCACCGGCCGGGGGACGGCGCAGTAGGTGGCCACCGCTAACCGATGGTCGCGCCGACGACGACACCGCCTGCGACCACGAGGTTGATGCGGTCCAGTCGGTAGTCCTTGGTGACCGGATACCACTCGCCGTCGCGAGCGACGATCCGGACTGTGAACCCCTTTTGAGCAGCGGCCGCCGTTGCATCAGCCTCGCTGAGACCGGCCAGTGCGTCGAGTTTGCCGCCATCGCCGGGGGCGAAGGAGTCGCCATCTTCACCAGGGACGGGGACGGGCCTGGTCCTGTCGACTGCGGGAGGTTGACCGTCGAACCGCCCCTCCGCCCGGCGCGGCCGGCTCGATGCGGTCTGGTCGAGGGATCCGGGTCGGCCGACACGTCCGGCCCGCCCGTGGGAGGTGTCCTGCCCGACAGTGACCTCTGATCGATCACCGCGGTCGGCGTTGCCGGTTGCCGGCAAGGCTGCCCAGTGCAACGTGGCCAGCGCGGTGGCCACGCCGAGGGCCTTCAATCCGTGTGACCGCACGGCTCCCAGGCTACTCGCCCGTCCCGAAGGAGGGGCCTGTCCAGCGGGGAAGGGCGATGCCCGAACCCGAAGATCGACTGCCAGAACGCCGCGCAACAGAACGCCGCGCACGAGAAGCAATAAAAGGGGCCCCGGCAGAGTGCCGGGGCCCCGATCGAAGAATTGCGTCAGACGCCGGTGCGGGCCCGCGTCCGAGCGTTGCGACGCTTGAGGGCGCGGCGCTCGTCCTCGCTCATACCGCCCCAGACGCCGGCGTCCTGACCGGAATCAAGCGCCCAGGTCAGGCACTCCGTCACGACCGGGCAGCGGTTGCACACGAGCTTCGCATCAGCGATTTGGGCGATCGCCGGACCGCTGTTGCCGACCGGGAAGAACAGTTCCGGATCCTCGTCGCGGCAGACCGCCTTGTGGCGCCAATCCATTTGTCGCTACTCCTTAACTAGCTGCGTGCGCACCAAGTGGCGGGGTATTCCCCGTCGACTGCGGTGTTAACCGGTGCACATGCAAACGTTGTTGCTCTGTTACAACGATGTTTTCACAGGCGTGACGGAAGTCAAGGGAACTTAGTCGAAGCGTGGGGAAGGTCACTCCCCGGGTGGGTGAAAATCCCGGCTGCACGTTAGTCTAAACTCATGGTAACTGCGCCCTTAAGCCGCTGATCGTCGGGTATCGGCGCAGCTCAGGCCGGTTGCGCAGCGGGTGCCGCCACCGACAGCGCCCCGGGAACCGCGGTGAACGTCATTTCGGTGCGCATGCCCAGGAAATCGCCGTCCACCTGGCAGGCGATCGGCTCGACGGCGGTGATCCGCACCCAC
This sequence comes from Mycobacterium sp., assembly GCA_020438905.1. Classification (GTDB taxonomy): domain Bacteria; phylum Actinomycetota; class Actinomycetes; order Mycobacteriales; family Mycobacteriaceae; genus Mycobacterium. The sequence continues at coordinate 3,989 of JAGQTQ010000129.1, forward strand.
GGCAGGTCATCCTCCCGAATCAGGTGCCTGCCCTTGATCTCGGCGCTGCGGGCCAGCATCCGACGCACCACCAGCAGGTTGGCGAAGAAGTTCATGCTGGTCACGGCGAAAACTCCCAGACCACCCTCGAAGGTGGTCCCCGGGTTGGTCCACACCGGCCGGCGGTTCGCATAGGTCCAGGGGCTGGCGTTGGACACGAAGACGAAGTGCACGCCCGGGTCCGGCTCACGGTCGGGAAGGTGCAGCGTGAGCAGCGGTTCGCCGCGGACGCCGCCGAGCATCTCGCGAAAAGCGATTCGCATGTAGCGACCGGCGGTGACCTTGCGCCCCTTGGCGCGCTGGGCCTCCACAGCCGCGACCACGTCGCCGTCCACGCCCATTCCGGCGGTGAACACCGCCCAGCGTTCGGCACAGTCCATCAGGCCGATGCGCCGCCACGGCGCGCCGAGCTGGGCGGCGCCGAGCAGGTCGATGAGCTGGTTGGTGGCCTCGATGGGATCCGGGCTGATGCCCAGCGCGCGGGCGAACACATTGGCCGACCCGCCGGGTACCACCGCCACGGCCGGAAGCGTCTCTGCCGGCGGCCGGTCCGGGCCCGGGGGGCCGAGCAAGCCGTTGACCACCTCGTTCACCGTGCCGTCGCCGCCGTGCACGATGATCACGTCGATACCGTCGCGTTTGGCCGCCTCGGCGATCTCGACGGCATGCCCACGGTGGTCGGTGTGGACGACGCTGAGCCGAACCCGGCTCTCCAGGGCGTGAGCCAGCAGGTCGCGGCCGGCCGGAGTCGTCGACGTGGCGTTGGGGTTGACGATCAGCACGGCGCGCACGAGCCAACAGCGTAATGCGCAGCGCCTACACTCGGTGGGGCTGTTGATTCCGGCGTGAGGGTGACAGATGACGGGCATTCGATTAGTGGCGGCGGCCGCGCTGGCCGTGTGTGCCGCGCTCGGTGCCGCGCCGAACGCGGGAGCCGAGCCGGCGGCGGGTGCCATGCTGCTCAACGTCGACGAGGTCCGCGGCATCATCGGTGGCAACGCCGAACTGGCCCCGGCCGAGCCGGTCAGCCGCCCGGGCGGTCAGCACCAGTACGACGCGCAGTACCCCGTCGAATGCCACGGTCTGTTCAACCAGGACGTCGCCTTCGCCGGCGGGTACACCCAGTTCGCCTCGGTCACCTATCCGGGGCCGGCCAACCGGACCGTCACCCAGGCGGTAGCGGTCTATCCCAACTCCCGGTCCGCCCGTGCGGCCCTGACCGCCCTGGGCAAGTCGCTGACGGCGTGTTCGGGCCTGGCGGCGTCGGATCTTTCGGTTACCACCCAGGTGCTCGACCAGGGGACGTTCGCGGTGTGCCAGGCCCAATGCGCCACCCTGTACCGAGCCGCCGGGCCGGTCCTGATCGGTGTCGACGCAACGCGTTTCGGGGACTCCGACCGGATCGCCACCGCCGTGTTGCAGCGGATCACCGGGCGGGCCGACGCCGCATGACACCGGTGACCGTGCGACGGGCGGCCGCGCTGGTCGCCCTGCAGGGCGTCGTCGGCCTCGTCGCCGCCGTGGTGTTCCTGATCCGCGGGCTGGCCGGCGCCGACCGGCACATCGTCAACGGGTTCGGCAACGCGGCGTGGTTCGCGGTGTTCGCCGCGGCGCTGTTGAGCGCGGCGTGGGCGCTGCGGACGGGCCGGCGGTGGGGACGGGGCATCGCGGTGTTCATCCAGCTGCTGCTGCTGCCGGTGGCCTGGTACGCCGGGGCCGGGTCGCATCGCTGGCTCTACGGCATCCCGGTCGCCGTGATCGCCTTGGCGGTGCTGGCTCTGTTGTTCGCCCCGTCCACCCTGCGGTGGATGAGCTACTCCGCTACGAGCTCGGAAAGGGCCAGCGCCGACAGCTCGGGGCCGCAGACCCGGTAAGGGATCCACTCCGGCATTCCCCGTCCGCCCACCGCGTCGTAGAGCGCGATGGCGTCGGTGTTCCAGTCCAGCACCGACCAGCTCAACCGGCTATAGCCGCGCCGCACGCATTCGCGGGCCAGCGTGGCCAGCAGCGCGCGGGCCAGACCCCGGCGGCGGAATTCCTCCCGGACGATCAGGTCCTCCAGGTGGATGCCGGCCACCCCGTCCCAGGTGGAGAAGTTCCGGAACCACAGCGCCATCGCCGCGATCCGGCCATCGACCTCGGCAAGATGACAGGACGCGACGGCGTCCTGGCCGAAAAGTGCTGCGGTGATATGGGTTTCGGTCACCGTGCAGTCGTCGGCGGCGTGCTCGAAGGCGGCCAGTTCATGGATCATCGCGACGATCTCGGCCTCGTCGCCGGGGCGCGCGGTGCGGATCTGCGGGTTCACTGTCGCACCCCCATGGCGGTCAGGATGGTCCGGAATTTGGTGGTGGTCTCGGCGACCTCGTCATCGGGGTCGGACTCGGCCACGATGCCGCCGCCGGCGTGGGCCAGCGCGCTGCGGCGGTCGGCGGACACCTCCGCGCCCCGGATGGCCACCACCCACCGGCCGTCCCCACGGGCGTCGCACCAGCCGACCGCGCCGGCGTAGAAGCCTCGGTCGCCTTCGAGTTCGTCGATGGCATCCACCGCGGCGGCCGTCGGAACCCCGCCGACCGCCGGCGTGGGGTGCAGGGCCAGCGCCAGATCCAGTGCGGTGGTAGCGGTGTCGCGCAGGGTGCCGCGGATCGGGGTGCGCAGGTGCCACAGCGCAGCGGTGCTGCTGAGTCGGGGCTCGGCCGCCAGGTCCAGCGATGCGCACAGCGGTTGCAGGCAGGCCCGCATCGTCTCGACCACCAGCCGGTGCTCGTGGCGGTTCTTGCCGGAGGCGGCCAGCGCGGCGCCGTTGGCCGCGTCGACGTCCGGATCGGCCGATCGGGGAGCCGAGCCGGCGAAGGGCTGGCAGAGCACCCGGTCGCCGACGCGGGCCACCAGCAGTTCCGGGCTGGCGCCGACCAGCACCGCGCCGGTGTGCCGTCCGCCGGCGGGGGAGAGGTCGGCCAGATATCCGGTGGCCTCCGGGTCGGCGTCGACCAGCCGCTGCAGCAGCGTCATCGGGTCGATCGGCTCGTCGGCGGCCAGTGCCAGCGCGCGGGCCAGAACCACCTTCTGCAGCGCGTCGTCGGGGTCGCGCAACCGGCGCAGCGCCCGTTCCACCCGGGCGCGGTGACGGGCCGGGTCGGGCAGCGTCTCGGCGATTCGTACCCGCGGCAGTGCCTGGCCCGCGCCGTCGGGCAGGGCGTGAAGCACCCGTGAAGGGGTGATCAGGGCGGCCGGCCGGCGCAGGTCGAACGGCAGCGCGCCGACCACCAGATCGGAAGAACCGTCGCGCAGCGCGGCTGCCGCCGCGGCAGCGTCGTCATACCCGGTCTGAATGCCTTCTGCGACAAGAGTTTTCCCGGGGCCGCCGGCCGCGGGCCCGATCAGCGCGAAGGAGATCGCCTCGGTCACGTCCCGCCGGCCGGATGGCTGGTCAGGCCCAGGGCGGAGAGTTGGCGCAGGCCATACTCGAACCCGCACACCGCCACCGCGGCGGTTCCGAACCCGTAGCGCGCCCCCTCGCGCAGCGGCTGCTCGACCCAGCGGGTGATCACCGACCGGGAGAAGTGGCCGTGGCTGACGAACACCACATCGCGGTCGGGCATGTGGTCCAGCGCGTAGGCCACCGCCTGGTCGGCTCGCATGCTCACCTGGTCCACGTTCTCCCCGCCCGGACAGCCGTATGTCCACAGCAGCCAGCCCGGGGTCTCGGTGCGGATCTCGTGGGTGGTCAGCCCCTCGTAGTCGCCGTAGTCCCACTCCACCAGCAGCGGGGAAACCTCGTCGACACGCAGACCGGCCAATTCGGCGGTCGACAAGGCGCGCCGGCGTGGGCTGCTGATCACCAGCGGGTTGTCCAGATCGAGGTGCTCGAGCGTCAGCGCGGCCAGTTTCGCCTGCTGGCGGCCGTTTTCGGTGAGGTCGATATCGGTATGGCTGGTGTGTTTGCGGTCCCGGGACCACTCCGTTTCACCGTGCCGGAGAAGGATCAGACGGTGGTTGCCGACGCTCACGTCCACCGATTCTGCCTGAACCTGTAAGGATGGTCGGCGTGATGCGAGTACTGGCAGTGGCCAACCAGAAGGGCGGGGTGGCCAAGACGACCACGGTGGCCTCGTTGGGCGCGGCGTTCGTGGCGGAGGGCAGCAAGGTCCTGCTCGTGGACCTCGACCCGCAGGGATGTCTGACGTTCTCGCTGGGAACCGACCCGGACAAGCTGCCGGTGTCGGTGCACGAGGTGCTGCTCGGCGAGGTCGAGCCCAGTGCGGCGCTGGTGACCACCCCCGAGGGGATGAGCCTGCTGCCGGCCAATATCGACCTGGCCGGGGCCGAGGCCATGCTGCTGATGCGGGCCGGGCGCGAGTACGCGCTCAAGCGGGCCCTGGCCAAGCTGGCCGACTACGAATTCGACGTGGTGCTCATCGACTGCCCGCCGTCGCTGGGTGTGCTCACCCTCAACGGGCTGACCGCGGCCGGCGAGGTGATCGTGCCGCTGCAGTGCGAGACCCTGGCCCACCGCGGCGTGGGGCAGTTCCTGCGCACCGTCGCCGACGTCCAGCAGATCACCAACCCGGATCTCAAGCTGCTCGGCGCGCTGCCCACGCTGTACGACTCACGCACCACCCACAGCCGCGACGTGCTGTTCGACGTCTCCGACCGCTACGACCTTCCGGTGCTCGCCCCGCCGATACCTCGTACCGTCCGGTTCGCCGAGGCCAGCGCCTCGGGCTCGTCGGTGCTGTCGGGCCGCAAGAACAAGGGTGCGATCGCCTACCGCGAACTGGCCAAGGCCCTGCTCCAGCACTGGCGCTCGGGTAAGAAGCTGCCGAACTTCGAGGCTTCGGCGTAACCGCCCGGTTTAGCTTCCTGCCGGGGCGAACGCGGCCAGCGCGGAGCCGCGCTGCTCTATCAGCATCGGCCCGCTGACCGCGGGCATCACCGCTGCCGTGCCGGACGGGTGCGCCAGCGGAATCACCCGCTCCAGCGTGCCGTCGGCCGGGTCGCAGACGGCCAGTCCGTCGGCCACCGGGACCAGCAGCCGGCCCGCCATCATCGTCGCCGGGCCCAGCGGCGCCTGCTCGCCGGTGCCCTCCACGGTGTAGCGGTAGCCCAGCTTGCTGTCGAACACCAGCACAGAATTGCCGGCCCACCAGGTGATCATGTCGCCGGCCCGGGTGACGGCCGGGGCCGTACCGCTCAGGATCGGCGGGCCGTTCAGCGGCGTGTCGGAGACCGAGGTGCCGGTCTCGTCGTAGACCACCACTCGCGGGCTCGGTGTGGGCAGGTACACCGCGGTGGTGGTGGTCGCCGAGGCCAGCACCCGGGCCTCGGCGTCGATCGCCACCCCGGGAAGCTCGACGTGCTTGGTGTCGGGCTCGTCCTCCTCCTTGCCCGGTTTGAGCAGCGTCAGGCGTAGGTCCTTCCGGTCCGGGCAGGCCTCTAAGACTCCGACTCCGCTCTCGCTGCCGGCGGCCGACATCAGCGCGCACCCGGTGCCCAGTTTGGTGTTCACCGGTTTCACCGGGGCGTCGATCTCGCCGTAGGACAGCATCCGGATCAGGTCCGAACGCCACAGCTCCAGGCGGGTCGCCCCGGCCGAGAGCACCGCGCTGCCGTCGGAGGTCACCACCACGACCTTGTCGGCGTAGCTGGTGCGGGTCGGACCGCGCTGGCCGGTGGCGGCCTTCAGTCCGCTGACCTGCCCGCAGCCGCGCTGGTCGGGGTAGACCGCGACGGCGAGGTCGTAGACGTAGGACACCGCGCACAACTCGGCGTCGCGGGCGTAGCTCCACAGCTGCTGACCGGTCTGCGGGTCCAGTCCCGCCACGGTCCGGCCGTCGCCGGTCACCACCACGCCGCCGAGGGACACCGGGGCCAGGGTGCGGGTGCTGGTCGCGGTCCAGCGCTGCTGCAGGGCTGAGGGGACGGATCCGGCGGCGGTGGTGGCGGGCGCGGGTTGTGCCGCCGGCCGGCTGATGGTGGCCCGCTCGGAACTGCGCCACCAGAACAAGCCGATGACAGCGACGACCACAGCGGCGATCGCCGCCGCGGCGATGAGATCCCCTCTGGTGCGGCGTTCCGGTCTGACCATCGCCGTCAGTCGGTGGTCACGCCCGCCTCGGCCGACTTGCGCGGGCCGCGGCGCCTACGCCGACGACGCCCACCCGAGCCGCCCTCAGCGCCCGCGGAGTCCTTGGTGGCAGCCGAAACCGTTGCGGCAGCGGACTTCTCGGCCTGGCCGCCGCCCTGTCCGCCGCGGGTGCGGCGGCGCGACCGGTTGCGCGCCGGACGGTCGGACTTGGAGTCGGTGGAGG
>JAGQTQ010000130.1:0-2606 GCA_020438905.1 Mycobacterium sp.
TCGACGGGGCAGATGTCGACGGGGCAGATGTTGACGGGGCCGACGTTGACGGGGCCGAACTTGACGGAGCCGAGGACTCGGCGCCCGATGTGGCGGCACTGCTCGTCACCGACTCCGGCGAGGTCGAGGGCGACTCCGAAGCGGCCGTGGACCCGCTCGGCGACGGCGCGCTCGGGGTGCTGGTCGGCGATGCGACGGCCGGCACCAGCTCGGTGGCCGACGGCGGCACGGTGTAGGTGATGCCGGGGGGCGCGGTGGCCTCCGGGTCACGCTCGACCACCTTGGCGGAGAGGTCGTTGAACTGGTCGAGCAGTTCCTGCTTCTGTTGCTGGTCTCCGATGCTGGCCACCTGCGTGCTGACCGCGACCAGTTTGTCCTGCGCCTGCTGCCAGTCCCCCTGCGCGATGAGGTTCTGCACCTGGGCGAGCTCGGTCTTCGCGGCCAAGGCCACCTGGTCGTCGCGGACCTGCTTGGGCGCGCCGAACAGCATCGAGCGCACGCCGTAGAGGGTGTCGCCCGGGCCGGACCCGGCCACCACGGCGCCGAAGCCACCGATGCCCAGTACGGCGGCGGCCGCCGCACCGACGATGCTCAGGCCGCGATGACTGCGCCGGGGGATCACGGGAGCGGGGGGCGCGCCGCGCCGCTCGCGAATCCCACCACCGCGCTTACCGCCAAGTCCGGCACTGAGCGCGGCGATCGCCTCGGATTCGGTGATCAGATCGGTCGCCGAGGGCTGACGCATCTCGTCGCGCCACCCGCCGAGCAGCGCCGCAAGTTCGGCGTCGGCCGCGTCCTGCGGAGCCACCGGACGACCGGTGGCCAGTGCATCGACGAAGCTGTCGGCACGCAGGACGGCCTCCGCCGAGGGCTGCCCACCGAAATCAGGGCCCCCGAGATCAGGCCGGTAGGAATCAGGCCCATAGGAATCAGGCCCATAGGAATCAGGCATAGTCGTACCCCGATCCTGCGATCTCGGACTTCAACCGTGCCAGTGCGCGGTGCTGGGCCACCCGAACCGCTCCCGGTGTGCTCCCGACAGCCTGGGCGGTCTCCTCTGCGGAGAGCCCGACGACGATCCGCAAGGTGAGAATCTCACGCTGTTTGTCCGGCAGGATGGCGAGCAGTTTCTTCATCCGCGTGGCGGAATCGGACTGCATCGCCATCTGTTCGGGACCCGCGTCGAGCGAGAACCGTTCCGGCACCACATCGGTCGGCTCGGATTTGTTGCGAGCCGCCGCGCGATGCGCGTCGGCGACCTTGTGTGAGGCGATACCGTAGACGAAGGCCAGGAAAGGGCGTCCCTGATCCTGATAGCGCGGCAGCGCCTGGATGGCGGCCAAGCAAACCTCCTGAGCAACGTCGTCAGCCGAGAGGCCACTGCGCTCCCCGGAACCGATTCGTGCTCGGACATACCGGATCACAATGGGGCGAATGGTCTCCACTACTTCCCGGAGCGCATCGCGACTGCCGGCCACTGCCTCAGCAACGGCCGCGTCGAGACGCTCTCCTGGAATGGTCATCGACGGCGGCTTCTCCAACGTTACGTACTGGACATCTAGATCGGCGGGGTTCAGCTAGTGACAATATCGGCCCTGGCCACTCAAGGTGGTTAGCGGCGGTTCCACCGGCCTCCGTGCCGCACCACGAAAGCGGCACTTCGGTCGCGGATATCGACGACGGCGGCCGGGGTGAGCACCGCGCTGCCGATATCTGCGAGCAGGCAGGACGCCGCCCAGCGCAACGGCTGCAAACCGAACCTCTCGGTAGCCGGCAGAGCCGCGTCGGCCGCCGCCCGGGCACCGGCCACATCGCCGGAACTGCACAGCGCGGCGGCCAGCACGACGTCGCTTTTGACGCGGTGCCGCCGCAGGGCCGGCAGCGCCTGCTCGGCCAGGTCCACCCCGCGGCGGGCGTGGGTGAGGGCCGACTCCCCATCGGAGGAGACCATGGCCAGTTCGGCACGCACCCACTCCAGCCTGATCGCCAGCCGCTTCGGGGGTGCATCGGCTCGGGCCAGTTCGCCGACGGCCCGGACCAGCAGCGCGGCCGACAACGCCAGTCGACCCACACCGAGGGCGTCCGCGGCAAGGCCGACCAGGGCGTCGACTCCCGCCTCCGGGTCACCGCCGGCACGCGCCCACGCCCGGCCGTCCCAACCGCGGGCCTGCTGGTGCCAGCCGAGCTGACGAAGGAAGGAGGCGTGGGTGCTCAGTGCCAGCGACCCCAACCGCAAGCCCGGTTCCCGGATCGCCAATTCGGCCAGGCACGACCGTGCCGCGGCGTATCGGCCCTGCCCCCCTGCGGCCACCGCACACAGCCACAGTTCGTCATCGGTGGCAGGCGTCGGCAGCGGCCAGCGGCCGGGTTCCTCGCCGAAGGCCGCCCGCTCCATTTGGGAGGGCATCGGAAGCCGACGCTATCAATCACGTCGTTAACTCTTTATGCTGCCCGCGTTACGAACATGTCAACCACAACGGGGCGGCAGCGGGCCTCGTAAGCCGCGTGCGGCGACCATGCTGCGTAATCTGCCCGTGACCGGGCCCGAAGGTGAATTGGACGTAAATTCTTGGGCCACTTCTATGCGATTCCGCACAAAGTGCGCG
>JAGQTQ010000130.1:2615-7528 GCA_020438905.1 Mycobacterium sp.
CGGTTTCGCCAGCCCTCCTAGCGTGTGGGACGCAGGCGGTCACCGGCGACTGCGCAGCGTTTCCATCCAGCAGTGTCTCTACCCAGCAGTGTCTATACCCAGCACCTATATCCAGGTCTCACACGTGCGAAACCTCGCACGGCGAGAGGAGATTCGACATGCTTCAACCGCAGCATCTACCCGGGCCGAATGCCGATCTGTGGGACTGGCAGATGCACGGGCTGTGCCGGGGGGTCGACTCGTCGATGTTCTTCCACCCCGACGGAGAGCGCGGCCGCGCCCGCGCGCACCGGGAGTTACAGGCCAAGAAGATGTGCCGACAGTGCCCGGTCATCACCCAGTGCCGCACACACGCGCTTCAGGTGGGCGAGCCGTACGGGATCTGGGGTGGCCTGAGCGAGTCCGAGCGCGAACTCCTGCTCAAGGGCTCGGTGCGCCGCCGGACCGCGTGATGACCCGATCCTGACGACCCGCCGTAGACAGGACGGAAAAACAGACCGCCGTTCGATTTTCTGCTACGTTCCTGCCAACGGGTTTTTGGCCGGGAGAAGTCGGCATGGTTCAGGTCTATCTGGTCGTCGCGATCATCGTCGCCACCGCCATTTTCGCCGCCACCGCAGCGGTACACCCCAGAGAATCCAGCCACAATGGCACCATCGCGATCATCGCCGGGGCGCTGTGGCCGGCTCTGCTGCTGGGGCTGCTGGAGTTGTCGCTCGTCGTCGCGGTCAGCCGCCCGTTCCGGACCGCCACCGCACGCCCGGTGATGCTCAGTTCGGCGCCGCAGTCTCCATGGCGTTGAGATAGTAGGTTTCCCGGCCGGTCGGGAAACCACCGCCGTCGGTGGCGATGTGAATGTGGTCGTAGTGATTGGCGGTCTCGTTGCCGTAGTCGGCGGTCCAACTCGGCGCCCCGATGCCGGGGTAGAAACCCTGCCGCCAGATCACGTGCAGGACGCCCCAACGTTGCGCATTGGCCAGGACGTAGCCTGCGATCTGGTTACCGAGCTCGATCCCCTCCGGGGACTGATGGTTCGGGATCATCACATCGATCGCCAGCCCGTTGGGGTGCCAGGGCAACGGGTCCTGCCGGTACCCGCCGATGGTCTTGATCTCCAGGAACATCAGGCTGATGGCGCGGGCCGCCCAGATGGTGTGCACCTGCAGCCCCTGCTCCGGCGCGACGCCCTGGGGCAAAGCGACCTTGAACTCCTGGGCCGCCATGGGTGCGCTGGCCGCCAGCAGTTCAGCCTCGGTGGGCGTGTCGCCGACGTGCGCGGCGTTGGCCACCGCGTTGAGCTGATCCTCCGGGATCGCCGCGGACAACTCAGCACCGGGCGTCGGCGCGGTGGGATCTTGCGGTGCCGACACGGGAGTCTCCGTGTTCTGGGCGTAGACCATCGCCCCGGCGACGACGACGGAGAGCGCGGCTGCCAATCCGCGGCCCCAGCCACTGGCGGACATTCTGGCCACGGTCAGCAGTTTACTGCGGCCCGCGACCGTGCCCGGCCAATATCCCCCAGCGGGCCTATCGCCGCCGGCGTCTGGTCAGCAGCCGGATGAGGCCGAACCCGACACCGCCGAGCACGGCCAGCGCCCCCATCCAGGGCAGCAGCAGCCCGAAGAGCAGCACCACATCGCCGAGCGCGGAGGTCAGCGAGTTCCAGCCGCGTTCGATCTGCCCTCCGAATCCCCGGTATTCCTCCGGTCCGCCGATAGCGTCTGCGACGAAGGTGACGGTGAGGGTGCTGTAGTCGATGCGGTCGCCGAGGGCCTCGCGCTGGGCTCGGAGACTGTCGAGATCGGCTTGGCGTTGGGAGAGTGCATCCTCGGCCTTGATCAGCGCCTCGGGGTCTTTGGCGTCGCGCATGATCGCCAGCAGGCGGTCGACCGAGGTCTGCAATGCGGTGATCCGGGCGTCGAGATCCACACGCTGGGCCGTGACGTCCTCGGTGGTGACCTCGGCGCGCTGGACGCTGCCCAGCTCCTTGAGGTGACGCATCGTCTCGTCGAGCTTGTCGGCGGGAACCCGCAGGACCAACCAGGTCCGCGCCCTGCCGGTTCCCGATCCCGCCTCCTCGGACCGGGTGTCGACGCGGCCGGCTGCATCCTCGGTGATGGCAGTGGCCCGGTCGGCGGCCTCGGAGGGATTGGCCACCATGATGGTCATCGAGGCGGTCTTGACCACGTCTCGCTTGACCGTCGGCGGCTGCTCCGGTGCGTCCTGCGGCACGGGCGCGCCGGCCATCTCCGCGGCAGCGCCCGGCCCCGGAGCGGACCGCTCGGGCGAGCCGCCGCAGCCGGACAGCAAGGCCGTGCTCGCTATCGCCACGACGGCAAGACGAACGGCAAATGGCATCACGATCGGTTTCCCCTCCCCTGACCCGACGGTTCTCGTCTCAGGTTATTCGGGCCACCGGTAGGCCCGCTAACCGTTATCGGCGACGGTAGGCATCGGTACGGCTGAACACGCCCACGACGGTGACCTGCTCCCGCTCGTCATCGATTCTGTAGAGAACGCGATAGGTGCCCCGGCGTGCGCTGTAGCGATCATTCAGCGGCGGCCGGAGCCGTTTACCCACCCGCCGCGGATTATCGAGCAGCGGGCCGATGATGAATTCGTAGGCGGCGAAAGCGACCGACTCCGGAAGCTGTTCGGCCAGTTCCCGTTTCACGGTCGGCGCGATGATCAACTCATATCGCCGGTCGGTCACGTCCCGGCGCGGCGCATTTGTATGGCAGCGTTCAGGCTTTCAATGCCTTCCCCTTCGCCCCGGGCGATCTCGGCCTCGGCCTCGCCAAGGGCTTGCAGCGCCGCGGCGTCGGACAGCACTGCGATTGTTTCCTCAAGCGATTCGAGATCATCGACGGCAAGAAGGACTGCGGCGGGGCGTCCGTGCACCGTCACCGTGATCCGGTCGTGCTGCTCGCCGACACGTGCCACCAACTCCGACAGATGCGCCTTAACCTCGGCCAGCGAGCTGACTTCGGACATCGTCACCGTGACCAATCAAACCGCGACAGATCAAACATAGTCATAAGTATGACCAAATCACGGCTACGCGTCCACCCACCAAGACGACGACACCCCCCGGCCGAATGGCCGGGGGGTGTCGGGCGTCAACCGCCTAGTGAGCGTGGCCGTGGTGCCCGTGGCCGTGATCGTGCTCCTCCTCGACCGGCTTGTCGACGACGGCGGTCTCGGTGGTCAGCAGCATCCGCGCCACCGAGGCGGCGTTGAGCACCGCCGACCGGGTGACCTTGACCGGGTCGATGACACCGTCGGCGACCAGGTCGCCGTAGGTCAGCGTGGCCGCGTTGAAACCGTGTCCGGCGGGCAGCTCGCTGACCTTGTGGACCACCACGGGCCCATCCAGGCCGGCGTTCGCCGCGATCCAGTGCAGTGGGGCCGACAGGGCGTCGGAGAACACCGCCACACCGAGGGCCTCGTCGCCGGAGACCGACTCGCGCAGCGGCCCCAGCGCCGCGCGCGCCTGGACCAGGGCACTTCCGCCGCCGGGGATGACCCCCTCCTCGACCGCCGCCTTGGCCGCCGCCACCGCATCCTCGACGCGGTGCTTGCGCTCCTTGATCTCGGTGTCGGTGGCCGCACCGACCTTGATCACCGCGACGCCGCCGGCCAGTTTGGCCACCCGCTCCTGCAGCTTCTCCCGGTCCCAGTCGGAGTCGGAGGCCTCGATCTCGCTCTTGAGCTGCTTGACCCGGTTGGCGATGGCCTCGTGGGTGCCGCCGCCGTCGACGATCACGGTGGCGTCCTTGCTGACCACGACCCGGCGGGCCGTGCCCAGTACCTCCAGTCCGGCCTCGCGCAGCACCAGCCCGACGTCGGGATTGACCACCTGGCCGCCGGTGACGATGGCCAGATCCTCCAGGAACGCCTTGCGGCGGTCACCGAAGAACGGGGCCTTGACCGCCACCGCCTTGAGCGTCTTGCGGATGGCGTTGACCACCAGGGTCGACAGCGCCTCACCCTCGACGTCCTCGGCGACGATGAGCAACGGCTTGCCGGACTCGGCCACCTTCTCCAGCAGGGGCAGCAGGTCGGGCAGGGAGCTGATCTTGTCCCGGTGCAGCAGCACCAGGGCGTCGTCGAGGACGGCTTCCTGGGAGTCGAAGTCGGTGACGAAGTAGGCCGAGATGAAACCCTTGTCGAAGCCGACACCGTCGGTGATCTCCAGCTCGTTGTTCAGGGTCGAGGACTCCTCGACGCTGACCACACCGTCGCCGCCCACCTTGGTCATCGCCTCGCCGACCATTTCGCCGACTCCCTCGTCACGGGAGGACACGGTGGCGATCTGGGCGATGGACGTCTTTCCGGAGACCGGGGTCGCCGCTTCCAGCAGGGCGTGGGAAACGGCCTCGGCGGCCTTGGCGATACCCGACCCGAGGGCGATCGGGTTGGCGCCGGCGGCCACATTGCGCAGACCGTTGTGGATGATGGCCTGGGCCAGCACGGTGGCGGTGGTGGTGCCGTCGCCGGCAACGTCGTTGGTCTTGGTCGCCACCGACTTGACCAGCTGGGCGCCGAGGTTCTCGAACGGGTCCTGCAGGTCGATCTCGCGGGCGATCGTCACTCCGTCGTTGGTGACGGTCGGGCCACCGAAGGCCTTGGCCAGCACCACGTGCCGACCGCGCGGCCCGAGCGTGACGCGCACGGCGTCGGCGAGCTTGTCGACACCGGTCTCCATGGCCCGCCGGGCGGTTTCGTTGTACTCGATCTGTTTGCTCATGTAGTCCAGTCCTCTTGGTCTGTCCGGTCTGCCTGAAAAGTGTTCCGCCCCGGAAACCGCCCGACGTCAGACGCGGGGGTTTCCGGGGCGGGGCACAGCTGTTACTTGTTGACGACCGCCAGCACGTCGCGGGCCGACAGGATCAGGTACTCCTCGCCGTTGT